>JBDTPG010000006.1:0-43044 GCA_039932815.1 Caldimonas sp.
TGAGTTCGGTCGTCTACAGCAACTGAGGGGCTGCTATGTCGCAAGTGTGCACAGTGTCCGATGGCCGTTCGCCAGGGGAGGTCCTCGCCCGGGCTTGGCATTCGCTCGGGACGTTCGTCCGGAAGGCTGCGGTAGCGCTCGTCGCCGTTGTGGCCACCGCATCGGCCGCGCACGCCGAGACGTTGCTGATGCCGGACCGCGACTTCCTCATGGGAGCGCCCGAGGTCGTGTGGGGAATCAGCACGCTGGCCAATGGCACGGCGTTCTCGCTGGACTATGGCGACGGGTCGCTGGCCACGGTCGGAACCGTCGGCGACCGGTCCTACATTGCCTTCAACCACATCTATGCGATCAGCGGTACGTTCACCGTCACCCTGACCGTCGGAGCGGAAGCGGCGACGGCCAAGGTCCAGGTGTTCAACAGCGCGTTGCTGTCGGCTGCGGACCTGCGCGGCTTGAAGATCAACAAGGCGATCGAAGACGGACTGCGCTACCTGTGGGTCAGTCAGTCGAATCGCACCACCTTCGACACGAATCCGGAGACGTCGTGGGACGGCAGCTATCCGCGCGTCGGCACATCGTTCGCGGTGCTCGCATTCGAGAACCACAACTACAAGTTGCCTAACAACGCCAACACGCCCACCGGCATCTACCCGAAGTACGCTGTGCAGCGCGGGATGAACTACATCGTCGCCAACCTGGCGCAGCAAACGCTGAACACCCAGACGGCGTCGGGGAATCCGTGTGTCGGCATTCCGCTGGAGCCGATCAATTGCACCGGCCTCTACAACCCGGACCCCAACGCCGGCTACGGTACGTCCATCGCCGTGCTTGCGGTGCTGGGAAGCTCGGCGCTGAACCGGCCGATTCCGGTCGGGCTTGCGGGCGGCACCGGTGTCTACGTGGGCGGCAAGACGCTGGGCGAGGTCGCGCAGCGCTTGATGAACACCGTGGCCTGGGGCCAGAACGACGGCGGCGCGGGCTGCGTCGGCCGGGGTGGTTGGTACTACACGCTCACCAACAACGCCTGCACGACATCGGACGGCTCGACCGTCGGCTGGAATGTGCTTGCTCTCCTGGACGCGGGCGCCAGCGGCGTCGCAGTGGCACCGTTCGTTTCCTCCGAATTCGCCTTCGACCTGGCCTCCTCCGGCAACACCGACGGAAGCTTCGATTACAACGCGGACAACAATCCCGCCTCGAGCAGCCTGCCCAACCTCGCCCGCGCCGGCATCTACCTCCAGAGCCTCTTCTACCGAGGGGTCGTCCTCGGCGATCCGAGAGTGACGGCGGCGACAAAGGCGATCAACGACCGTTGGACAGGTAACGTGGCGGGCGACTACACCAGCACGTGCAGCCTCGGTCAGAACAAGGGCTGTTCCTATGGGATGTACAACGCTTTCAAGGGCCTCAAGCTCTACGGCATCGCCTCCTTGACCGCCGCCAGCGACTGGTACGGGGAGTACCAGGACTTCCTGGTAGCGACGCAAACTTCTCCGACGGCCACGACTGGCGGAAGTTGGGCAAGCATGCAGTTCTCCTGCTGCGGTTCCGCCGGCGTGATGATCAATTCGGCTATCGCCGAGTTGATCCTGGCCCCCGTGGCCTTGGTGGCCCCTGACCCGACCTTGTTCTCGACCGTCGGCCTGTCACCGGCCAGCGCGATCAACCCTGTTGGCACGGATCACACGGTCACGGCCTTCGCCCAGAGCACGACCGGGACGCCGGTGCCGGGCGTGACGATCACGTTCAGGGTGTTGGTGGGCAGCCAAAATGCCGGCAAGACCGGCACCGGTACGACGGCCATCGACGGCAAGACATCGTTCACCTACCACGACGACAACGGAGCGGGCGTGGATACGATCCAGGCGTTTATCGGCACATCGCTCTCGTCGAACGTCGTGACGAAGACGTGGGTGAACCCGACGATCGTTTGCGATGTGAACGGTGATGGCAAGGTGACCAATGCCGACCTCCTGTTGATCCGCGCCAAGAATGGTCAGGCAGCCAGCGGGCCGAATGATCCGTTCGATCCGAACAAGGATGGCCGGATCGACGTGGCCGACGTCCGCTACTGCCAGCTCAGGCTGACGCCTCAGTGATGTGCACCAAGCAGTCCCTGCCCGGGTGCCGCTGCGACAACAGCAGCGCTCCCGCAGGGGGCTGCGTCGAACCCGAGTTCATCCGTTTACGTGGAGACCTGTTATGAAATCGATCCATCGGACACTTCAGCGGCTGGCTCTCGCGGCGCTTGCCGCGACCGCTTTCCTCTCGCAGGCAGAGGCGGGGCCGGTCGTCACCGTCACCCCGGCGACGCAGATGATCGGCGTCACCGGCATGGCGACGGTCGACATCATCGTCAGTGGCCTGAACGAACCGACCGGAGGCTTTTCCTTCACGCTCGGCTACAACGACACGTTCTTGTTGGGCGATAGCTTCTTGGCGGACCCTGGTGGAAAGATGCTTGGGGCCACGGACCTTAGCTTTGGGTTCGGCTTCCCAAGCCTTGGGAATCTAGATCTCTTCGTACTAGCAGATAAAGATGCGAACGAGGCGGCGCTCGGAGTTTCGGAGGGATCGTCGTTCATCCTTGCGACGGTGACTTTCAAGGGCTTGGCGGAGGGGCTCAGCCCATTGACCTTGTCAAACGTCGTCCTGTCGAACTTCGATGGGTCAGCGGACCTTGCCGGAGTCACCGCCGTGAACGGCGAGATCTGCGTTTCCATCACAGGTGCACCCTGTGCGATCAACCCCGTCCCCGAGCCGGAGACGATGGTGCTCCTCGCGACGGGCCTCGCCGCGTTGGCGCTGCGTCGGCGCCGCAAAGCGTAAGCGGGGACTCTGGCTCAGGCCGTTGCCCGGCCTGATGACGAAGGCAGAACGAGAGCAGGCCCTGGCCTGCACGTTCTGCCTTTTTTCATGTGCCCTCGGCCGGCGCCGGCTCGCCAAGGCTCCGCGAAGTGGGTCTGCGCGGCGCGCCCGACTGCACTCGCGATCGCGGGGTTTACAGGCACATCGTTCGCACCCCATCATCGGGAGGTGTTGTGGGCTGACCCACTCGCGTTACCTGCGCGGCGGAATATGAATGGAGCTTCAAGGTGACCGGTGTCGCGGCTGCGTCACATAGCCCTCGTCAAGCCGTGGCCGCAGTGATCGACGTGCCGGCGGCGCCGCGCCGCCGGAACCTCGATCCGAGCCTCGCGCTGGCCTTGCCGCTCGCCTTCGCTGCGTCGCTGGCGGCCCTCGGCCTGCTGGCGTCGGTCCGAGGCCACCCCATGGAGATGGTGTCGTTCTGGGGGGCCGCAGGCGTTATGGCCCTCTGGGCCGCCGTGCTGCTCGTCGTCTTGCGGCGTCGAGTACGGCCGCTGGTGCTCGAGATCGAATTGCGAAAGCAGCACTATCTGCAAGCGTGCGCGCAGTTTTCGGTCATGCTGTATTGGGGCTGGTACTGGCGCGAGGTGTACGACTCGTTCCACCTCCTCGCGGCGCAGCTTCTCTTCGCCTACGCGTTCGACATGCTTCTCGCGTGGTCACGCCGGGACACCTACACGCTCGGGTTCGGTCCCTTTCCCATCATCTTCAGCATCAACCTGTTCCTCTGGTTCAAGCCGGACTGGTTCTATCTCCAATTCCTCATGGTGGCGGTGGGATTTCTCGCCAAGGAATTCATTCGCTGGAACAAGGACGGACGCCGGGTTCACATCTTCAACCCCTCGTCGTTTCCTCTCGGCGTCTTCTCGCTCGGCCTGATCCTCACCGGCACGACGGCGATCACCTGGGGGCAGGAGATCGCGCAGACATTCGAGCTGCCGCCGCACATCAGGCTCTGGATCTTCCTCGTTGCCCTGCCGGGCCAGATCCTGTTCGGCGTGACGATGATGACGATGTCGGCCGTCCTCGCCGTATTCGCCTTCGGGTTGGCCTGGTATGCGATCTTCGGTACCCCCTACTTCGTCGATGCGTTCGTCCCCGCCGCCGTGTTCCTGGGGATGCATCTCCTGTTCACCGACCCGTCGACTTCGCCCCGCACGGAGCTCGGTCGCATGCTCTATGGCGTGCTCTACGGTCTGGGCGTCGTCGCGCTGTTCGGCCTGCTCGGCCGCCTCGGAGCGCCGACGTTCTACGACAAGCTGATGGCTGTGCCGCTGATGAACATGACGATCCAGCTGATCGATGCAGCGGCGCGATCGAAGTGGCTGCGCAGCATCGACCCCGCCCGACTCGGCCGGGCGCTGAAAGCGCGGCAACGCAACCTGGCCTACGTCGGAATCTGGGCCCTGGCATTCGTTCTCGTCAGCGACCCGATGGACGCGTACCGGCCGCGCCGCTGGGTGCCGTTCTGGCAGCAGGCGTGCGTCGAAAACCGGCACAACGGCTGCCTGGTTCTGTCGCAGCTCGAAAAGCAGTACTGCATCCAGGGGTCCGGCTGGGCCTGCAACGATCTCGCACTCCTCGAGGCGTCGGGTCGAGCCGCCGCGGTCATGCCGCCGAGAGAGGCCTTCGGGCGTGGTTGTGCACTGCAGCTGGCCGCCGCCTGCGGAAACCTGTCGCTGGCTTCCACGGGTGCGAGTCCGGCCGATGGCTTCTATCGGCGTTCGTCCCCGACCCCCGCCGACTATCCGATCCTGCTTCAAGAGGGACAGGGCCAGCTGCAAGGCCTGCCTCCTGCAGAACTCTTCGAGCGCGCCTGCCGGCAAGGTTGGTCCGACGGCTGCGTTCGACTCGCCGGGGTCCATTTCCTTGCCACCGGAAGCGACCGCGATGTTCCCCGAGCGGTGATCGCTCTCGACCGCGCCTGCACCCTCCGATCAGCTTCGGCCTGCGCGGATCTCGGCGTGATGCTTCAGGAGGGCGACGGTATCCCCAGCGATCCCGAAAAGGGTCGCGGGTATCTCGGGCGCGCCTGCGACGGCGGCTTCCAGGCCGCCTGCAAACGGCTCGAAAAAGGCGGCCAAGGCCGCGCAGGAGGTTGAATGCAAAGCGCAGCCGGCTCGTTCGAGATGCTTTCGCTGCCGCAGCCGGCCGGCCGGGTTCGGCCACCGCGCGCGCGCGCCTCGGTGCTACGAGGCCGTCCAGCCGGTGATCGGGTTCACCGGGACGATCGTCGTCTCCGTGAACGGCGCGAACGGGGCCTGGATGCGGCGTACGGCGTCGATGTCGGGCGCTTCCAGGAGCGAGTAGTTGGCCGACCGGTCGACTGCCGCCCATTCGCCGCGAATCGTCACGTCGGCGGGAATCGATGCGTAGAACGATTTCGCCAGTGCTGCGAGTTCGCCGTACTGTTCAGCGCCCAGGCCGGGTCGGATGCGACTGGTCAGAAGGAACAGCATTCGATGATCTCCTCGGCGCGACTCGGCCGCCATCTTGCACCGCGCATTGCGCGACGCGCAAGCGCAACGAGGCGCAAGGCCGAGCCCATGACCGGTCGCAGCGCAGAGTTCGCAAGCGGTACTCGCGTTCGCGCTCGCGCTCCGGGCGCATGGCATCATCGCTCGACGACGGCGCCGCGGCCTCGGGTGAGCGATCTTGCCGCAGCGACAAGTTCATGCAGCAAGGGGAAATGGCCGACATGATCACGCTCACCGGCTCGCCGGCGCTCAAGGTCCAGGTGATGTGCGAAGGCATTCGCTACACGCCAGCCTTGGCGGCTGCGGCAGCACATTCGATGCCGAATTACTACCCGTATCGATTCAAGGAAGGTGAGCACGATCCCACCGGCCGCGGCATCGCGACCATCCCCTATCTGATCAATACCGGCGACGGCACCGAGATCCGCATCATGGGCAACGGCGACTCGCCGTGGCACGTCGAGGGCTCGCGCGACGACGGCTACCGGCTGATCGACGATCGCGGCGGACAGGAGGTGGCGATCGAGTTCGAGCCGCTGCGTCCCTGGCTCACGCAGAAGACGGCCGACGGACTGCCGTTCTCGCAGGCGGGCGTCACCACGCACGGGGACATGCTCGTCATCAACGTCGCCCCGGGCTGCGAATACTTTCTGCACAAGCAGGACGGCGTCTCGATGCGATGCACCTTCTGCGCCTACGGGGCGCCTGACGAGCGCACGGTGCACCTCGGCCAGAAGACCGGTCGGGTCGAGATTCCCCCGCCCACGCTCGAGCGCATGGCCGAGGCGCTGCAGGCGGTCATCGATCAGACCGAGATCCGCCACATCTACCTCGTCGGCGGCTCGCTCACCGACGCGAGGAAGGAAGGCGAGCGTTTCCTGCAGCTGGCACGCTTCGTCAAACAGGCCAACAAGCGCGGAATTCCGGTGTCGCTCGGATCCGGCGCGCTGCCTGACGATGTCATCGAGCAGTTCCACGCCGAGCAACTCGTGCAGCACGTCTGCTTCAACCTCGAGATGTGGTCGGAGCCGCTGTTCGCGAAGGTGTGCCCCGGCAAGAACCGGTACGTCGGCTATGCCCGCTGGATCGAGGCGCTCGAGACCGCGGTGCGCCTCTGGGGCCGAGGCAACGTGTACTCGGCGATGGTCGCGGGCATCGAGCTCGAGCCCGAGCACGGACTCGAGTGGGAAGAGGCTGCGCGCATCGCGCTGCAAGGCGCCGAAGACCTGTGCACCCGCGGGATCATTCCGATCTACTCGCTCGTCTGGCCCGTCGGCGGGCGCACGCGATCCGACTTTCACGCCCGCATCCGCAACTACTTCGAGACGCTGAACTCCGGCTATCACGACATCCGCCAGCGCCACGGCCTGACGGTCTCGGAGGGATTCATGTGCCACCGCTGCGCCTACATGCAACTCGAGTGCGACATGGATCGCACCGCACTCGCGGCCGCATGAACACGACGTCGTCGCCCGCCCCGAGGGGCCCCGATCCATCGTCGATCGTGCGGCTGAGCACAGCGTACTGGGAGAGCCAGACGCTCCTCACGGCCAACCGCATCGGCCTGTTCGACTTCCTCGCCTCCGGCGCCAAAGCGCCGGAGGACGTGGCCGTCGGCCTGCATCTCGATCCTCGGAGCACCAGGCTCTTCCTGCGGTCTCTCGTCGGCCTCGGTTTTCTTTCGGAGGACGCCGGGCGCTTCGGCAATGCTCCTGTGGCCGCGACGTTCCTGGTCAAGCGCAGTCCTGCCTTCATGGGCAACGCGATCCGCTACAGCGACCAGCTCTACGCCACCTGGGGGAATCTCGAAGGCGCCTTGCGGTCGGGCAAGCCGGCGCTGCCAGCGGAGGCCTACCTCGGCGATGACCCCGTCCGCACGCGCACCTTCGTTCAGGCCATGCACGAGCGTGCCCTCGGCGTCGCGCGGGCGCTGGTCGGCATCCTCGATCTGCAGGGCCGATGCTCGATGCTCGACGTCGGCGGCGGGCCGGGCACGTACTCCGTGTTGCTCACCGAGCGCTTTCCCGGCCTCGCTTCCGAGGTGCTCGAGCTGCCCGGCGTCGCTGCCGTGGCGCGCGAGCTCGTCGCGGCCGCCGGTGCGAGCGCCCGCGTGACGCTGCGCGACGGCGACTACCACAGCAGCGACTTCGGCTCCGGCAAGGACGTCGTGCTGATGTCGGGGATGTTCCATCGCGAGAACGAGCAGGCCTGCCGCGGCCTGATCGCGCGTGCCGCTGCCTGCCTCGAGCCCGGCGGTCTGCTCGTGGTGAGCGACGTCTTCACCGATCGTGGCGGAAGCCAGCCGACCTTCGCGGCGATGTTCGGTCTCAACATGATGCTGACCGCGCCCGATGGCGGGGTGCATTCCGACGCCGACGTGCGGGGCTGGATGGAGGACAGCGGATTTCGCGACTTGCGCGTCGTGCCTCTGCCGCCGCCGATGCCGCACCGGGTCGTCCTCGGGGTGAAGCCATAGACCGCCGTCGCACCTTCCTCGCGGCGCTCGGCTGGGTCACGGCGAGCGTCGGCTCCCGCTCGCTCGCGCAGACGGCGCCGCCGCCGCGCGTCGGCGCGATGAAGCCGCTCGGCGGCGATCGCTATCAGATCGGCGCCGTCGTCGTCGACAAGGGGGCGCGGCGTTTTTCAGTTCCGGCCCGCGTGCTCGTGCTCGGCAAGCCGCTCGAGTACCTGGCGACGGCGCCCGGCGGCATGAAGGCCTACGAGACGCTGCTCGAGGTCGACACCACCGGCAGCGAGTTCAACCTGGCATGCATCCTCATCGGCCTCGAGCGCGATCCCAAGCTCGGCCCGGTGAACCGAAACAACCAGACACCGCTCCCGGGTCGGCGGATCGCGCTCTCGATCGCCTGGTCGGACGGGGGCAAGCGCCGCCAGATCTCCGCCGCGGAAGCCATCCTCAACCCCGAAGCCGGCGTCAAGCCGGACGCGGTCGAATGGGTCTACACCGGCGCCGTGCCATCGGACCCCAGCGCCGGCTTCGTCCCCGACCTCACCGGAACGCTGATCGGCTTCGTGCACGATCCCAACTGCATCATCGATTCGGTCGTCGGCGTCGGCGTCGGCGCCTATGGCACGGTGCGCGGCAGTTCACTCATGCCGCCGGTCGGCTCCGCCGTCGAGTTGATCGTCGACGCCGCGCCTGTCGCCAAGTGATCGTGGCACGCTGGGGTTTGCTGCTCGTGGCGGCCATGTCCATCCTCGCGGCCTGGGGTGCGACATCGTCCGCCGGCCAACCGTCGTCGCTTCGGGTCGAGGTCACCGCGGTCATCGGCTTGCTCGCCCCGCTCTTCTGGCCCGGCCGTGCCGCGACCGGGTCGCGCACGGCCCTGCGCGTCGTCGCCTGGTCGGCCGCGTCGGCCGCGTTGGCAGCCATCGTCCTGCTCGTCCATTCGGCGCAGCCGTGGAGTCGCGTCGCCTCGGCGTGCGCGATGCTGATGGCGATCCTGGTCTTGACCCACACCGCGGCCGCGGCCATCGAGCGCGTCTGGATGGGCTCCGCCGACGGTGCCGGCAGCGCCCGCGAATTGGTCGGGCCGACGACGGCCGGCGCGCTCGCCGCGCTGGGCACCTTGCCGTTCTGGCTCGGCCCCGCGGCGGAGTCGCTGTCGACGCGACATCCGGGCATCATCGATCTCGTCGTCGGCGTCAGCCCGGTCACGCATCTGGCGGTCGCCGCCGGCAACGACCTGATGCACAACCCATGGCTCTACGAGCACTCCAACCTCGCCGTGCTTGCCGTCTCGTATCCGGAGCTCGGCACGCTCGCCTGGGGCTACGCCGCGGCGTGCGGCGCCCTCGCGCTGACCGTGCTCGCATCGCGACGGCCTCGCCTCGCGACTCCCGCCATCCCGATCCATCCCCCCCAGGAGCAGAGCCGATGATGAAGAGAAGACATGTCCTCGCCCTGCCGGCCTGCGGCTTTTTCGCCGCTCGCACGGCGTGGGCGGCTGGCGCCATGGATCCGGAACTCCAGCGCCGGACCCGCCGGGCCATCGCGATGGGGTTGCACTACCTGCGCGGCCAACAGGCGCCGGACGGCTCGATGATGAACTCGGTGGGCATCACGGGGCTCGCGCTGCGGGCCTTCCTCGAGAGCCCGGAGAACTACAACGAGAGCGACGGCGCCTTCATCACGCGCCAGGTCGAATACATCGTGACCAAGGCCAAGCCCGACGGCTCGATCAGCGCGACGCTGCAGGCCACGGCATACAACACTGCCGTCGCCCTGAACGCGCTCGTGGCGACCAAGAACCCGAAATACGCGCCCGTGATCGCGGCTGGCCAGAAGTTTCTTGTCCATCATCAGGTCGACGAGGAGGAGGGCTACAAGCCGGACCATCCGTACTACGGCGGCATCGGCTACGGCGGCGGCGAGCGGCCCGACCTGTCGAACGTGTACATCGTGCTCGAGGGACTCAAGGGCTCGTCGATGGACCCGAAGGATCCGGTCTGGCAGAAGGCCCTGACGTTCGTGAACCGGACCCAGAACCGCAGCGAGAGCAACGACCAGAAGTTTGCCGCGAACGACGGCGGCTTCGCGTACCGGCCCGGATCGAACCCGCCCGAGTACGAGAACGGGACGGCGTCGTACGGCGGCATGACGGCCGCCGGGATGCTCAGCCTGCTCTTCGCCGGCGTCGACCGGAACGATCCGCGCATCCAGGCCGCGTACAAGTGGATGACGGCCAACTACACGCTCGACGTCAACCCCGGCACCAACAAGAAGCACGGACTCTTCTACTTCTACAACGCCTTCGCCAAGGTGATGCTCGCCTACGGGGCCGACACGTTCACCGACGGCAAGGGCCAGCAGCACAACTGGCGCAACGAGCTCGCGCAGAAGCTGCTGGGCCTGCAGGCCCCGGACGGCAGCTGGGCCAACCGCGAGTCGAACGCCTGGTGGGAGGATCGGCCCCAGCTCGTCACCGCGTGGTCGGTGATCGCGCTCGAGCAAGCGCTGAAGTGACGCGGTGTCGCGCGGCCTGCTGCTGCTCGGACTGGCGCTCTGCTGCCTTGCACCGGCGAGCGCGGAGCCGCGCATCGAGCTGAGCGCGAACCCGGCCTGGAAGGGCTGGACGCGCCCGGGCCGCACGACCGAGATCGATATTCGGCTGAAGAGCGACGTCGAAACGCGGGCGTCGCTCGACGTCGACGCCGGGCGCGAGTCCGTCGGCGCCAGCGTCGAGCTCCAGCCCGGACGCGTGGCGCGAGTGCAGATCGCCATCGCCGCCGCGCCTGCGTCGGCCGTGCACGTGCGGGTGGCCCCCGGGGCGGCGGCAGCGCGCGACGTGACCCTGGCGCAATCCGAGTCGCCGTTGCTCGGCCTGGCGCTGGCGAGCGGCGAGTCCGTCACGCTCGAGGGCTTTCACGCCATCGCTCTGGCGGCCGACGACTTGCCGCGCAACGCATCGGCGTATTCGAGCATCGATGCCCTCATCGTCGACGCGCCGACGCTCGCGGCGCTCGATCAGCGCCAGCTCGGCGCGCTCGTCACCTACACGGCCGACTGCGGCCGACTCGTCGTGCTGAACGCGGGCGCCGAAGTCCAGCGCCTCATCGACGGTGCGCGCGGATGTGGTGGTCGCGCCGCAACGAACGCCCGATCGCTGGCGGAGGCGAAGGCGATGCTGAGCGCATCGCTCGCGACGAGCGTGCCGGCCGCGTTGTCGCTCGGCAGCGTCGGCGCGCTCGCCCGACCCGGCCACGCCGCCTGGAACGCGGTCGCAGTGGGTCTCGCCGTGTACTTTGCCGCCACCGCTCTGGCGCTCGTCTACCTTCCTGCGCTGCCGGTCATCCTGCTCGCACCGGCGCTCGCGATCGCTGCTCTCCTCGGGCTGTTGCAGGTCATGCAGCCGAGATCGCAGCTCGTCGTCTGGAGCGAAGGAAAATCGGGGGCAACGCTGGCCCGCTACCAGGCTTGGCAGCGTTTTCCCGGCATCCTCCGCGAACGCGTGCGGGTGCCGCTGCCACCGCAACTCGGCTCTGCCGTGCAACCCTGCGAGGCGGGTCAGGCGATGCGCTTCGAGGTCGATGCGAGCGGCGGGCAAGCGCTGTCCGCCGCGTTCGAGACGCGCCTGTTCCGACAGGTCGCCCTGTGCTATCGGGGGACCTTTCCTATGGAAAGATCGATCGCGATCGCAACGCGAGCCGACGGCTCGCATGCCGTTCGCAATTCAGGGGCGAGGGCGTGGCCGAGCGGCGTGCTCCTGGTGGGCGGAGTCGTCCACGAGTTGCCGGCGATCGCTCCCGGCACCACGACGATCGTCGGTGCCGAGGCGCGCCGTGCCGTGGCCGACGACGCCCTGCGCCTGGCGTCGACACGGACCGGCTTCGAGGAATCCGCTGCGCTCTGGGCGCTCGATCTGTCGGGCGTCGCCGGCGCGCCGGTCGATTCGACCGGCTGGCTGCTGGTGGCCATGCCGCCGGGACCATGAGCGAGGTCTCCGTGCGCCGCTTCGCCGCGATCGGCGGCCTCGGGCTCGCCGCTGCCTTCGCTGCCTGGTGGCTCGGCAGCGCCCGCCTCGCGACGGATCACGGCGCGGATGCTGCGCGAAGCTCGGCCGAAGCACTGCACATCGCCTGGCTCGTCCGCGCCCTCGTCGTGCCGGTGCTGGGCGTGCGCATCGGCGCGCTGCGCGGCTGGCGAGCTGGCGCTGCATCGTCTCTGGCGGTGGTGGCGCCGTCGTGGCCGGTCGTGGCGATGGCGTGGTCGGCCAGCACCGCGTCGCTGGCGCAGTCGCTGCTGGCAGAGGGCTTCCTGCTCGCCGAGGCGATCGTGGTGCCGCTCATTGGCCAGGGTCTCCGTCGCGTCGTGACGCGCGCCGACCTCGTCGAGTCGATCGCCTCCGCCGCCGGGGTCGTGCTCGCTGCCGCGCTGTGGCTGGGCCACGACCGCTGGTCGTTTCCCTCCGGGCTCTGACGGCGATGGGCGATCCCGACGTTCGCACTCTGCTCGACGCGGTGCGCCACCACCTGTGGCGCGAGCAGGGCCGCGTCGCCGTCCGGCGCGCCGCGTGGCTGTCGGCAGCGACCATGCTGCTTGCCGGCGCCCTCCATCTGGCCGCACTGTCGCTGCCCGTCGGCGGCGTGCTGTGGGTGGTTGGCATCGAGTGGGCGGTGTCCGGGGTCATGGTGGCGTGGCGTCGTCCGGCCGACGGAGACTGCGCGCTCTGGATCGACCGCCATCTCGGCGGCGCTTCCGCGTTCACGACCTTGCTCGAGCCGGCCTCGAACACGCCGACGCCAGCGCACGTCCAGGCCGTCCGCTGGCTGGAGCGATGGGCGGCAGCGAAGGTGCCGGGCGTGCTCCGATCGCTCGGCGAGCAACGAACATCGGTCCCCGTCGCGCGCTCGCTGCTTGCGATGGCCGTCTGCGGGATGCTTGCGCTCTTCGTGCTGACCTTGGCCGACACGGCGGCGACGGCGCTTCGGCCGGCGCGCCCGTCCGCGGGCGCTGCGTCGAACGACACGGCGACGGCCGCTGCCCGAACTCCGGTCGCCGCGCAGCTCGCGGGCGAGATCGCGAACGCCCTGCGATCGACCGGTTCGCCCGGCGAACGGGAGGGCCAGCGCGGCGGCGACGCGCCGACCGGCGGTCCGATGCGAGCCGACGACGGCAGCAGATCGACCGACGCAGCGTCTCGGGTCGCGCCGCTGTCGGCAGACGCTGCGCCGGGTCCCGATACGCGTTCGTCGGCCACGCTCGATGCCGGCGCTTCCGCGGGACCGGGCCGGTCGGCCGACGCGGCGTCGGGTCGCGATGCCGGCGACAGTCCCGATTCGCGCGCTGACGCCGGTGCGTCGCGGGCAGCGCCGGGTACGATCGCCGCGATCCGATCCGGGTCGACACTGCGCTTCGCCGGTGGCGAGCGGCAAGCCGACATGGAACAGGCCGGCGGCTTCGACGAGACCCTGTCCCTGCGTGAAGGCGCGAAGCCCGGCGCGATGGTGCGCGGCGCGGCGGCGACGCCACCGCCGGCCGTGGCCGAGGTGCGAATGGGCCTCGCCGAGACAAGCTATCTGCAAGCATGGATGAAGGCGACCGGGCGAAGCCGATGACACCAGAACCGCTTGCCGACGACGCCTTCGCCGATGCCCACGGTCGGCTGCTCGCGCTGCGCGCGCTCCTCGAGCGAGTCATCGTCGGCCAGGGCGAGCTCGTCGGCCACCTCGTCACGGCGGTGTTCGCGTCGGGTCATGTCCTGATCGAGGGACTGCCGGGCCTCGGCAAGACGCATCTGGCCAAGGCGCTGGCCGCCGCGCTCGGGCTGCAATGGGCGCGCGTGCAGTGCACGCCCGACCTGATGCCGGCCGACGTCACCGGCGCGGAGATCTATGTCACCGCGGCGGGAGGCGCATCGACGTTCGAGTTTCGGCCCGGCCCGGTGTTCGCGCAGCTCGTCCTCGTCGACGAGATCAACCGCGCGACGCCGCGCACGCAATCGGCGCTGCTCGAGGCGATGCAGGAGGGGCAGGTGACGCATGCCGGCGTCCGCCACCCCTTGCCGCGTCCGTTCTGCGTGCTGGCGACGCAGAACCCGATCGAGCTCGAAGGCACGTATCCCCTGCCCGAAGCGCAGCTCGACCGCTTCATGTTCAAGCTGACGGTGCCGTTCCCGAGCCGCGAGTCGCTGCTCGACATGATCGACGTCTCGCTCGACAGCGAGCCCGCCGACACGCTCCAGCCGATCGCCGGACCCGCCGACGTGCTGCGCATTGCGCAGGTGTGCCGCACCGTGCTGCTGGCCGCGCGCTGCAAGGCGGCGGCGGTCGACCTCGTCGTCGCCACGCAACCCGATCGCGGCGCTGCGAGCCCTGATCCTCGTCGCCATATTCGCTACGGCGCCAGCCCGCGCGCCTTGCAGGCGCTGGTTCGAGCGGCGCGCGTGCGTGCCGTGATGGCCGGCCGATCGCACGTCGACGTCGACGACCTCGCCGCCGTCGCGCTGCCGGTGCTGCGCCACCGCGTCCTCCTGCGTCTGGAGAGCGAGCTCGACGGCATCGACGCCGACACCGCGCTCGCTTCGGTGATCGACGGATGGCGAGCACGACTCTGACCCGGGCGACGCTGCCCAGCGAGCCGGAGCTGCAATCGTTCGCGCGCGCGGCCGCGCAGCTGTTGATCGACCGCCAGGCGCAAGCACCGGGCGCGCGCACGATCTCGCGCCGCGCCGGCGTGGGCATCCAGCACTTCGATCATCGCGACTACGCCCCCGGCGACGAAGTCCGCCACATCGACTGGCGCCAGACGGCGCGGTTCCGCCGGCCGATCGTGCGCCGCTTCGAGTCGGAGTCGGTATCGGACTGGAGCCTTCTCGTCGACGCCAGCTCGTCGATGGCCGTCCACGATGCGGCGAAAGCGCGCTCCGCGGCGCGGATGGCGGCGGCGATGGCCTATGCGCTGCTCCACCTGGGTCACCGCGTCGAGGTGCTGGCCTTCGGTGGCCGGGTGCTGGCGCACTGCCCGCGCGGGCGCGGGCAGCATCACTATGCCGAGATCGCGCGCCTCCTCACCGCCTTGGCGCCGGCGCCGGCGGGGGAGCGATCGGAGCTGGGCGTCTGCGCGTGCCACGTGCACGGCGCTGCCTCGGCCTTCGTCGTCAGCGATTTCCTCGCCGACGACGAGATGTGCCGCGACCTCGGCGCGCTGCGCCAGCGCTGCTCGGCATTGCACGCGATGCAGGTGAGCGACGGCGCCGAGACCGAGTTGCGCGAGGCGGGCGAGTTCGATCTCGTCGACGTCGAGACGGCGAACCGGATGCATGTCGTCACGGGCGAGGGCGCGAATGCTTCCGCGACCCGAAAAAGGGCCGCGATGACGTCCCGGTTGCAAAACTATTGCGCGCGCAGCGGCGTCACCTTCAGCGACTGGGACGTGAATCGGCCCTGGCAGGCAACGCTGCTCGCCCACCTGGTTCGGGCGCGATCGCATTGCTGACCTTCGCGACGCCGCTCTGGCTGGCCGGGCTCGCACTCGTGCCGGCGATTCGCTGGCTGCATCGCGGCGGCCCGCATCGGCGCGAGGTGGCGGTGTCTCGTCTTGCGCTGTGGCGCGACGCGCAAGCGAGCCGGCAGGCGGCAGGCGATCATCGGCCTCCCGATCCGGCGTGGCGGCGCCGCGCGTTGCTCGCGGCCTTGCTCTCGATCGCCCTCGCCGGACCGCAGTGGTCGGGCCCGCGCGTCCGTGTGACGCTCTGGATCGACGATTCGCTCAGCATGCTGACGCGCGAAGCGCAGACGACGCGGCTGGCCGAAGGCCTGGCGCGGGCGCGCTCGCTGTTGGCCGAGCTGCCGCGGGCCGACGTCGAGGTGCGCACGCTCGCCGATCCCTGGAACGGTCTCGGCGCGCTGACCGACAGGACGATCGCGACGGTGGTCGCCAGTGCCGGTCGCAAGGAGCCGGCGGCGCCCCCCGCGGAGCTGCTCCGCAGCGCCAGCCAGCAGTGGTTGTTGACCGACGGCGCCGATGCGACGCTCCTCGCCTGGCCCGGCGAGCGGCGACCCGATCGCGTCGTGCAGGTGGGAGGCCCAGCGCGCAATGTCGGCCTGGAGGCACTGTCGGCCCGCCGGCATGCGGATGACCCGGCGACCTTCGATCTGCTCCTCAAGGTCAGCAACGGCGGCACGGCCGATGAAGACCGTGCGGTCGTCTTCACCACCGGTGCCGTCGAGGTGGCGCGCGCCAGTGTCTCGCGTCTTCGCGCAGGGTCTTCGCAGCGGGTCGAGGTTTCGATCCTGGCATCGGCGTCGGTTCGCGCGTCGCTGCAACCGCCCGACGCGCTGCCCGATGACGACGAGATCGCGCTCGACCTCGCGCCGCTGCGCCGCCGCCGCGTGGCCGTCGACGCGGCCTGCCCGACAGCGCTGGCTGCAGCCGTGGCCACCCATCCGGCCCTGGTCGTCGCATCGTCTGCACGGGAGGCAGAGGTGGCGCTCGACTGCGGCTCGATCGGCGCGACCGGCGCACCGGCCGACTTGCCGACGATTCGCGTACTTGTCGCCCGCGCCCCGACTCGCCCTCGCGGCGCGCTCCAATGGTCGTCGGCGGTGCCGCAGTCGCGCCGCATCGAGCTCGACACCGATCGTCTGCAGATCGCTGCGCATGTGCAGGCGCAACCGGACAGCACCGTTCTGCTCGCGATCGGCGACGAGCCTGTCGTGACCCGACGGGCGGGGCAAGCGCGGCGGCTCGAGACCTCGTTCGACTTCGCGGCGATGGGCGCGGCCCGCGGGCCGGAGCTGCCACGGCTCGTGAACTGGTTGTTCGAAAGCGTGCTCGATCGCGGCCTGCTCGACGAGATCGCCGTCGTCGACCGCGGCCCCCGCTCGGTCCTCGTCGTGCCGCAGCCGATCGTCGGTGCGCCGCCGGTCCCTCCGGCAGCTACGGTGGTTCTTCCGGCGAACGACGAGGCGAGGCCCGTGCTGCTGGTCGCGTTGCTCGCCCTATTGTGGGAAGTGGTCGCGCTTGTGCGCCAGGGCTTTCGCTTGCGCGCGCCCGCGATGGCGCGAAGCGGGTGAGCGCTGCCCGCGTCAGGACCTGGGCGTCGCTCGCTCTTCAGCTGGCAGCGCTCGGCGCGTTGAGCCTGTCCCTGCTCGGCGTGTCGTGGCTCGACGCGCGCAGCAAGCCGCGCTGGCTGGTGCTGGTCGATCGCTCCGCGAGCGTGCCGCGTCCCGCCGCCGACCAGGCGGTGGCCGATGTCGCTAACGCCGTGGCTGCGGCCGGAAGCGCGCTGCAGCGACTCGACTTCGCCGGCAGGCCCGGCGCGCCCGGGCCCGTGGGCAGCGCCGTCGCTGCAGGGCTCGAACCGTCGTCGACGGACATCGAGGCGGCATTGCACTCGGCTCTCGCCGCTCACGCCGATGAAGCCTTGACCGGCGCCGTCATCGTCTCCGATGGCCAGGAAAACATCGGCGATGCGGTAGGTGCGTTGCGCGCTGCGCGCGGGGCCCGTCTGCCCCTTCACTGGTTCGCGGTCTCCCGGCCGGCGCCTCCGGTACGCGTCGCGCAGGTGCTGGCGCCGACGCGAGTGCGCGTCGGTCAGCGCGTCCAGGTGTCGGTGCAGCTCGCCGGAGCGATGGACCGGCCGCTTCGCGTCGATGCGAGTGCGCGCCGTCCTAGCGGCGAGACGCAAACCGTCAGCACCATGGTCGTCGACGCAGGACGGGCGACGATCGACTTCGACGCCGGTCGCAGCGGCGCGATGCTCGTCGACGTGGCGGTGCGGGACCCCGCCTCGGGAGCGACGATCGATGCTGCGCCGGACGCGGCTGCCATCGACGTCGCGCCGCCTGCAACCATCCTCTATGCGCAGGGGTCGAGGGGGTCGCTTTCGCAAAGCCTCCTGCGCGGCGGTTGGGAACTCGAGGTCGTGCCCGCGACGAGCCTCGATGCCCACGCCGACGGTCTCGACGGCTATCAGGCCGTGGTCCTCGACGACGTGGCCGTGACGGACGCCGGCCCGCGCTTCTGGAACGCGCTCGTCGCCGCGGTCCGCGACCGCGGCCTCGGCTTGCTGGTGCTCGGCGGCGAGCGCTCCTTCGCGCGCGGCGGCTACCGCGGGTCGACGCTCGAATCGATCCTTCCCGTGTCGTCGGAGCCGGCGGCGCTCGACCAGCCGGTGAGCGTCGTGTTCGCGGTCGACAAGTCGGGCAGCATGGGCGAGGGCAGCGGCGGCGTCGACCGCTTCCAGCTCGCCCAGCGCGCCGTGCTCGAGACCGCGCGCAGCCTCGGCCCGCGCGACTCGCTGGGACTGGTCGTCTTCGACGTGGTGCCGCGCGTCCTCGTCCCGCTCGGCCCCGCCGAGGACGGCATCGCCGCGCTCGCGCGCGACTGGCGCGCGAGCCCGAACGGCGGGACGCGGATCGGACCCGCGCTCGAGTCCGCCATCGCCGAGCTCGAGCGCTCGGGCACAGGACGGCGCATGCTCGTCGTGGTCACCGACGGGTTCACCGACGACGCACCGATCGCGGCGTTGCGGGCACGGCTGATGCGCGCCCGCGTCGACACGATCGCCCTGGCGATCGGGCCGGACGCGGACGTCCGTGCCTTGCAGCGGCTGTTTGGCGACGATGAAGGACAGGTGCTGCGGGTGAGCGAGACCGCCGAGCTGCCGAGCGCCATGCGCAGCGGCCTCGAGCGCCAACGGGCGCGGGTCGAGCGCGGCGCGATCGCCGTCGAGCAGCGCCAGGCACTGCCGTTCCATCCGCGCACGCTCGAAGGCTGGCCCGCCATCGCGGCGCACGCCCTGACGCGCTCGCAAGCGGGCGCGGTCGTCGCGGTTCAGAGCCGGCAGGGCGATCCGCTGATCGCGTTCCAGCGATCGGGCCGCGGCCGGGTCATGTCGGTCACCTCCGGATTCGGTGCCTGGACTCCCGAATGGGTGTCGTGGCGCCAGTGGCCGGCGTTGGCAGGAGGCCTGGCGGAATGGCTGGGCGGCGCGTCGCAGGCCGGGTCGATGCTCGCCGTAACGGACTTTCCCGGGGAACTCCGGGTCGAGGCCGATCTGACCCGGCGCATGGAAGGCAGCGACGGCGACCCGATGGCGATCACAGTGAGCCCGCCCACCGGTCCGAGCCGGTCGCTGCTCGCCGACACGGTCGCCCCCGGACGGGTACGGGCGATGGTGCCCGACGCCGGCGCGGGTCTCTACACCTTCCTCGTCACGACGCCGTTCGGCACGCAGCGGCAACTGCATCTGCGCCCGCATCGCGCCGAGACCGGGACCTGGGGAACGAACCCGGCCCTCGACACCTGGCGGGCCGAGGGGCTGGTCACGGCATGGGATCCGCGCCGGGCCGTCGCCGTCGGCGATGGTGGCCGGCCGCTCGATCGTTCGCTGATGGCGCTCGCCCTGGCGCTGTTCCTGTGCGGCGTCGTCGTCGATCGGGCCGGGATCGTCAAACTCGTGCGGCGATAAGCCGATGCTAAGTGTCGTTCGTCAGAGTGAGGCCTGCCGCAGAGGAAGCGACCCGAGCCGACCGATCTGTCTCCGCGACCCGCACCGGACCCCGATGGACATCCCGAGACTTTTCGACCGCGCCAAACGACACACGGGCAGCGACGGCCGCACCGCGAGGATGCTGGGGGTGGACCCGAATCGCGTCAGCGAGTGGCGCAACGGTCATCGGCCCTGTCCGGCGAAGGTCCAGGACAAGCTCTGCGTGATCGCGAGGCTGAGCGACAGGGAGATCGCCAAGCACGTGACCCAGCGGGCCGGCCCGATCCGCAGGACCAGCGCGACGCGCGCTCACCTCGCAGAGGAGTTTGCGTAAGCTACGCCTCTCCGTCTTCGCGACGCCATTTGCTCCGACATGAGAGTCCTGCTCGTCGAAGACGACACCATGCTGGGCAACGCCGTCGTCCAGGCGCTCCGCGATGCCTCGTACGCGGTCGACTGGCTGCGCGACGGTCAGAGCGCGTCGGCGGCGCTGGCCCGGCATAGCTTCGAGTTCATCCTGCTCGACCTCGGGCTGCCGCTGCGCGACGGCCTCGACGTGCTGCGCGAGCTGAGGACGCGCGACGATTCGACGCCGGTCCTCGTGATCACCGCGCGCGACGCCGTCGATCAGCGGATCGAGGGCCTCGATCGCGGCGCCGACGACTATCTGATCAAGCCCTTCGCGGTCGGCGAGCTGCTCGCGCGGATGCGCGCCCTCGGGCGGCGCCGCGCCGGCTCCGTGGCGCCGGTCCTCAGCAACGGCGTTCTGGCGCTCGATCCGGTATCCAAGGCCGTCACGGTGTCGGGGACGCCGCACTCGCTTTCGAATCGCGAGTTCGCGCTGCTGCGCGAGCTGCTGGTTCGTCCCGGCGCGGTCCTGTCGCGCGCCGAGCTCGAGGATCGCATCTACGGTTGGGGCGAAGAGGTCGAGAGCAACGTCATCGAGTTCATCATCCACTCGCTGCGCAAGAAGCTGGGGCCCGAGAGCATTCGCAACGTGCGCGGCCTGGGCTGGATGGTGGAGCGCGCGGCGCAGGCCGAAAACACGCGATGAACATCTCGCTGCGCCGCCGCCTCTTCGCTTGGCTGGGGGCGTGGATCCTCGTCGTCGGCCTGCTTGCGGCGGCGTTGGCGTTCGCGATCGAATACAGCGGCGCGAACAAGTTGCAGGACACGCAGCTGAAGCAGATCGCGGCCGTGCTTGCCCTCAACCCGTTGCCGACGACCACGATGTCGTTCGAGCCGCGCAGTCTCGGCGGCAAGGAGACCAACCTGGTGATCAAGCGGCTCGGCACCGCGGCTTCCGATGTCGACGCCAGGACCGGCCTCGCGCTGGCGGAACCCCTTCGTCCCGGCCTGCAGACGATCCAGCAGGGTGAGGTCCTGTGGCGCGCCATCGTCAGCCAGGACGTGCTGGGACAGCGATTCGCGGTCGCCCAGCACATGGCGCAGCGCAACGATCTCGCCCTCGAGGTGGCGGCGCTCACCCTGCTGCCGTTGATGGTGTCGATCCCGGTGCTGCTGCTCATCGTCAACGGCGTGCTGACCCGTGCCTTCGCGCCGATGACGGCGATGACGGCCGAGGTCGATCGGCTCGACGGCAGCCAGCTGACGGCCCTGGACGAGCGCCCGGTGCCGCTCGAGGCGCTGCCGCTCGTGCAGGCGATCAATCGGATGATGCGTCGGCTCGGGGTCGTGCTCGAGCAGCAGAGGCGTCTCGTCTCCGACGCCGCACACGAACTGCGCACGCCGGTCGCGGCGTTGATCGTGCAGGCCGACAACGTGCAGCACGTGACCCTCTCGCCCGAGGCGACGACGCGGATGGCCGCCTTGCGGCAGGGCCTGACGAGGATCTCGTCGCTGATCGACCAGCTGCTGCACTTCGCGCGAGTCCAGGGGCCGGCGCCAACGGTGTCGCAGCGGCTCGATCTCAACCAGGTCGTGCGCGCCGCGATCGAGGACGTGCTGCCGATGGCGCAGGCCAAGAACGTCGACCTCGGTTGCCCGCGCATCGACGAGGCGACGATCCAGGGCGATCCCCTGCATGCGCGGGTGCTCGTGCGCAACGCGGTCGACAACGCCGTCCGCTACACGCCGAGCGGCGGATCCGTCGACGTCAGCGTGGTTGCCGAAGGCGGCGAGGTCTGCCTGGTCGTCGAAGACACCGGCCCGGGGATCGCGCGCGAGGACCTGAAGCGCGTCTTCGAGCCGTTCGTCCGCGTTCTCGGCAGCGACGAATCCGGAAGCGGCCTCGGTCTGGCAATCGCCAGGACGGCGGCGCAGGCGCTCGGCGGCCGGATCGAACTCGGCGAGCGCGGTGATCGGAAATCGGGGTTGCGTTTCACCTACCGGCAGATCTGCGCCTGAGGCCGCCGGGAACCTGGGCGGCATCGAAACGGCCGGATCGGCCGATCGAGGTCAGGCGATCTCCCTGCCGGCGAAGCCGGCTGCCAGGAACTGCGCCGGCCACTCGCCGAAGTCGCCGGCCGCGATGCGGTCGAAGGCACCGTAGGCGACGATCTTTCCGGCCTGAAGGACCATCGTGACGTCGCTCAGCTCCATCGCGTCGGCGGGGTCGTGGGTGACGATCGCGGCGATGCACTGGCCGGCCCCGCGCCGGATCCTGTCGCCGATCCGCGAGAGCAAATCCGCGCGGCACATCCGGTCCACACTCGCGAACGGCTCGTCGAGCAGGAGCAGCCGGGAGTCGAAGGCCAGCGTGCGCGCGAGCTGGATGCGCTGCGCCTCGCCGCCCGAGATCTCCCAGATCCGTCGCTTTTCGAACCCCGGCAGGCCGACGTCGGTCAGCGCCTGCCGCGCGGCGGCGATGCGAGCCGTCCGGGCCTCGCGAATGCCGAGATGGACGTTGCCGATCGCGTCGAGGTGCGGCATCAGGGCGGGTTCCTGGAAGGCGAAAGCGAGCGACCGCCTTTCGGGCGGAACGATCACCTTTCCTGGCGACGATACGAGCTCGCCCTCGATCTCGATCGTGCCGGACTGCAGGGCCTCGAAGCCCGCTATGAGTCGCAGCAGCGTGGTCTTGCCCGATCCGGAAGGGCCCAGGATCGCGAGCGTGCTGCCCCGGGCAAGCTCGAAGCTGATGTCGTCGAGCCGACCGGCGACGCTCAAGCCGGTGGCCCTGAGAAACGGCGTCGCGTTCACGTGAGCCTCCCGGCCCGGTCGAGCCGCGACAGCCAGACGCTCACGACGGCGAGCGCCGGAAGCATCAGGGCCTGCGAGATCAGCACCCAGTTCGCGATCGCCCGCTCGCTGTGAAAGCGGGCGAGAGAATGGATCTTGATCGCGGGGGACTGGTAGCCGAAATGCTGCAGGGTGATCGCGATCTCCAGCTCCTTGATCGCTTCCATGAAGACCATGGCGGCGCCGAGCGCGATCGCCGGCGCGGCCATCGAAAGGACATGGCGCACGACCTGAAGCCTGCCGATCCCCGCCACGCGCAACGCATCGCGGAGCGACTCGTTTTCGCGTGCGATCCGGTCGAGCACGGGCAGCAGAGCGAACGGCGCGAGCTTGGCCGCCTGGGCCAGCAGTAGCGGCCACTTGCCGTCGCGCGCGGACCCCAATAGCGCGCCCAGCCAGGAGCCATCCGCGGTTGCGGAAAGCCAGGCCAACGCGAGCGCCATCGGCGGGATGAACAGGTTGACCGAGAGCAGCCAGAAAAGCCGCTCGGGCAAGCCGCCCTTGGCCCCGGGCCGCAGGAAAAGCGCGCAGGCGCATCCTGCGACCGCGAGTACCACCGCGACCGCACCTGAGGTCGCCAGCGCATTGCCCGCCACCGCGAGCGATTTGCCCCAGCCCAGCCAGCGCCCGTCGATGGCCCAGACGACGTACTGCCATTCCGGCGCGGCCAGCGCCAGCGCGAAGCACAGCGCCGACCACGACACGATCGCGACGAGCATCGGGGTGGACGGCGTGGCGCGCTCGAGTTGCGCCCCGCCCGCCGCGCCGGCGAACTGGCGCGGCGGATGACGCCTTGCCCGTGCGGAGGCGACCCAGACGGCGATCAGCGCCGGCACGGCCGCGGCCAGCGCGACGACGGCCGCCACCTGCGCGCTCTGCGCGCCGTTCCACATGTCGTGGAAGGCGACGCCGAAGGTTCGCGCGCCGTTGCGCTCGGCGGTGCCGTAGTCGCCGAAGGCGCGAGCGGCGGCGAACAGGGCGGCGCCGACGAGCGGTGCCGCGAGCAGGGGAACCCAGACGCGGGCGAGCCGGGCCACGGGCCCCATTCCCGATGCGGCGGCGGCTTCGCCGAGCGCGGGCGGCAGCCTCGAGATCGCCACGCGCAGGGCCATGTACGACCAGGGGGCGCAGCTGAAGCCGATCTGCGCCGCCATCGGCAGCGCGCCCTGCGACCACCGGCCCAGGTCGAGGCCGGCCCACGCGCCCGCGGCGGCATAGGGCGCGAGGAGCATCGGCGCCAACGCCGCGAGCTCGACGGCACGCGCGCCCTTGAACCTATACAGCGAGACGGCTGCGGCCTGCGGCGCGGAAGCGGCGAGGGTGACGGCCGCGGCGACGAGGCAGACCCAGGCCGTCTGCGCGATCTGGGCGGCGAGCGTGCCATTGATCCAGATCGAGATCCATTCGATCGATTCGGCGCTGTTCGACAGCGCTGCGATGGCGAGCTGCGCCAAGGGAAACAACACTGCGAGCAGCGCCACCGACGCGCACGCCCAGGCCGCCAGCGACCGGGGCGCGCGAAACGGTACGGGCCTGGCGCGGATCAGGGTGGCAGCGGCGTTCGACATGTCAGCAGTCGCAGGCGAGCGTCGCAACGCGATCGCGACGCGGGATGAACGTCATGGCGTGACGAAAAAAAGCGGCCGGTCGAGCGCGGCCGCTGTCGCGATCGGGCCGGTCGGATCAGTTGCTCGGGCCGTTGTCGTACTTGACCTGTTCGATGTACTTGATCACCTCGGGGCGTTTGTCGGCCATGCCTTCGAGCGGAACGAAGTTGATCTTGAAGCGGCCGTTCTTCACGCCCTGGTCGGCGCCCATCTGCACCATCGACGAATGCGGTGGAACGTTCGGCAGGACGGAGTACTGCTTGGTGCGCTCGACAATCATCCGCTGCGCTTTCTCGCTCGCGATGTATTCGGCGAACATGCGCGCCGCGCCGCGGTTCTCGGTCGACCTGGTCAAGGCCACCGCCGAGCGCATGATGAAGGCGCCGTCGGTCGATTGGTTGGGGAAGACATAACGCGTCGCCTGGCCCCACTTCAGCTGGCTCTTGTGCTCGAACATCTTCGGGTAGTAGTAGCTGTTGAGCAGCGCGACATCGCAGACGCCTTGCATGATCGCCTTGGCCTGCTCCCGGTCGTCGCCTTCGGGCGCCCGCGCCAGGTTGCGAGCGATGCCCGCGATCACCTTCTTGCCGTTCTCATCGCCCCAGGCCTTGACCATCTGGTCGAAGACGGCGATGTTGTAGTCGTGTTTGCCGCTGCGGCTGCAGACCTTGCCTTGCCACTCCGGCTTGGTCAGATCCTCATACGTGGTGATCGCGCCGGGCTTGACCCGGTCCTTCGAAACGATGATGCCGCGTGCGCGGTAGGCGTCGATGAAGTACTCGCCGTCCTTGTCGCGGAACTGGGCCGGGATCGCCTTGTCGATGACGGGCGACTCGAGCTTGGCGAGCAGGCCCTTGCGCTTGGCGAGCTCGATCAGCTCGGCGTCCTTGGTGATGATCACGTCGGCCTCGGTGGGCCGGCTTTCCAGGCGCGCCACCAGTCCCTCGTCGAGGAACACGGCGTCGACCTCGATCCCGGTGTCGCGCTCGAACGCCTCGAACAACGGCTGCATCAGGCCGTCGGACGTGCGGTCGGTGATCACCTTGATCTCGACGCCGTCGTACTTCGACTTGGCACTGGGCTTGGCTGCCCACGCGCCAGCCGATATGGCTGCCATCAGGATGAGCGCGAGGTGGGTTTTGACGAAGTGCATGGCGAGGGTCCTTGATTCACGTGAATGGGGGCTGAGGGGCAACGACGTTCAGCTCCAGAACAGCACGCGCTCGCGCGGCTTGTCGAGCGCGAGAAAGCCGCCCATCGTGATCCGGGCGTGCGGGCCGGCGATCCGGGCGACGCGATGCAGGCAGCGGCCGGACGCGAGCAGGAACAGATCACCGGGATTCGTCGCGATGCGCGCGCAGTCGAAGCGCTCTTCGATCGCGGCAAGGTCGTACGCGTACCCGTTGGGCAACTTCGGCAGGTCGGGAGCCTCCGAGGTGGCGCTGTAGACGAGGAGCTCGCCGCCGGCGCGCGCCGAACGCAGCGTGGCCACGTAGCTGATCAGCGTCTTGGTGTCGACCTGCTGGGCCAGCTCGCGGTAGAGGTCGAGACGGTAGTGGTAGTCGTGGTGGACGCCGATCTGCTTGCCGTCGGCGAGCCGGCGAATCGTGAACGGTGCGTAGCCGCGGCCATCGCGGGCGCGTGCTGTCTCGACCGGCCGCGCACCCGAGTACCGGCCCAACACGTCGCGGATTGCAGCGGCTGCGTCGAAATCGGGCCGGAACACCGACGCGGCCTCGCCGGCGTGCGCGGCCGCACTGACGAGATACGTGTCGAGTGATTCGCCGCGCGGCGAGCGAAAGGTCGGGGTCGCCGGCGTGTCGGTGCCGAGCAGCTGGATGTCTTCGACCGGCATCTTCTCGTTGGGCCGAGACCAACCGGGATCGTTCGCACCGACGTCGAGGCGCTCGCCGACTTCGGCCAGGATCGCGGCGTCGAAAGCGCCTCTGACGACGATGACGTCGAGGGCGTTGTCGTACATGTCCTCGATGCCGTTGTGCACGGCCGAGGAATCGCGAGCGTCGACGTCGAGGCAACGTACCGATCCGCGAACGCTGGATGCGACTCGAGTGTGCGGTTCGGGCATCTCGAAAGGCTAGGTTCGGTGCCCGGTTCCGTCAAGCACCGGCTGGCGGCGCGCCGCTCCGCACACCCGGTGTCGATCTCGACACCCCCCGAGTTGGGGGGCATTCCCGAGAGCAAATGCTGCTCGGTCGCAGCGCCTCAATCGCTAAACTGGCTCGTCGCGGCGCATTGCATGGGGCCCGACGACACGACATCGCCGCCATGGTGTCCGGCTTCGAATGATCGCGGCCCGGATTCCCGACGCGAGTCGACGACAACGGGAATCAAGCCCGGAACGCAAGGGAGCATCAAGGTGGACCAGGCATCCGGCGCCGCCCGGGGATTTCGGCGCGGGCCGACTCGACCGGTAGAAGCAAATGCGACTGCATGTCTCGCCCCGACGCTCGATGCGATGCGACCGCGCTCGTCCATCGATGCTCGCGTTCGGGCCGCGCCTTGACCCCGACCCTCGTTCTCGATGTCGTCGGGCTCACGCCCGGCTTGCTCGAGCATGCACCTCATCTGCAGGCGCTGGCGCGCACCGGTGCCGTGCGCCCTCTCACCACGGTCCTGCCGGCCGTGACGACGACGGTCCAGTCGACCTTGCTCACGGGCGCGCTGCCGCGCGAGCACGGGATCGTCGGCAACGGCTGGTACTTCCGCGAGCTGTCCGAGATCTGGCTGTGGCGTCAGTCGAACCGGCTGGTGGGAGGCGACAAGGTGTGGGACGCGGCGCGGCGGCGCGACCCGGCCTTCACCTGCGCCAAGCTTTTCTGGTGGTACAACATGTACGCCGACGTCGACTTCGCCGTCACGCCGCGGCCGATGTACCTGGCCGATGGCCGCAAGCTCCCCGACATCCATACCCGGCCGGCCGCGCTTCGCGACGAGCTGCAGGGCACCCTCGGCGAGTTCCCGCTGTTCCGCTTCTGGGGGCCGGGCGCCGACATCTCGTCGAGTCGCTGGATCGCCGACAGCGCACTGAACGTGCTGGAGCAGCAGAGGCCGACGCTCACCCTGGTGTACCTGCCGCATCTGGACTACGACCTGCAGCGCTTCGGCCCGCGCCATCCGGGCATCCCCGCGCAAGTTGCTGCCGTGGATGCCTTGTGCGCGCCGTTGATCGCCAAGGCGCGCGCACTCGGCGCCCATGTGGTGGTGCTGTCCGAGTACGGCATCACCGAGGTGTCCCAGCCCGTGCACATCAACCGCGCCCTGCGCCGGGCGGGCTGGCTGAAGGTCCGGCTCGAACGCGGCCGCGAGCAGCTCGATGCCGGCGCGTCCGAGGCCTTCGCCGTGGCCGACCACCAGATCGCGCATGTCTACGTGGCACGCCCGGAACTGTTGCCCGAGGTCGCGGCCTGCGTGGCCGCGCTGCCCGGTGTCGAAACGGTTCTCGACGATGCCGGCAAGCGCGCCGCGGGGCTCGATCACCCGCGATCGGGCGAGCTGGTCGTAGTTGCGAAGGCGGACAGCTGGTTCACCTACTACCACTTTCTCGACGACGACCGCGCCCCGGATTTCGCGCGCACCGTCGAGATCCATCGCAAGCCCGGCTACGACCCGGTCGAATTGTTCATCGACCGGCGGATCGCGTTCCCCAAGCTGGCCGTGGCGTCGCGCCTGGCGAAGAAGGCGATCGGCATGCGCTACCTGATGGACGTCATCGGTCTCGACGCGACGGTCGTGCGCGGATCGCACGGTCGTCCGACCGACCGGACCGAGGACGGGCCGCTGTTCATCACGTCGGCGCCCGATCTTCTCGCGGAGGGTCCTGTGCCGGCGACCGCGGTGAAGCAGCTGCTGCTGGACCATCTGTTCGGAGCCGCGGCATGATGATCGCCCTCCGCGGACGGCGGGAGGTTCGGGGATGACTCCGGAAAACGCGTTGCAGCATTGGCTGGACGGGCGGCTCGATCCGGCCGCCGGCGCTTGGCTGCGCGACTCGGCCGCCAGCGTCGCCGGCGGAGGCGATCGCGACCTCTTCCGCTGCATCAGCCTGGTCGCGCGCAAGCTCGGCAAGGCCCCGCTCGCGCTCGATGCCGCGGAGCTCGCGATGGCCGAGGATTCGCGTCCGGGCTGGGATCCGTCGCGCTGGTCGATCGATCAGGCGGCACGCGTCCGGCTGCTGCTCGCGACTGCAGGCGAGGGGGACACCTTCGTGCGTCGACTCGATCAGCTGTGCGCGACCGCCGACGTCGACGAGCTGGTCGCGTTCTATCGCGGCTTGCCGCTGTACCCGGATCCGCCGCGCCACCGCGTTCGTGCGGCCGAAGGCGTGCGCTCGAACATGTCGGTGGTGTTCGAGGCGGTGGCGCACCACAACCCCTATCCCGCCGAGCAGCTTTCCGAAGAGGCCTGGAACCAGATGGTGCTGAAAGCGCTTTTCGTGGGCAGCGCGCTCGGTCCGATCGTCGGTCTCGATCGCCGTGCCAACGCCACCTTGGCGCGCATGCTCGACGACCACGCGCACGAGCGCTGGGCGGCAGGGCGGCCGGTGAGCCCGGAACTCTGGCGCTGCGTCGGGCCGTTCGCCTCCGGCGCCCTGCTCGACGATCTCGAGCGAGTTCTGGCGACGGGCAAGCCGCCTGAACGCGCGGCCGCCGTGCTCGCCTTGCGCAGCGCCTCCGATCCCGGGGCGCACCGCCTGCTCGAACGCCATGCCGGATGGCGCGATGCGGTCGTCGCGCAAGGCGTCGACTGGAAATCGGCGCTCGAATTTCACTGACGACAGGGAGAAGAACCATGCGTTTCATCGACCCGCACATCCACATGGCGTCGCGCACCACCGACGATTACGAACGCATGAAGGCGGCCGGCATCGTCGCCGTCATCGAACCCGCTTTCTGGATGGGCCAGCCGCGCACCAACGTCGGCACCTTCGTCGACTACCTGTCGAGCATCGTCGGCTGGGAGCGCTTTCGCGCCTCCCAGTTCGGCATCCGCCACTACTGCACCATCGGGCTCAACAGCAAGGAAGCCAACAACGAGGCCCTCGCCGAGGCGGTGATGGATGTCCTGCCGCGCTACCTGTCCAAGGAAGGGGTGGTCGCCGTCGGCGAGATCGGCTACGACGACCAGAGCGCCCTCGAGGACAAGTACTACCGGGCGCAGCTTCAGCTGGCGCGCGAGTTCGAGATGCTCGTGATGGTGCACACCCCGCATCGCGACAAGAAGGCCGGCACCATCCGCAGCATGGACGTCGCCATCGAGATGGGCATGGCGCCGGGCCGGGTCGTCATCGACCACAACAACGAGGAGACGGTTCGCGACGTCCTCGACCGCGGCTTCTGGGCCGCCTTCACGCTCTATCCCCAGACCAAGATGGGCAACGAGCGGATGGTCGAGATCGTGCGCCAGTACGGCTCCGAGCGCATCTTCATCGACTCGAGCGCCGACTGGGGCGTCTCCGATCCGCTGGCAGTGCCCAAGACCGCGCGGCTGATGCTCGAGCGCGGCATCGCGCCCCACCACGTCGAGGCGACGTGCTACGGCAATGCGCTCGCCGCCTACGGGCAGACCGGGCAGATGCTCGAATCGCACTGGCTGGAGCCGGAGACCGTCGACCAGCGCAACTTGTTCGAGGGCAATTCCGTGCTGCGCGGCCAGACGCCGCTCGTCGGTGCCGTGCCGGAGAGCCAGCCCGCCGTCGGCGCGATGGCGTTCAAATAAACCGCCGCCTCCCTACCGTGCCAGGAGTCCTGCCGTCGTGAGCGCCGAGATCACGAGCCTGCCGCAACACCGCGACGACCGCTCCGCGGTCTACCTGCAGTCGTTCGCGGTTCGATACGAGTATCCCGTGTGCTTCACCGAGCGACTGTTCGCGCACGACAACCCGGTGTTCCGCGACACCTTGTTGCGGCGCGAAGCCGGGCGCCGGCATCGCTTCGTCGCTTTCATCGATGCCAACGTCGCGGCTTCGTTTCCGTCGCTGGCCCATGACATCGCAGGCTATGCAGAGGTGCACGGCGAGGCCATGGAGCTCCTGGCGCTTCCGGAAGTCGTGCCGGGCGGCGAGCAGGTCAAGAACGATCCGGCGTTGCTGACGCGACTGCAGCAGCGCCTGGTCGACCTCGGTATCGATCGCCACGCCTTTGTCGTCGGCATCGGCGGCGGCGCGTTTCTCGACCTGGTCGGCTACGTCGCCTCGTCCACGCACCGCGGCATCCGCCATATCCGCGTCCCGACGACCGTGCTGGCACAGAACGATTCCGGTGTCGGCGTGAAGAACGGCGTCAACGCCTTCGGGGTCAAGAACCTGCTCGGCAGCTTCGCGCCGCCGTTCGCTGTGCTCAACGATTTCGACTTCCTGCGCACGCTGCAGCCGCGCGACAAGATCGCCGGCATCGCCGAGGCGGTGAAGGTCGCGCTGATCCGCGATCGCATGTTCTTCGAATGGCTCGAGGCGAAGGCCGGGGCGCTTCGTGCCTGCGAAGGCAGCGCCATGGCTCGCATGATCCGGCGCTGCGCCGAGCTGCACATGCGGCAGATCGCCCACGGCGGCGATCCGTTCGAGACCGGCAGCGCCCGGCCGCTCGACTACGGCCATTGGTCCGCCCACAAGCTGGAGGCGATGACGGCTCACGAGCTGCGCCACGGCGAGGCGGTGGCGATCGGCCTGGCCCTGGACGCGCGCTACTCGGTGCAGGTCGGCATGCTGCCGGCGGGCGGCGAGGATCGGGTGCACTCGCTCCTGAAGCGACTGGGCTTTCACCTGTGGCATCCCGCGCTCGAGTCGCGCGACGCCGACGGACGCTGGCTGCTGCTGCGCGGTCTGCAGGAATTTCGCGAGCATCTCGGCGGCGAGCTCACCATCACGCTGCTGCGCGACATCGGCGTCGGCGAAGAGGTGCATCGCATGGATTCGGACGAGATCCTCCACGCCCTGGCCTGGCTGCGCCGGCGGGAGCAGGGCGCGTGAAGCTCGACGCGGGCGTTCACCTCACCTATTGCAGCAACATCCACCCGGGCGAATCCTGGGCGGAGGTCCGTGCGAACTTCGATCGCCACGTCGTCGCGGTACGCGATCGCTTGCTGCCCGAGGGCGATTTCGGCATCGGCTTGCGTCTCTCGGCCCGAGCCGCCGCGGAACTGTCGGAGCCCGCGGCACTCGCGGAGTTCCAGGACTTCCTCCGCCGCCAGCGGATGTACGTCTTCACGCTCAATGGCTTCCCGTACGGCCCCTTCCACGGGGCGCGCGTGAAGGAGGACGTCTACCTCCCGGATTGGCGCGATCCGGAGCGGCTCCGCTACACCGACCTGCTCGCCGACCTGCTGGCCGAGCTGCTGCCCGACGACATCGAAGGCAGCGTGAGCACGGTTCCCGGTGCGTTCAAGCCCGCCCTCGGCGGCCCGGAAGACGTGGCGCAGATGGTCGAGCATCTGCTGCGCCATGTCGCCCATCTGGTGGACCTGCGCGCCCGCCGCGGGCGGCTCGTCGCCCTGGCGCTGGAACCCGAGCCGCATTGCTTCCTGGAGACCATCGACGAGGTTGTCGTCTTCTTCGGGCGCGAGTTGCATGGCGCGAAGGCCGTGCAGCGAACGATGGGGCTCACCGGCCTCGGCCGCGCTGAGGCCGAGCGCGCTCTGCACGACCACCTCGGCGTGTGCCTCGACCTGTGCCATGCCGCGGTCGAATTCGAGGACGCGGCGGCCTGCCTGGGCCAGCTCGACCGCGCCGGGATCCGCATTCACAAGATGCAGATCAGCGCCGGGCTGCGCCTGCCCAGCCTCGATCGCGAATCGCTCGCCGCGCTCGAGCGCTTCGACGATCCCGTGTACCTGCACCAGGTCGTGCAGCGCGGACCCGACGGCATCGTGCGCTTCGTCGACCTGCCCGAGGCGCTGGCCTCGCTCGGCGGCGCGACGGCGGACCGCGAATGGCGCGTTCATTTCCACGTGCCGATCTTTCTCGACCGGCTGGCGCCGTTCGCGTCGACGCAATCGTTCATCCGCGAAGTGCTCGCCATCCAGCGCGCGCGACCGGTCTCGAAGCATCTCGAGGTAGAGACCTACACCTGGGGCGTGTTGCCCGAGCCGTTTCGCAGCGGCACCGTCGACGAGGCGGTCGCGCGCGAGCTGGCGTGGGTGCGAACGGAACTGCGCTCTTGAACCTGACGCTCGCGCTGCGGCTGGGGCGCATCTCCAACCTGCCCACCGTCTGGACCAACGTCCTGGTCGGGGCCCTGCTCGCGGGCGGCCAGCTCGCCGATCCGCGGCTGCCCCTGCTCATGCTCGCCCTGTCGCTGTTCTACGTCGGCGGGATGTTCCTCAACGACGCCTTCGATCGCGAGTTCGATGCCAAGCATCGGCCGGAGCGGCCGATTCCTTCGGGCCAGGTGTCCGCGCAGCAGGTGTTCGTCACCGGCTTCGGTCTGCTGGCGCTCGGCATGGTCGCCGTGATCGGAGCCAGTCGCGCGGCCGACGGCTTGCCGGCCTGGCGCGCTCCCCTGGCCGGGATCGCGCTCGCGGCTGCGATCGTGCTCTACGATGCGTTTCACAAGGCCAATCCGCTCAGCCCGCTGGTCATGGGCCTGTGTCGCGTCCTCGTGGTCCTCACGGCGGCGTTCAGCGTCGCCGAGGCGCTGCCGAGCGCGGTCGTGCTGGCAGCCATCGCCCTGCTGTGCCACTTGATCGGTCTGACCTACATCGCGAAGCAGGAGCATCTGGATCGCATCGGCAGCCTCTGGCCGCTGGTATTCCTCGCCGTGCCGGTGCTCTACGGGGCGGCGCTGGCGCTCGCGGCGCCGATGGTCTGGCTGCCTCTGGCGTTGTACGTGGCCCTGGTGCTGTTCGCCCTGAACCTGCTTCGCCGCCGTGCCCGAGGCGACGTGCCACGCGCCGTGGTGACGCTGATCGCCGGCATGTCGGTGCTCGACGGCGTCATGCTGGCCGGTGGTGGATTGATCCTGCCTGCCGCGCTCGCGATCGTCGCCTTCGCGCTCACCCTAGCCCTGCAGAGATGGGTGGCCGGGACCTGAGCTCGGGTGATCCGACGCGGCAGGAATCCGGTGTGCGGCGCGTATGATTTTGTGAGGCCCTTGCGCGACGGGTTGCACAGTCGCCAGGCACGGTTCGAACAAAGAGGGAGAAGCGATGCCCAACGCCCAGGACGCGTTTTAGTTCAAGAGCCAGTTCCAGCCCGCGATCGAGAAGGCCATCGCCGGCACGCCGTTCAGCGTCGACATGGTCACCGCGTTCGCCTGCCAGGAGACCGGCGAGATCTGGCCTGCGTTGCGCCGCCAGGGCCTGCCGACCTCGCGCATCCTCGAGCTGTGCGTCGGCGACACGATCGACGCGTCGGCGACCGGCGGGCGACGTGCCTTCCCGAAGAACAAGACCGAATTGTTGCAGTCGCCGCAAGGCGATCGCATGTTCGAGATCGCGCGCCAGGGGCTGGTCGACATGGCGAGCTACATCCCGGGCTATCGCGGCGCGGCGTCACGGCCCGACAAGTTCTGCCACGGTTTCGGCATCTTCCAGCTCGACCTGGTTCTTCAAGACCGAGGCCGACTACTTCCTGTCGCGCCGCTACGCCGACTTCGACGCGGCGCTCGCCAAGTGCATCGGCGAAATGAAGTCGGCCGTGAAGCGGATCGGCTGGCAGGCCAAGACCTCGCTCAGCGACGCCGAGATGGCCGGCGTCGCGATCGCCTACAACACCGGGCGCTACGACCCGGCCAAGGGGCTGAAGCAGGGCTACTTCGACGGCAGCAAGTACTACGGCGAGAACTACTTCGCCTACCTGCAGCTCGCCAAGAGCGTCCGCTTCCCGGCTGCCGAGGCCGCGCCGTCTCGAGACGCGCGCGCCCTGCCGGCAGCGGCGAAGAAGAAGGCGGCGAAGAAGGCGCCAGCGAAGAAGGCGGCAGCGAGGAAAAGGACCGCCAAGAAGGCTGCGGTGAAGAAGGCGACCGCCAGGAAGACGAGTGCGAAAAAGACGATCGCGAAAACGAGGGTCGCGAGGAAGTCGACCGCGAAGAAAACGGTGGCGAAAAAGACCGTAGCGAAGAAGAAACCTCGCCCGCGACCTCAGCCCCGCGCCTGAGCTGTCTGTTCGATCCAGGCGGCGAACGCGGCGAGGAATTTCTCGAGGAAGGCCTTCGTCTCCGGCTTCTTCAGGCTGCCGGCCTCATCGAACAGGTCGCCGGCTCCGCCGACATAGGCCTCGGGCTGCTGCAGCGCCGGCATGTCGAGAAACACCAACGACTGGCGCAGGTGATGGTTGGCGCCGAAGCCGCCCATGGCACCCGGCGAGACGGTGACGACCGCCGCAGGCTTGCCCTTCCACGCGCTCTTGCCGTAGGGGCGGGAGCCGACGTCGATCGCGTTCTTCAGCACACCGGGAACCGAGCGGTTGTATTCCGGCGTCACGAACAGCACCGCGTCGGCGCCGGCGATCTGCTGCTTGAACGCGACCGACGCGGCCGGCGGGTTGGCGTCGTCGTCCTGGTTGTAGAGCGGCAGCTGGCCGATCTCGACGATCTCGAGCGACAGCGATGCCGGCGCGACGGCGGCGAGTGCTTTGGCCATCCTGCGGTTGAGCGACTCCTTGCGGAGACTTCCGACGACGACGGCGACGCGGCGGGGATTGGGCATTTGGGATCCTTTCAGAAGGGGCATGGAGGCGACGGCAGAATCATCGTTCAGCCCCGATTTGTCTGCACTGCCACGTCATGAACAAGGCTTTCACCCGCGAGGTCGATCGCGAAGAAGAGGAAGACGACGATGTCGCTGCCGCCGTCCTGCCGCAGGGCGCGAAGAACTACATCACCGTCGAAGGCTATCGGCGCCTGCGCGAGGAGCTGATGACGCTCCTCGACGACGAGCGGCCGAAGATGGTCGAGACGGTCTCGTGGGCGGCCAAGAACGGCGACCGCTCCGAGAACGGCGACTACCTCTACGGCAAGAAGCGCCTGCGCGAGATCGATCGCCGGATCCGCTTCCTGACCAAGCGGCTCGACATCGCGGAGGTCGTCGATCCCACGCTCCACCACGGCACCGAGCAGGTGTTCTTCGGCGCGACGGTCCGCTACGCCAGCGACCACGGCGAAGAGCGGACGATCCGGATCATCGGCGTCGACGAGGCGGAGAGCGCGAACGGGGAGGTGAGCTGGATCGCGCCGATCGCGCGCGCGTTGCTGAAGGCGCGCGTCGGCGACGAGGTCCGGCTCGTGACGCCGCGCGGCGTCGAGACGCTCGAGGTGCTCGCGGTGCGCTATCCGGCGCCGGAGCCAGAGGCGCCCGCCGGCGCCGGGCGCGTCAAGGCTTGACGCGCGCGACCCGCAGCACGGTCGACGACCGCTTCAGTGTCCGCATTACCTCGGCCAGGTGGAGCCGGTCACGCACGCTCAGCAGGAGCTTCAGCTCGGTGGTTTGGCTCGCCGGCTCCTGGCCCATGTCGATGTGGGTGATGTCGGCCTCGGCGTGGCTGACCGCGGAGGCGACCTGGGCGAGGACACCCTTGCCGTTCTTGACCAGCAGCGACACGGCGGTCTCGAACGACCGCGTCGGCTGCTCGGCCCAATCGACGCGCATCCAGCGCTCGCTGTCGCGCTCGAGCAGGCGCTTGCCGATGCTGCATTCGGCGGTGTGCACCGTCAGGCCCTCGCCGCGGCCGAGGTTGCCGACGATCGCATCGCCCGGGATGGGCCGGCAGCACGTCGCGAGCTGCACCGACGCGCCTTCGCTGCCGTCGATCAGCACCAGCCCTTGCGACGGCGTCGAGTCGTCGACGGCGTAGCGTCCCATCGTCAGCGTCAGCGCGTCGGCGCGCACCCCGTTTTCGGCGAGCAGGCGCGCCAGCCGCGTCGCGACGATCGTCGCGATCTTGCGGCCGACGCCGATGTCGACGAAAAGATCGTCGCGGCTCTTGTTGCCGGACCAGCGCAGCAGCTGCTGCCAGATCGGCGCGCCGGCGCCGTCTTCGGCTGGCAGCGAGAGGCCTTCGGCGCGCAGCGACTGGGCCAGCATCTTCTCGCCCAGGCCGCGCGATTCTTCCTGCTCCATGTTCTTCAGGTAGTGCCTGATCTTGGAGCGGGCGCGACCGGTGCACACGAAATTGAGCCAGGCGGGGTTCGGCCGCGCGTTCGGCGCGCCGATGATCTCGACGACGTCGCCGCTCTTCAGCTCGGCGCGCAGCGGCACCGGCTCGCCATTGATGTTGGCGGCGACGCAGTGGTCGCCGACGTCGGTGTGGATCGCATAGGCGAAGTCGACCGGCGTCGCGCCGCGCGGCAGCGCCAGGATCTTCGACATCGGCGTGAACACGTAGACCGCGTCGGGGTACAGGTCGATCTTGACGTGCTCGAGAAATTCGCCGGCGTCGCGCGTCTCGTCCTGGATGTCGATCAGCGACTGCAGCCAGAGCGCGCCGAGGCGCTGCGCCTCGTGGCCGTGCGCCGGCCCGTCGTCGTACTCCTTGTAGAGCCAGTGCGCGGCGATGCCCTTTTCGGCGACGGCGTGCATCGGCTCGGTGCGGATCTGGAACTCGACCGCCGTGCCGAGCGGGCTGACGAGCGTCGTGTGCAGCGACTGGTAGCCGTTCGCCTTCGGGATGGCGATGTAGTCCTTGAAGCGGCCCGGGACCGGCTTCATCAACTGGTGCAGGACGCCGAGCGCCATGTAGCACTCGGGCAGCGTGCCGACGACGATGCGAAAGCCGAAGATGTCGTTGACCTGCGCGAACGAAAGGTGCTTCTCGCGCATCTTGGCGTAGATCGAGTAGAGCGTCTTCTCGCGGCCGAAGATCTGCGCTTTGAGCTTGGCGGCGGCGAATGACTTCTCGACGTCCTTCTGGATCCGGTCGACGATGTCGCGCCGGTAGCCGCGCGCCTTCTGCACCGCCTTCGAGAGGGCCGCCTCGCGCCAGGGCTTCAGGTGCCTGAACGACAGCTCCTGCAGCTCGCGGTAGGTCTGGTTGAGCCCGAGCCGGTGCGCGATCGGCGCGTAGATCTCGAGCGTCTCGGCGGCGATGCGCGTCCGCTTGGCGGCAGCCACGGCGTCCATCGTGCGCATGTTGTGAAGGCGATCGGCGAGCTTGACGAGGATGACTCGCACGTCTCTCGTCATCGCCAGCAGCATCTTGCGGAACGACTCCGCCTGCGACTCCTCGCGCGTCGAGAAGCGCAGCTTGTCGAGCTTGGTGAGGCCGTCGACGAGGTCGGCGGTCGGTGCGCCGAAGCGCTCGATCAGCTCGGCCTTGCTGATGCCGCAATCCTCCATCGCATCGTGCATCAGCGCGGCCATGATCGCCTGCGCGTCGAGCTTCCATTCCGCGCACAGGCCCGCGACGGCGATCGGGTGCGTGATGTAGGGCTCGCCGCTGGCGCGAAACTGGCCCAGGTGCGCTTCGTCGGCGAAGCGATAGGCGTCGCGCACGCGCCGGATGTCGGCCGCGTCGAGGTAATCGAGCTTGACGGTGAGCGCCGCGAAGGACGCGGCGGCGGCATCGCCGGGGCTGAGCGGGTGGGTGGGCGGCGCCGGCGGGCGCTTCCTGGGCGCCGGCTTGGCGCCGGGCACGGCGGTCGAAGGGCGGGCGGCCATGCCCGAATTTAGCGCGGAACAGCCGCCTTCATGGGCGGCGCAGTCAGTGCCCGGTCAGACCGGCACCTTCTTCAGCATCTCGATGCCGATCTCGCCGGCAGCGATCTCGCGCAGCGCGGTGACGCCGGGCTTGTTCTTGGTCTCGACCTTCGGCGCGTGGCCCTGGCTCAGCATGCGCGCGCGATAGGTCGCGGCGAGGACGAGCTGGAACCGGTTCGGAATCTTGACGAGGCAGTCTTCGACGGTGATGCGGGCCATGAGGAAATACCGGTGGGCAAACAGTAGGCAGGCACGCGCAAGGCGTGGACTTCAGGGCAGATCGAGGGCGGCGAATATGGCGGGCCGGGACCGCCGCAGCGCTTCGTACTTGAGCCGCTGCGAATGGACGATCGCCTTCAGATCGAAAAGCGCCGTCTCGAACAGGGCATTGATTATAACGAAATCGAACTGATCCGCCTTCGACACCTCGATGCGCGCATTGGCCATGCGCTGCTCGATCGTCTCGGGGTCGTCCTCACCGCGCCGCTCGAGGCGAAGCCGCAGCTCGTCCCAGCCCGGCGGCAGGATGAAGATCAGCACCGCGTTCGGAAACAGCTGCTTGATCTGCAGCGCGCCCTGCCAGTCGATCTCGAGCAGGACGTCGTGGCCGCGCGTGATGCGTTCCTCGATCGCGGCGCGCGAGGTGCCGTAGAGGTGGCCGTGAACCTCGGCCCACTCGACGAACTCGCCGCGCTCGATCATGCCGCGAAAGGTCGGCTCGTCGACGAAGTGGTACTCGCGCCCCTGCTGGTCCTGGCCGCGCGGCTTTCTCGTCGTGTGCGAGATCGACAGCGTCAGGTGCGAATCGAGCTCGAGCAGCGACTTGACCAGGCTCGACTTGCCGGCGCCGCTCGGCGCGGCGACGGCGTAGAGGTTTCCGGGATAGTCCATGCGAAGGCGAAGCTGCGCGCAGTTTACGTGGCGGCGGCCGGAGCGAAGCCATAGAGCTCGACCGGGTTGTCGACGAGCGCCAGGCGTTGCGACGCGCCGTCGGCCATGCAGCCCAGGCCCCAGTCGAGCATCGCCGCGCTCGACGGCGCCGGCACCTGGTTCGGATGTGGCCAGTTGCTGGCCCACAGGCAGCGCTCCGGGAAACGCTGGGCGACCAGGCGAGCGATCCAGGCGATGTCGTCGTAGCCTGGTGGTCCGCTGCGCGAGCTCTCGTACGGCGCCGAGATCTTGATCCAGCACCTTCCGGTCTCGAGCAGGCGGCAGAGCGCGAGCACCGCATCGCTCTCCGGCTCGACCGGACCCATGAACCGGGCGACGTGATCGATCGCCAGCCGGCAGGGCAGGCGGCGCAGCATCGCTTCGTGGCGGGGCAGCTCGCGACCGTCGAGTTGCAGGTCGATGTGCCAGCCGAGCGGCGCGATCGCGGCGGCGCTGCGCTCGAGCGCCGACCACGGCAGAACGCCGCCGGGCAGCATCATGTAGCGGACGCCGCGCACGCCGGCGGTATGCAGGGCTTCGAGCTCGTCGGCGGGCGTGTCGGGCGAAACGACGACGATCGCCCGCGCTTGCGGGCCGAGCTCGGCAAGCGCCGCGAGCGTGCAACGGTTGTCGAAGGCGTAGCCGGTCGGCTGGATGATGACCGTACGCGAGAGGTTCAGCTCGCGTTGCACGGTGCGATAGGCCGCGACCGGCGCATGCGGCGGCTTGAACGTCGCCGTCGCCGCGAGCGGATAGGCGTCTTCGTAGACGTGCATGTGCGTGTCGCAGGCACCGGGCCACGGCGAGCGCTTGATCATGGGATTCCTCGCTCATGTCGTCGGGTTCGCCAGAGCCGCCAGCGGTCGGCATGGGCCGCATTGACGGCGCCGACCGGCATCTCGCCTTTCAACAACGACGCGAGCTGGGCGACCGTCTCGAGCGCCTGGTGCTCGATCGCCGGTTGCGTCAGGCCGGCGATGTGTGGCGTCGCGATCACGCGCGGATGGCGTACGAGTTCGGGCGCCGGCATCTGGTCGGGGGCGCGGCCGACGTCGAGCGCGCTGCCGCCGAGGTGGCCGGACTCGAGCGCGGCGAGGAGGGCGTCGTCGTCGACGAGCTCGCCGCGTGCGGCGTTGACGAAGAAGGCGCCGCGCCGCATCGCCGCGAACGCGGTCGCGTTCATCAGCTTCTCGGTGTCGGGCTGCGCCGGTGCCAGGCAGACGACGAAATCCGATTCGGAGAGCAGCTCCATGAGCGGCGCGGCGCGGATGCGCCCGCCACGATCGTCGAACCGTTGCGGCGTCGTCGCGAGCACGCGCATGCCGAAGGCGAGGCCGAGATCGGCGAGGTGGGCGCCGATGCGGCCGAGGCCGATCACGCCGAGCGTGGCGCCGCGAAGCTCGCGGCCGACGAAGGGCACGAGCGGTCGATCGGCGCGAGCCGCCTCGACATAGCGACCGATGCCGCGGCCGAGATCGATCATCGCGGCGACGGCCCACTCCGCGACCGCCGCGACGAAGCCCGGGCTCGCCTGCGTGACGAGAACGCCATGCGCGCTCGCCGCGGCGACGTCGACGGTGCGGATGTCGACGGCGCAGCGGATGAACGCGAACAGCTCGGGCAGATCGCGAAAGAGCACTTCCGGCGCGGCGGTCTGCCGGTAGGCGATCAGCGCGTCGCAGCCGCGTGCGGCGGTGAGGAGCCCGGAAAGCGAGAGCTCGCCGGGCACGTCGTTGAAACGGATCTCGGCGATCTCGGCAAGCGCCCGGGACGCCTTCGCGCCGAAATAGGTCTCGAGCTTGTCGGGCGGATGGCTGACGAAGACGGTGACCATTCCCGCCGCGCTATTCGACGTTCTGCACCTGCTCGCGAAGCTGCTCGATCGCGACCTTCATGTCGACCGAGATCGCGGTCATCTCGATCGACGGCGATTTCGAGCCGAGCGTGTTGGCCTCGCGCAGCAGCTCCTGGATGATGAACTCGAGGCGCTTGCCGATCTCGCCGCCCTTGTCGAGCAGGCGCGTGATCTCCTCGAGATGCGAGCGCAGGCGGGCCAGCTCCTCGGCGACGTCGATGCGGATCGCGTACGCCGCCGCCTCGTTGAGGGCGCGCTCCTCGATCGCTTCGCGCGTCACCGACTGTGCGGCGCCGGCCTTGTCGAGCGCTTCCTTCCAGCGGTCGAGGAAGCGCTGCTGCATCCGGCTGACGGCGCCCGGGACGAGCGGCTCGGCGGCATCGGCGAGCGCGCGCAGGTGGGCGACGCGCTCGGCGAGGACGGCCGCGAGGCGTTCGCCTTCGCGCGCCCGCGCCACCGCCAGCCGCTCGACGCAGAGCTCGGCCGCCGCGAGAACGGCGTGCTCGGGCTGCGCCTGGGGCGCGCCGCGACACCACTGCAGCGCCTCGTGAACCGAGATCGCGCGCGCGTGCGGCAGGTGCTCGCGCACGCCGGCATCGACGCGAGCCAGATGCGCGAGCTGCTCCGGCGTCGGCTCGGGAACGCTTCCTTCGGCGCTGCCCGCGCCGCTCAGTCGCAACTCGATCTTGCCGCGCTTGAATCGCGCCGTGAGCAGGGCCCTGAGCGCCGGCTCGAGGCCGCGCAACTCGTCGGGCAAACGCATCGCGATGTCGAGAAAACGGCCGTTGACCGAACGGATCTCGACCGCCGGCGAAGGCGCGGAGGAGACCTTCGCAACACCGCCGCGCGACGCTTCGTGCAATGCTGCCGCAGTCGCTGTCGGAGCACTCGCCGAGGCATTCGCGTAGCCGGTCATGCTGTAAACTGCCACGCGCATTTGCTCCCGTTTTCATCGATTATGTCAAAGCCAAAACCCGCGCCATTGCCATCCGGCACGGTCGTGGGCGGCTACCAGGTCATCAAGAAACTGGCGGCCGGTGGTTTCGGCGTGGTCTATCTGTGCGAAGACGGCGAACGCAAGCTGGTGGCCCTGAAGGAGTACCTTCCTTCGTCGCTCGCGGAGCGCTCGCCGGGCGAGCTGACGCCCCGTGTCAAGCCCGAAAAGCAGCCCCTCTACCGGCTCGGCCTGAAGAGCTTTTTCGAAGAGGGCAGATCGCTCGCCCAGATATCGCACACGAGCGTCGTCTCGGTGCTCAATTTCTTCCGCGAGAACGAAACCGTCTACATGGTGATGAATTACCTGCAGGGCGATACCCTGCAGGATTTCATCGTCACCGCGCGCGACCTCAAACGTGACAAAGTATTTCGAGAATCGACGATTCGTTCGTTGTTCGACGAGATATTGCGCGGCCTGCGCATCGTCCATCAGCACAAGATGCTGCACCTGGACATCAAGCCGGCCAACATATTCATCACCAACGAGAACAAGGCCGTCCTGCTCGACTTCGGCGCCGCGCGCGAGGTGCTGAGCAAGGAAGGCAACTTCATTCGGCCGATGTACACGCCGGGCTTCGCCGCGCCCGAGATGTACCGCCGCGACGGCACCCTCGGGCCGTGGACCGACATCTACGCGATCGGCGCCTGCATCTACGCCTGCATGCAGGGCTATCCGCCGAACGACGCGCCGCAGCGGATCGAGAAGGACCGGCTCGCGCTCTCGCTCTCGCGCCTGCGCAACGTCTACAGCGACAACCTGATCGAGGTCACCGAGTGGTGCATGTCGCTCGATCCGCTGTCGCGCCCGCAGAGCGTGTTCGCGCTGCAGAAGGAGCTTTCGCGCGAGACCGAGCGCCAGTACACCAAGCTCAGCTTCAGCGAGCGGTTGAAGCTCCAGCTCGAGAACCTGACCGCGAGCGCGAAGGCGTGATGACGCCCCCGCGCTCACTGCGTTCGCTGCCCCCCGAGGGGGTGGCGCCCGGCTTGGGGCGGCCCGGCGCTCGGGCGCGTCGCGTCGGCGACGGGCGCTAGCCAGATGCGCTTCTCCGTCTACCAGGTCAGCCGCAAAGGCGGTCGCGAGAAGAACGAAGACCGCATGGGCTATTGCTACACGCGCGACGCGGGGCTGTTCGCGCTCGCCGACGGCATGGGCGGCCACCCGGAGGGCGAGGTCGCGTCGCAGCTCGCGCTGCAGACCCTGGCGGCGATGTTCCAGCGCGACTGCAAGCCGACGCTGCCCGATCCGCTGCGCTTCCTGCACGAAGCGATCGTCGCCGGCCACCACCAGCTGCTGCGCTACGCGACCCAGAAGGCGCTGATCGACACGCCGCGCACGACGATCGTCGCCTGCCTGATGCAGGGCAACGCCGCTTACTGGGCGCATTGCGGCGACTCGCGCCTCTACATGGTTCGCGGCGACAAGCTGATCGCGCGCACGCGCGATCACTCCTACTCCGAGCTGCAGCAGACGATGAGCCAGGTCGTGCCGATGGGCGACCGCTTCA
>JBDTPG010000007.1:0-42391 GCA_039932815.1 Caldimonas sp.
TCCGAGGGGTCCGGCGGGCGCGGCCCCGGGGGCCCGGTAGGTAGCGGTGCTCATGGTGGCGCCTTCTTCACTTCACGTACATGCGGCCGACCATCGTGTGATGGTTGATGCCGCAGTACTCGTTGCAGACGACGGAGAACTGGCCCGACTGGTTGGGCGTGACCTTCACCACGTGCTCGAAGCCGGGAACGACCTGGATGTTGATGTTGGTCGGCTGCAACGAGAAGCCGTGGTTGTAGTCCATCGACGTCAGGTGCAAGCGGTACGTCTTGTCCTTCTCGAGCTCGATGATCGGCCACCAGGCCCAGAGCCGCGCGACCAGGTAGACGTCGCTGCCCGCCGGCGGATGCACGACCGGGATCTTGTCCGCCGTCTCGGTCCGGACCGTGTACTTGTCGACCATCGCCTGGGCCTTGGCCGAGAACTGCTCGGGGTTGGTGCGATAGGTTTCGGGCGACAGGTTCTGCCGCCCGTAGACGTGCCAGCCGACCATCATCACGAACATGATCAGACACCAGGCCAGCGCGATGACGATCCACGTGCCTTCGACGCGATCCAGCGGGTGTTTCCACCACAGCCGCTCGGCGGGAGGAAGAATTGCGCTCATCGTCAGGTCCTCGGGTAAGTCGGCGCGCCGTCGGCAACCGGCTACTTGGCAAGCGGCACGGTGAGGATGTCGATGACGCCCCACAGTGTGTAGACCACCATCGGCACCATCACGCCGATGAACAGCAGAAGGAACGGGTTGTCGAGCAGCTGCTGGATCAGCGGCACGCGCTCTTGGGTCGGATCGGTATCGTTCATGGGGCCTCCGAAACCGGGTCGACCCGGTACAACGCTTCAAGCGGTGCTGCAGATTCTGATGAGGCACCGTCGAAGCTCACTTGAACCAGTTCAATAATTGCGATCTCTCTTGGCGCCGAATGACCGAAGGCGCCGTTCGGGCGATACGATGACCTGCCGCAGTGCCATCCGATGTGGCGCACGCCAGTGAACCTCATCGATCGTCGCCTGCTGTTTCTACGTCGCATGGCCTGGCTCTGTGCCGTGACAGTGCTCGCGGTGACGACGCTGAGCGCCTTCATCCGCCTGTCGAACGCCGGTCTCGGTTGCGCGGACTGGCCGCAGTGCTACGGCGAGCGCGGTGTGCAAGCCGCCGCCGCCACCGGGGCGAGGACCGACGAGATCACGGCGACGATCGTGGCGCGCATCGCGCATCGCGTCATGGCTGTGGCTGCGCTGCTGATCATCGTCCTGCTGATCGTGATCTGCTTCGGCAATCGGCCCCGTCTGCTCGGGCCCGGTTCGATCGCCCTCGCGCTCCTCGCATTGGCATTGTTCCTGGCGGTGCTCGGCCGCTGGAGCAGCGGATCACGAGTGCCGGCCGTGTCGATCGCCAATCTGGTCGGCGGCTTCGCGATGCTCGCCCTCGCATTACGGCTGGCAACCGGCGCCGACGTGTCGGGCCAGGGGCGCCCCCGCGTCGCCTTCGTGGCCGCCCTCCTCCTCCTGCTCGCGCAGATCGCCGTCGGGGGCCTGGTGAGCGCTTCGCACTCAGGGCTGAGCTGCTTCGGATGGTCCGACTGCGCCGCCGCGGCGCGCGCCGTACCCTGGTCCGCGCTCGACCCTTCGCGCGAGCCGGTCCTGAGCGCGCTGCCGCCGTTCAACGAGGCCGGTGCACTCCCCCAGGCGATCCATCGCGGCCTGGCGCTGCTGCTCGTGCTCGCGCTGTTGCCGCTGGCGGTGCTCGCGTGGCGCGCCGGGCGTCGGCGCGCCGCGACGGCGCTCGGGGCCCTGCTCGCGGCACAGGCCGCCGTCGGGCTGGCGATGGCTCAGGGCTCGCTGCCCCTCGGCCTCGCGCTTGTGCACAATTTCCTCGCGGCGGCTCTCTTCGCCATGCTCGTGCTCCTGGTGTGAACCCGTGCCCGGCGCGCCGGATGCACGGCGCGCGGCGATCCAGAAGTTGAGCCGAATCAAGCCGCGCGCAGAATGCCGCTTCGACAATCCGCATCTCGACTTTCGGACGGAGGGGATCCGGTGGACGTCAGAGCCTTCGATCTGCCCCGCTATCTCTCGGTTCTGCCGCTGTTCAACGACATGCGGCCGGCCGAGTTGCAACGCCTCGCCGATGGCAGCCAGCTGCGCCGCCTGGAGCGCGGCGACACGATTTTTCACGTCGGCCAGCCGTGCGAGGAATTCCACGTCACGGTCGTCGGCCAGGTGAAGTTGTTCGCGCTTTCGCCGTCGGGGCAGGAAAAGGTGATCGAGCTGGTCGGCCCCGGCAACAGCTTCGCCGAAGCGTTCATGTTCATCGGCAAGCCCTACATGATCAACGCGCAGGCGCTCACCGACACCTTGCTCCTCTCGGTCGGCAAGAAGGCCGTGCTCGAAGAGATCGCCCTCGACCCTCGCTTCGCCCTGCGCATGCTCGCCGGCATCTCGCGCCGGCTGCACGGCCTCGTCCACGACGTCCAGGGATACGCGCTGCACAGCGGCCTGCAGCGCGTGATCGGCTATCTCCTGCGCGACCAGGGCGAGAACGACTCCGCCTCGATCACCGTGTCGCTGCCGGTCAGCAAGGGCACGATCGCGTCGCGCCTCTCGCTCACGCCGGAGTACTTTTCGCGCGTCCTGCACGAGCTCGAGGCAAGCGGACTGATCGAGATCGACAAGCGCGAGATTCGCATCCCCGACGCCAGGAAGCTCGCCGCCTTCCAGCCAACCTGACGCTCGAGGCACGCGCTTCGCCGTCGGCCAGGGGCCGACCCCGTCGTGCAGGGCCCTCCCGGCTCAGGACTTGAGGATCGACTCGACGACCGCCTTGAGCTCGGCATCGCCGATCTTCGCGGGCGGGTTCGGCGGCATCGGGACCGGCCCGTAGACACCCGATCCGCCCTTGCGCACCTTCTCCATCAGCTTGGCGGTGACATCCTGCCCCTTGTACTTGGCGGCGACGTCCTTGTACGCCGGGCCGACGATCTTCTTGTCCCTGGCGTGGCAGGCGAGGCAGCCCGCCTTGTTCATCGCCTCGTCGGACGTGGCCGCCAGGGCGGCAACGGCAAAGAGCGCGAGGCTCGCGGCGAAAAGGTGCGTGGTCTTCATGGTGGATGGTTCTCTCGGAGAAATGTCGTACGGGTCGTCGGCACCGTCAGCGTCCGCATCGTCCCCTCGCGGGCCGGCAGGCGCCTTGACCTGGTTCAAGGTCGCTCGCGCGTCGCACCTCCGACCATCGATCGTCGACGACTCCCGGCCGAACGGGTCAGCCCTCCGAGACGACGGTCCAGGGCACGCCGAACCGATCCGTCACCATGCCGATGCGCGACGCGAAGAAGGTCGAGGTGAGCGCCATGGTGACCTCCCCGCCCTCGGCCAGGCGGGCGAACAGGCGTTCGGCGTCGGCATCGCTGCGAGCCGGCAGCGTCACCGAGTGACCCAGCCAGCCCGCACCGCCACTTCCCGGGGTGTCGGTGCCCGAAAGCACCGCCGTGCCGATGCGCAGGCTGACGTGCAGCACGGGGTCGCCCTTCGCCGCGGCGCCATCCGCCGGGGTCGCGCGATCGTCGCTGCGACGAACCAGGGACGTCACCTCCGCACCGAGCGCATCGCGGTAGAAGTGGATCGCGTCATCGCAATGGCCGTCGAAATGCAGGTAGGGGTCGAATTGCATGCTCTTGCTCCTGTACACGCGGTGGCGTCCGGCGCGCGTGCTCACACGCCCAGATGCGAGGCGAGCTCGGCGCGCTCGCGCAACAGGCCCGAGGTTTCGGCGAGCACGACCCGCCCCTTCAGCAGCACGACGGCGCTGTCGGACTCCTGGAGCACCTTGCGGTAGTTGCGATCGACGATCAGCGAAGCGATTCCGCTCGCCCGGATCTCGCCGATGACGCGCCAGATCTCGAGCACGACCTTGGGCGCCAGGCCTTCGGTGGCCTCGTCGAGGATGATCAGCCGGGGCTGCGTCAGCAACGCCCGGCCGAGCGACAGCATCTGCTGCTCGCCGCCCGACAGCTGCGCACCGAGGTGGTGAAGCCTTTCGGCGAGGCGGGGGAAAGTGGCAAGCACCCGCCGATAGGTCCAGCCCGCGCCGGTGTCGCTGCACGGCCGCGCCGCCATGACGAGGTTTTCGCGCACCGAGAGGTTGGGGAACACGCCGCGTCCCTCGGGAACATAGGCGACACCGCAGCGCGCGACCTCGTGTGGCCGCGCGCGCGACATGTCCTGACCGAACAGGCCGATGTAGCCGTCGCGCCGGTCGACGTGTCCGAGCAGCGTGCGGATGAGCGTGCTCTTGCCCATGCCGTTGCGGCCGAGCAGGCCGACGGTCTCGCCACGGTGGATCTGCAGGTCGACGCCGTGCAGCACGTGGCTCGAACCGTACCAGGCATGGAGGCTTCGGGCGTCGACGATGAGCGAGGCGTCCATCTCAATGGGCGTCGCCGAGATAGGCGGTGCGAACGGCCGGGCTGGCGCGAACGAAGTCCGGCGTTCCCGATGCGATCACGGCACCGTCGACCATGACCGTGACGACATCGGCGATGCGGAACACCGCGTCCATGTCGTGCTCGACGAGAAGGATCGCGTGGCCGCTCTTCAGCTCGGCCAGCAACGCGAGCATGCGCTCGGCTTCCTCCGCGCCCATGCCGGCGAGTGGCTCGTCGAGCAGGAGGACGTCGGGACGGGTCGCCAGGCACATCGCGATCTCGAGCTGGCGCTTCTGGCCGTGCGAGAGCAGGCCGGCGTCGTGCTCGAGGAGGCCGTCGAGGCCGGTGCGCGCCGCCGCCGTCCGCGCCGCCGCGACGCTCGCTGCGCACGCCGAGGCGGCGCCCCACCAGGCCCATGGCCTCTGGGTGCGCGCCTGGGCCGCGAGCCGGCAATTCTCCAGCACCGTCAGGCCGGGGAAGATGGTGTTGCGCTGATAGCTGCGGCCGAGACCTCGCCGCGCCCGGCGAGGTTGCGTCCAGCGCGTCACGTCCTCGCCGAGCAGTTCGACGCTGCCGGCCGAAGGCGCCGTTTCGCCCGAGAGAACGTCGATCAGGGTGGACTTGCCGGCGCCGTTCGTGCCGATCAACGCGTGGACGCTGTCGCGATGCAGCTCGAGCGACACCTTGTCGAGCGCGACCAGGCCGCCCCAGCGGCGCGAGATCTCGCGGCCGCGCAGCAGCACGTCAGGCGGTGGCATCGGAGATCTCCGCGAGCGGCGTCGCCTTGAAGCCCAGGAGCCGCTCGCGCAGCTGCGCCGGCACGCCGACGAGGCCGCGCGGCAGCAGCGCCACGCTGGCGATGATCGCCAGCCCCAGCCCCAGGTGCCAGTGCTTGGCGAAGCCGCCGAAGATGGCCTCCGACTGGAACAGCTCCTGCAGCAGCGCCAGCGCGAAGGCGCCGATCAGCGCCCCGCGCAGGTGACCGATGCCGCCGAGGATGACCATGATCAGCACCGCGCCCGACAGGTGCCAGCCCATCAGCTCCGGGTTGACGTAGCCGTCCTTGAGCGCGAACAAGGCGCCGGCGAGGCCCGCCAGTGCGCCCGAGATCACGAACGCGCCGAGCTTGTAGCCGTAGGTCGAGAACCCCGTGGCGCGCATTCGCTGCTCGTTGATCCGGATCCCGCTCAAGGCCCGGCCGAAGCGCGAGCGCAGGAGGAGCGCGAGAAATCCGAACACCGTCGCCAGGCAGACGAAGGTGAAGACATAGATCGCGGCGGGCCGGGAGAGATCGAGGAGGCGGAGGGTGGGCGCGAGCGTCAGGTAGATGCCGTCGGTGCCGCCGCCGAGCGGCGTGTCGTGGACGACATAGAAGGCCATCTGCGCGAAGGCGAGCGTGACCATGATGAAGTAGACGCCCCGGGTGCGCAGGGAAAGCGCGCCGACCAACAGCGCGTAGCCCGCGGCGGCGAGGGCGCAGCCAGGCAGCAGCCACCAGAGCGATGCCGAGCCGATCGACGAGGACAGCAGCACCAGCGAGTAGGCGCCGACGCCGAAGAACGCGGCATGGCCGAAGCAGACCAGCCCGGTGCCGCCGACCAGCAGCTCGAGGCTGAGCGCGAAGATGGCGAAGATCATCGTCTTGGTGACGAGATCGATGCCGAACGGTCCCGCCACCAGCGGGTACAGCGCCAGCGCCGCGAAGCTCAGCGCGACGAAGATCGTCTTCGGCCGGTCCATCGCGTCATGCCGCCCGGAACAGCCCGTCCGGCTTCCACAGCAGGATCAGCGCCATCAGCACGTAGACCAGGACGCCCGCGGCCTGCGGCAGCAGGACCGTCCCGAAGGTGTCGATCATGCCGACCAGCAGCGCGGCCAGCAGCGCCCCGCGGACCGAGCCGATGCCGCCGATCACCACCACCACGAAGCAGACGATGAGAACGGTGTTGCCCATGCCCGGATAGACCGACGACACGGGCGCGGCCACCATGCCGGCGAGCACCGCGATCGCCACCCCGGCGGCGAACACCACCCGGTAGAGGAACTGGATGTCGACGCCGAGCGACTGGATCATCTCCCGGTTGGTGCTGCCGGCGCGGATCATCATGCCCAGGCGGGTCCTCGAGAGGACCAGGTACATGGCGAGCGCGAGCGCGAGGCAGACGAACGAGATGAACAGCCGGTACACCGGATAGCTCATCAGATCGCCGAGCTGCAGGCTGCCGGCCAGGATGTCGGGCGGCTTGACGCCGTGCACGTCGTCGCCGACGAGAAGGCTGCGCAGCTCCTCGAAAACCAGGATCAGCCCGTAGGTCATCAGCACCTGCTGCAGGTGCTCGCGCCGGTAGAGAAAGCTGAAGAACGCCCACTCGAGGACATAGCCGAACAGCACCGCGAGCAGGACGCCGACCAGGAGCGTGACGAAGAAGCCTCCTCCGAACGTGCCGCTCACGACCGGCGCCAGCGAGAACGCCAGGTAGGCGCCGATCATGTAGAAGCTGCCGTGGGCCAGGTTGATCACCCGCATGATCCCGAAGATCAGCGTCAACCCCGAGGCGACGAGGAAGAGCAGCAGCCCGTACTGCAGCCCGTTCAGGCACTGGACGAGAAAGGTGGCGAAGTCCATGGCGCGGCGGCACGCGGTTCAGGCATGCAGCGCCTCGTATTTCGCCTGCAGCTCGTCGGCGCTCTCCACGAAGTCGGGGTCGATGACGATGCAGTCGGCCGGACACACCAGCTTGCACTGGGGCTCGTCCTCGGCGCCGACGCATTCGGTGCAACGCAGGGCGTCGATGACGTAGATCAGCTCGCCGACGCTGATCGCCTCGTTCGGGCAGACCGGCTTGCAGGCGTCGCAGGCGGTGCAGTTGTCGTTGATGAGCAGTGCCATGGAGTTCTCCTGGGTTCCGGGCGGTGCGGACTAGGGCCTGTTAACAGGCCCTAGACGGCGGCGAGCTCGCGCAGCCCGTTCAGCTTGGCGTGGCGAAACGCGCCCCACAACGCCGCGCCGATGGCGCCGGCGTAGATCGAGTCGGGATGGCTCAGCGCAACGACGCCGACCTTCTCGTTGACCATCTCTTCCTGGATCGCCGCGAGCAGGCCGCTATCGAGCGCGAGGCCGCCGGTGATCAGCGCCGTCCCCTGCTTGATACCGGTGACCTTCAGCAGCTTGACGATGCGCGACGCCATCGACAGGTGGATTCCCTTGAGCACGTCGGGCGTGGCGATGCCGCGCGAGACCATGTTGATGACGTCGGTCTCGGCCAGCACGGCGCAGATCGAGCTGCACTTCTCCGGGTTCTGAGCGCTCTGCGACAGCGGCCCGATCTCCTCGATCGCGACGCCGAGGTAGCGGGCGATGTTCTCGAGGAACTGGCCCGAGCCCGAGGCGCACTGGCTGGTCATCTTGTAGGCGAGCACCTTGCCGCGCGGATCGACATAGATCGCGCGCCCGTTCAGCGCGCCGATGTCGACCACGGCGCTGGCGCCGGGGTGCAGGAAGACGCCGCCGCGCGCGTGCGTCGTCATCGAATAGAAGTGGCCGGTGGCGAACTTGACGTTCTCGCCCTCGCCCGTGGTCGCGATGTAGTCGACATCGCCGAGGCTCAGGCCCGCGTCGGCGAGGACGCCGTCGCGGCCCTCCTCGGCCAGCGTCATCGGGTCGCGCCGGCGGATCCTCTCGCAGCGCTTGGCGAGCCACTGCGGCTCGCCGTCCGCGACGCGAAAGAGCGTGCTCTTGACGGCTCCCGAGCCGATGTCGATGCCGATCGTGAGGGTCATATCGTCTCCTTAGGCCCGCGCCTCGGCGGTCTTGCCGTCCTCGACGACGGCGCGCCAGGCGAAGGTCGCGCCGCCGAGGGCGCCGGTGTAGATCGAATCCGGGTCGATGTTGAGCCTGAGCTCGCCGTAGTTCTCCTTGACGAGCTCGTTGAGTGCCTTGACCGCGGCCTCGTTCTTGGCGACGCCGCCGGTGAAGGTGAACTCGTCGCGGATGCCGCCCGAGCGCGCCAGGATCGACATCGCGCGCAGGATGATCGCCCGGTGCAGGCCGGCCATGATGTCCTCGCGCTTGTCGCCGAGGGCGAGCCGATCGCGCAGCTCGGCGCCGGCGAACACCGTGCAGGTCGAGTTGATGCGGATCGACTTGGTCGACTTCATCGCCATCGGCCCCAGCTCGTGCAGGCCCATGTTCATCTCGTCGGCGATGTAGCCGAGATAGCGGCCGCAGCCGGCGGCGCAGCGGTCGTTCATCTGGAAGCTCTCGACGATGCCGTTCGGGTCGACCTGGATCGCCTTGGTGTCCTGGCCGCCGATGTCGAGCACGGTCGCGGTGCGCGGATACATCACGTGCGCGCCGAGCCCGTGGCACAGGATCTCCGAGCGCACGTGTTCCTTCGAGAACGGCAGCCGGGCCCGGCCGTAGCCGGTGCCCACCGTGTAGGTCTCCTCCATCTCGGTGTCGAGGATTCCCTTGATCGGCGCTTCGACCTGTTCGCGTCGTGACGCCGTTTCCGGCAATGCGATGAAGCTGCGCTCGAGGGCGGCCAGCAAATGGCGCCGGATCGAATCTCCGTAGACGCGGTTCTCGACCTCGATGATCGAGCGATCGAAGACGTTCAGGAGGTGGTCGTAGCGCGTGTCCGACTCCTTGGCGACGACCTCGCCGGTGGCCAGATACTGGCTGCCGGCGATGTCGCGGAAGAAGTCCGACTTGCGATTGGCTCCCGGCGCGAACAGGGTCGGTGCCTCGGCCGTGATGCGCCGGAACACCTCGACGAGGGTCTCGCTCACGCCCGCGGCGCCGGCGCCGAACTTCGCCGTCGCGAGGCTGCGCTGGCAGGTCGCGGCGAGATCGCCGAGCTGCTCGAGGTACTGCTCCGAGCGGAAGTCGCGCTCGAGCTGGCCGAGAAAGGCGTCGAGCGATCCGTTCAGCGCTTTCGTGCTGCCGAGCGCCTCGCGAAAGAGGTGGAAGCGGCTGTTGACGAGCGCCTCCTGCTTGGCGATCGCCGCCGCCGTGTCGTAGTTCGAGCGCGAATTGGTGATGCCGCGGCCGAGGATGTTCTGGTTCTCGTCCATGACGACGGCCTTGGTCGTCGTCGAGCCGAGGTCGATGCCGATGAAGCAGCGCATGGTGGCCTCCGCTCAGCGCGCTGCGTGGATCGGGATGAAGGGCGGCGCACCGCCGCCCGCCGTCGACGTTCGCTTCTGCTTGACCATCTGGAAATAGCTCTCGAGACGGTTCTTGACGTTCGCGCCCGAGAAATACCGCGGGTCGACGAGATCGGTCTCGATGAAGGCGGCCGGCTTGCCGGTCCGCTTCTCGACCTCGCGCAGGATCAGCAGCTGCCCCGCCGAGAAGCTGTTGCAGCTCTTGATCGAGTTGATCAGCAGGCCGTCGGCCTGGTACTCGTCGATGTACTTGCAGATCATGTCGATCCGCGACGGCAGGTTCAGGTTGGTGTAGCAGCCGAGGCAATAGTCGGCGAGCGATTCGAGCGGGTGATCCGGGTCGTGGCGGAAGCCGAAGTCGTAGAGGCCGCCGACCTTGGCGTAGGTCGAGCTGACGACGACCGCGCCTTCGTCGTAGAACATCTTCCAGAACTCGCGAAAACTGGTCCAGTTGGGCGGGCCCTCGACGACGAGCCGGTACTTTTCCTCGCCCATCTCGCCGTCGGGCGTGATGGGGCCCTTGCCGTCGCGGATGCGCTGCTCGATCTCGCCGCGCAGCACCCGGTAGTACTCGGTCGCCTCGGGCGTGCCGCGAAAGGCGGTGAAGATCGGGCCGATGTAGTAGACCGCGCCGAAGTAGCCGTCGATCGGGCTCGGCCGGTGCTTGGCCGACTGCAGCACCGCGACGAGGTCGTCCTCGGCCTTGACCGACTCGCGCATGTACTGGCGCAGCCGGTCGATGTCGAACTTGACTCCCGAGATGCGCTCGAGCGTCGGGATCACCGTCTCCTTGAGCTGCTTGACGACGTACTCGCGCATGTTCGGCTGGATCCGTCCCTCGCCCTGGTACGGAACGTGCAGCATCACCGTCTCGCAGCCGTACTTGTGGCGGATCAGCTCGAACCACTTCATGAAGGTGAAGCAGCCGGTGTACGACAGCAGCAGGATGTCGGGCTTGGGCAGCGGCTCGCCGGTCGGGCCGATCTCGCCGCCCATCATCATTCCCAGGTCGGCCTTGACGTAGGTGCAGACGTCCTCGCTCTGCCCGTCGCGCTCGGCGTCCATGATCATCTTGCCGCTCTTCTTGCGCATGCCGTTCTGGAGCGCGTTGGTCTCGGGCAGGCTGCGCGCGAAGTCGAAGCACATCAGCAGCTCGTTCAGGTTGCCCGGAACGAAGGTCGCCGAGACCTTGCGGTTGTTGGCCCGCGCCGTCGCGAGCTCCATGTAGTTGCGGTTGATCAGCTCCTTCTGCAGCCACATCGCGTCCTCCTTCTGGACCGGCGGCGGGCGCTTGGCGGTGCCCGTCGGGGCGGGCATGGCGATGGTCGAGGCGTTCATGCGGCGCTCCAGAGCTTGATCGAGTCGGCGAAGGTTCCGGCCTGCTCGCGGATCGGAGCCATCTGGCCGGTGTTCTCGGCGTACTTGAACGCCGTGTAGGGGATCTCTCGCTTCTTGAGCACGTCCTGCAGCATCGGCCGCTCGAGCAGCGCGGGATCGCAGAACGACGGCGCCGCGAAGATCACTCCTTCGGCGGCAGCGTCCTTCACCTGCTTCATCAGGAAGACGCCCTTCTCCTCGCGCGTCGTCTCGTACTTCGCGGCCGTCGAGGCGCTGCGGTGGAGGAACGCCTTCGAGAGTTCGTCGAGCGGCTTCGCGTCGGCAGGCACCGCGTCGAGCAGCCAGCGCGTGACGAGCATGAAGTCGTCGTCGACGATGTAGCAGCCCGACATCTCGATCGACTTGATCAGCCCGAGCGGAGGCTGCTCGCAAAACGATCCGTTGATCACGACACGGGCGTTGTCGCGCCGGGGTCGGGAGACGGCGTCGGTCGCGGCGATGTACTCGCGCACGAGCAGCGTGTGGTCCTCGGGCGGCAACACCATGCCGGCGCGCAGCAGCAGATACACCTCCGCCGTCGGCGCCTGCCAGGGCTTGGCGGCGCGGTAGGCGTAGAGCTCGCGGACCGCGGCGCGGTTCTCGTTGTAGACCGCGATCGAGGCGTTCAGCTCGGCGTCCGTGATCGGCGCGCCGCGCAGACGGCCGAGGTCGTCGCGGATCGTTTCCATCTCCTGGATGTAGAAGTTGCCGCCGACCGAATCCTGGTAGTTCTGCGGCACGTCGACGTACTTGACGTACTTGTCCTTGAACAGGATCTGCCACATGCCGGAGAGGTTGCGGATCACGTCGCAGATCGACGGGAACAGCATGCCGTCGAGGCAGTCGAGCCGGCCGGTGAGGCCGAGTTCGATCGTCGAGCGCGGGATGCGGCAGATGTAGCTCTGATAGTAGGCGTCGCCCTGGATCACCTCGAGCGAATCGCCGCCGCCGAGGATGCCCACCGGCAGCATGCCCGCCGCGTGGATGAGCTCGCGCGGCACGTAGACCGGCATGTAGCCGATCGCCTTGCGGCCGGGCACCGCCGCCTTCCAGGCCTTGACGGTGGTGAAGTCCAGGTCGTCGAAGAGCGTCTGGCAGTAGTCGACGATGGCGGCCACGGGCGAAAGGGCAATCGTGTTCATCGGTGCTCCCAGGCAGGCTGGCGCTTGGCGAGGAAGGCGTCCAGGCCTTCGTTCGCGTCGCGCGTCGTCATGAGTCGGTCGAGATAGAGACGTTCGACTTCGGCCAGGCGCGCCTGCACGTCGCGCAGCATCGGCGCGCGCGCGGCGACGAGCGCGCAGCGCAGCGCCGCCGCGCTCTTGCCGCAGAGGTGCTGCTCGAAGTAGGCGAGCGCAGCGGCGGCGGGGTCGTCGGCGACCTCGCGAACGAGGCCGATCGCCTGCGCCTCGACGACGCCGATCGCGCGGCCGGAAAAGAGCAGGTCCTCGGCGGCCGGCTGGCTGACGCGATACGGCAGCAGCACCGAGGCGGCCGGCGCGAACACGCCCAGCTTCATCTCGGGTTGACTGAATTTCGCGTCGCGCGCGGCGAAGATCTGGCCGCCGGCGAGCGCGAGCTCGAGGCCGCCGCCGAGGCACTGACCGCGCACCGCGACGAGGATCGGCGCCGGGAACGCGAGCATCTCGAGGACGAGCGCGTGGAGCGACGCGAGCATGGCCGCGCAGCGGGGCGCGAGGTGCTCCTCGACGCTCGCGCCGAAGCTGAAGTTCGGCCCCTCGGCATCGAGGAGGACACCGCGCCAGGCCGTTTGCTGCTTCGCGTGCTCGAGGGCGCCGTGCAGCGCGCCGATCATCTCGGCATCGACGATGTTGGCCTTGGGCCGGTCAAGCCGCAGGCGCAGCAGGGCGCCGCCCTGCTCCTCCCAGATCCTGACTGCAGCGCTCACGCTCAGGCCTTCTTCGGCTGGATCGCGTCGTGCATCGGCCCGACCCAGCTTTCGTCGGCGGCGAGCTTCTGGCGCAAGAGCACGAAGTCGACCTCGCGGTCGTTCTTCGGCCCGTCGTTGAAGGCCGTGAATCCGGCCCGGGCCTCGGTGACCATGTTCAGCGCCAGCCAGGCGCGCGAGTTCTCCTTGTTCCGGTTCCAGGCGTCGAGCTTGGGCTTGCGCAGCTCCTCGAGCGTCTTGGTCATGCAGTCGGGGAATGTCAGCAGCATCTTGGCGCACAACTCCTCGACCTTGGCATCGAGACGAGACAGGTCGACCGTTCCGGCCGCCATGACGGCCTTGGCCTCGCGGGCCGCCGAGCCGGTCTTGAACTCGCCATAGAGAAGCCGACCGAACTCGTCGTAGGCGCGCTGCGTCTCGACCAGCGGGTTGACGACGAAGCTGCCGTCGACCTTGAGCGCCGGCACGATGTCGGTCAGCACACCCATCTGGTAGGCCCGGTGGGCCGAGAACGGCTCGCACAGGACGCACGCCGCCATGGCGCGCTCGGCACCGACCATCACCGGCAGGAAATCGGTGGCGCCGCCGATCGGCGCCGAGCCGTGCTTGGGGCCGGCCTGGCCGAAGCGCGCCAGATCCTGCGCGACCGAGAAGTCGCAGGCCATGCCGATCTCCTGGCCGCCGCCGATGCGCATGCCGTTGACGCGGCAGATCACCGGCTTGTCGCAGGCCAGGATCGCGCTCACCATGTCGTTGAACAGCCGCATGTACTGGCGGTACTCCTGCGGATGGCCGGCGTAGTACTCGGCGTACTCCTTGGTGTTGCCGCCGGTGCAGAAGGCCTTGTCGCCGGCGCCGGTGAAGACGACGCAGTTGACGTCGCGCGCGTTCGACGCAGCGCGAAAGGCGAGGATCACGCCCTTGACCATGTCGGTCGTGTACGAGTTGTACTGCTCGGGGTTGTCGAGCGTGATCCAGGCGTTGTAGAGGCCGGCGGCGACGCTGCCGTCCGGTCGCGTCGCCGGCCGCTTCTCGTAGCGCAGGTTCGGCCGCGAGATGCTCTCGACGAGCTCGTGGTCCTTGAGCTCGCGCCGGGGCGGCAGGAATTCGGGGGCGTTCATCGATTCTCCTTTCGCGCCGGGCGCGTATTCCAGTAAACCGGTACTCGAATACCGGTTTTGGCGATGATGGCAGCCGAAATCGCGCTGTCCTTGAACTAAATCAAAGATGCGGCCCGCTTGCGCCGGTCCACTTGCGGCATCGCCGACCGAGGAGCGACCGTGGACCTCTTGACTCCGACCCCGCCGCGCGTGGCGCCCTTCGCCCCCGCCGTGAAGCCGGCCAGCCTGTCGATCGCCCTCGCCGGCTCGGGAGGCAGCGGCGTCATGACCGCCGGGACGATGCTGCTCGAAGCCGCCGCCAAGGCAGGCTTCTACGGGCTGATGGTGCGCACCAGCGGGCCGCAGATCCGCGGCGGCGAGGCAGCGGCGCTGCTTCGCCTGGGGCCGCGGCCGATCGATTCGCTCGACGACGCCTTCGACCTGCTGCTTGCCTTCGACTGGGAGAGCCTGCCCCGCTTCGCCGACGAGATCCCGATGCGCCCTGACGGCCTGATCGTCGGCGACAGCGGCGCCGGCGACCCGCCTGTCGTGTTCCTCGCCAGCGGCGCGCGCTTCGCCGGGGTCGAGCTGAAGAAGATCGCCAAGTCGATCGCCGGAAGCTGGATCAACATGGTTGCGCTCGGGCTCGCCGGAACACTCGCCGGGCTTCCCGCCGCCGCGCTCGCCGCCGCCCTGCGCGACTCGTGGAAGCGAAGCGACGCCGGGCTGCAGCCGAATCTGGCCGCACTGCAGGCCGGCGTCGACGCCGCGACCCCCCTCGAGTTCGCGCCACGCCTGGCAGCGCCGGCGCGGATGCGCGACGCGCGCTGGCTGATCAGCGGCAACGAGGCGGCCGGCTACGGCGCGATCCGCGGCGGCGTCCGCTTCGTCGCCGCCTATCCGATCACGCCGGCGACGGAACTGCTCGAGTGGATGGCGCCGGCGCTGGCAAAGGTCGGCGGGACGCTGCTCCAGGCCGAAGACGAGCTCGCCTCGATCAACATGGCCATCGGTGCCTCGTACGGCGGCGTCCCGGCGCTGACCGCGACCGCCGGCCCGGGACTGGCGCTGATGACCGAAGCGATCGGCCTGGCGGTCGGCGCCGAGGTGCCCGTGGTCGTCGTCGACGTGATGCGCGGCGGTCCCTCGACCGGCATCCCGGCCAAGAGCGAGCAGAGCGACCTCTCGTTCGCGGTCAGCGGCCTGCCCGGCGATGCGCCGCGCCTGGTGCTGGCGCCGACCTCGATCGCCGACTGCCTGGCGACGACGCAGTGGGCGGTTCAGCTCGCCGAGGCGCTGCAGGCACCGGCGATCGTGCTGAGCGATCAGTTCATGGGCCAGTCGCGCGCCATCATCGACCGACCGCGGGAAACCGGCTTCATCGCCGCCCGCGTCACGGCCAGCGCCGACACGCTCGACTACCAGCGCTATCGGGACACGCCTTCGGGAGTCTCGCCGATGGCGATCCCGGGCACGCCCGGCGTTGCCTACACCGCCGACGGGCTCGAGCACGGCGAATCCGGCACCCCGAGCAGCCAGGCGCGCGACCACCGGCTGCAGCTGGACAAGCGCGAGCGCAAGCTCGCCCGGCACGACTATGGGTCGTGGTGGGCCGACGTCGAAGGCGACGCCAGCGCCGCCGTGATCACGTTCGGCTCGTCGACCGGCACGGTGCGCGAAGCCATCGCGCGCGCGGCGAGCCACGGCGTCGGCCTGCGGCTGATCGCGCTGCGTCTGCTCGCGCCGCTCCTGACACGCGAGCTCGACGCCGCGCTCGCCGGCGTCACGCGGGTCATCGTCGTCGAGCAGAACCACGGCGCGCAGCTGTTCCGCTGGCTGCGCGCGATGCACGACCTGCCGGGTCGACCGGCGAGCTTTCACCGCCCGGGGCCGCTGCCGCTCAGGCCGGGCGAGCTGATGCAGGCGCTGGTCGACTGGCATCGCGGCGGCACCGGCGCGACACCGTCGCAGCAGGGCGCCACGACTGCGGCGGCGAAGGAGTACGCATGAGCGAGACCTGCACGGTCCGGGCAACGCCCACGCACGCCGACTACAAGTCGAAGACGAAGCCGGTCTGGTGCCCGGGCTGCGGCGACTTCACCGTGCTGGGCGCGATCACCCGGGCGCTGGCCGCGCTGCAGTTGCCTGCGCACGAAGTCGCCGTCGTGTCCGGCATCGGCTGCTCGTCGCGGATCCCCGCCTACACGACCTGCTACGGCTTTCACGGCGTCCATGGCCGCGCGCTCGCGGCCGGGACGGGCCTGAAGGTGGCACGCCCCGAGCTGACCGTCCTCGTGACCGGCGGCGACGGCGACGGCTACTCGATCGGCGGCAATCACTTCATGCATGCCTGCCGGCGCAACGTCGACCTGACCTACATCGTGATGGACAACCACGTCTACGGCATGACGAAGGGCCAGGCGTCGCCGACGACCGAGCCCGACTGGGACAGCAAGCTGAGCCCGGGAGGCACCGGCATCCGCTCGTTCCATCCCCTCGTGATCGCGCTCGCCTCCGGCGCGAGCTTCGTCGCGCGCGCGTTCTCGGGCGACACCAGCGGCACGGCGCAGATCATTGCCGAGGCCATCCGCCATCCGGGCTTCTCGTTCGTCGAGGTGCTGAGCCCGTGCGTCACGTTCCGGCCGGAGCAGCGCGGCTGGAAGGAGCAGGTCCACAAGGCCGCGGTCGACCCGACCGATGACGCGGCACGCGCGGCGCGCCGGATCATGACCGACGACGGCTTCAACATCGGCGTGCTCTATGCCGGCAGCCGGACGCCCTACCCGCTCAAGCGCGCCGCCGCGCAGTGCGAGCCGGCGGCGCTCGAGGCCGAGTTCGCTTGCGGCGAGGTGTCGGCATGAGCCCGCCCGGCCGCCCCGAGGGCGAATACCGGAGGGCTCAGCCCGAAGGTGCTCCGGGGGGCGGGCTGGGAAGCGGGACCGCCACCCTCGCCACCGTGATGGCGCAGGCGCTCGCGATGGAGCTCGAGGCGGTCGAGCGCTACCACGCGCTCGCCGACATGATGGAGGTGCACCACAACCGCGACGTCGAGGCCCTGTTCCGCAAGATGGCGCAGATCGAAGCGAAGCACGCCGAAGAGATCATGCTCGAGATGGGCTGGAACGAGGTATCGAAGGTGCCCGTCGTCGAGCGCTCGGCGTTCGCTCCCGACGACCCCGAAAGCGTTGCCGAGGACGCCGTCCACTACCTGATGCGACCATGGCACGCGCTTCAGCTCGCGCTCTCGGCCGAGCAGCGCGCCGAGGCCTTCTTCGCCGGCCTAGCCGAGACGGCGCCGAGCGCCGTGGTGCGGGACACGGCGCTCCGGCTGCGCGACGAGGAGCGCGAGCACGTCGCCCTGATCCGCGCCTGGATCGAGAGGACGGCGCCGCCCGACAGCGACTGGGCCGACGATCCGGACCCGCCGCGCTATACCGACTGACCGGGCGAGCCCCTGTGCAGGTGCTGTTGCCCGAGGGCTGGTCGCCGCCGATCGGCTATGCGAACGGCATCGCGGTCGACACCGGCCGCCTGGTCTTCATCGCCGGGCAGGTCGGCTGGAATGCGCAGCAGCGCTTCGAGAGCGAGCAGATCGCGCCGCAGTTCGAGCAGGCGCTCCTCAACGTCCTCGCCGTGTTGAAGGAAGCCGGCGGCGAGGCGAGGCACATCGTCAGGATGACCGCGTACTGCTGCGACAAGCCGGCGTACCTCGCGGCGCGGCGCGAGCTCGGTCCGGTCTGGCGCCGCCACATGGGCGGCCACTACCCGGCGATGAGCATGATCTTCGTCGCCGACCTGCTCGACAGCCCGGGCATGATCGAGCTCGAGGCGACGGCGGTGCTGCCCTCCTGACGACCGGCTCCGGGGCTTTGCCTCAGCCGGTTCGCTTGCGAACCGGCTCGGCCGCGCGTGCCGCCGCAGCCGCGGCGGACTGGCGTTCGATCAAGCGCAGCATCGTCGCGATCGTGATCGAGCCGAATGTGGCCCTGGCGTTCTCGTCGATCTCGCCGAGCACGGTCTCGAGCGCGCGCTCGACCGGGGTCGACGAGGCGCCGGGCTGGCGCGGGGCGATGTCCTCGAAGCGCTGGATGATCTCCATCAGCGTGAGGCGTCGCGCATTGCCCGCGAATCGATAACCGCCGCCGACGCCACGCACCGATTCGACGATGCCGGCGCGCGCCAGATCGGCGAGCACCTTGGCGAGGTGGTGCGGCGAGACGTCGTACTTGGCGGCGATGTCGGCGGCCGGGATGTGGCGCTGCGGATCGCTCGCGAACTCGAGCACGCTGTAGAGCGCCAGCGAAGTGTTCTTCTGGAGTCTCATGCCGCCGCGCCGGACGGATCGAGATCCATCTCGAGCGAGATGAGCGGCCCGGCCATCATGCCTTGGCTGCGGAAAAACGACAGGATCAGCGTGTTGTCGCGGGTCAGCATGGTCCGCAGCTTGGTGACGCCGGCAGCGCGAAAGCAGGTGGCGATCGCTTCGAGCAGCCTCGTGCCGATGCCGCCGAGCCGGACGCCCTGCTGCACGTCGATCGCGAACACCCAGCCGCACGGCGGCGAGCCGAATTCCCAGTCGCGCACCTCGCCGATCACGAAGCCGACGATGCGGCCGGCGAGCTCGGCGACGAGAAAGGCGCGCTCCGGGTGGCTGCCCGCGCCGTAGCGACGGTAGACCGACAGCCAGTAGGCGCGCTTCTCCAGGCCCGTCACGACGGCGTCGATGGCGATCACCTGGTCGATGTCACGGCGGCGCACCGCTCGGATGACCAGCGCCCCGGCGGCGGCCCGGCTCCGCTCGCGCTGCGCGGCCGGGCGCGGCGCACGAGCGGTGGAAGGGCGAAGGCGCGAGGTGACCTGAGGCATGGGAGACGTTCGAAAGGTTAACGCAGATCAATTTCATAGGGGTATTTTGGTACCAGAGTACCTGAAAGCGAGTCGAGCCGGTCTCGCCCATCCCAGCCAGCCGCCAGGAGACTCGCATGAGGATCTCGCTTCATCCCCGCGCCCTGCGGACCATCGCTTGCGCCGGGGCCGCCCTCCTCGCCCTGCCGGGCCTTGCCGCCGACGAGCCGCTGCGGATCGGCTCCTTTCTCTCGGTCACCGGGCCGGCCGCGTTTCTCGGTGATCCGGAGCAGAAGACGCTCGAGATGGTGGTCGAGCGGATCAATGCGGCGGGGGGCATCGCCGGCCGCAAGCTCGTCCTCGTCGTCTACGACGATGGCGGCGACGCCGACAAGGCGCGCACCTTCGCCAAGCGCCTGCTCGAGCAGGACAAGGTCGACGTCATCGTCGGCGGCTCGACGACCGGGACGACGATGGCCGCGATTCCCCTCGCCGAGCAGTCGGGAACGCCGTTCGTCTCGCTCGCCGGGGCGGTGGGCATCGTCGAGCCGGTGAAGAAGTGGGTCTTCAAGACGCCGCACACCGATCGCATGGCGTGCGAGAAGATCTTCGCGGACATGCAGTCGCGCAAGATGACGAAGCTCGCGCTGATCTCGGGCACCGGCGGCTTCGACAAGTCGATGCGCGGCGAATGCCTGAAGGTCGCCGCCAAGTACGGCATCGAGGTCGTCGCCGACGAGAGCTACGGTGCCGCCGACACCGACATGACCGCGCAGCTCACCAAGATCAAGGCCGCGCCGGGCGTGCAGGCCGTGCTCAACGCCGGCTTCGGCCAGGGCCCGGCGATCGTCACCAAGAACTATCGCCAGCTCGGCCTGACGCCGGTGCTCTACCAGTCGCACGGCGTCGCGTCGAAGGAGTTCATCCGCCTCGCCGGCGACGCGGCCGAGGGCGTTCGCCTGCCCGCCGCCGCCCTGCTCGTCGCCGAGCTGCTCGCCGACGGCGATTCCCAGAAGCCGGTCGTCGTCGCCTACAAGCGCGACTACGAGTCGCGCTACAAGTCGGACGTCTCGACGTTCGGCGGGCATGCCTACGACGGCCTCATGCTGACCGTCGACGCGCTCAAGCGCGCCGGCAGCACCGACCGCGCCAAGCTTCGCGACGCGATCGAGTCGACGCGCGGCTACGTCGGCACCGGCGGCGTCGTCAACATGTCGGCGGCCGACCACCTCGGCCTCGACCTGACCGCGTTCCAGATGCTCGAGGTGCGCAAGGGCACCTGGGTCGTCGTTCGCTGAGCGGCCCGGCCCGAGCGCACGGACAGGGCCATGAGCGCGCAGGCGCTGCAGTACGTCGCCGGCGGGCTCACGGCCGGCTCGATCTACGCCCTCGTCGCGCTCGGCTTCTCGATCGTCTTCAACGCCAGCAAGGTCATCAACTTCGCGCAGGGCGAGTTCGTCATGATCGGCGGCATGGCGGCCGCCTCGCTCAGCGCGGCCGGAGCGCCGCTGCCGATCGCCATCCTCGCGGCCATCGCCGCCGCCGCGACGGTCGGGCTGCTGCTCGAGAAGCTGACGATCGAGCGCGCCGCGAGCGCCGACGTGACGACGCTGATCATCATCACGATCGGCGCCTCGATCTTCCTTCGCGGCGTCGCGCAGCTGGTCTGGGGCAAGGGACTTCGCGCGCTGCCACCGCTGACGGGCGAACGGCCCATCGAGCTGGGGGGCGCGACGATCCTGCCGCAGGGCCTGTGGATCCTCGGTTCCACCCTCGTCACCGTCGCCGCGCTGTCCTGGTTCTTCGGCCGTACGCGCCACGGCCGCGCGATGCTCGCCACCTCGCACAACCGCCTCGCGGCGCAGCTCGTCGGCATCGACGTGCGCCTCGTCCTGTTCGCTACCTTCGGCCTCGCGGCCGGGCTCGGCGCGGTCGCCGGCGTGTTGATCGCACCGATCGCGTTCACCTCGTACGACGCCGGAGTCATGCTCGGCCTGAAGGGGTTCGCCGCCGCCATCCTCGGCGGCCTCGGCAGTTTCCACGGGGCGATCGCCGGCGGGCTCGCGCTCGGCCTGCTCGAGAGCCTCGGTGCCGGCTTCGTCTCATCCGCCTACAAGGACGCGATCTCGTTCGTCGTGATCCTCGCGGTGCTCTTCGTCCGTCCCGATGGACTCCTCGGCGTCCTCCGCAGCGAGCGTGTTTGACGCGCACGCGCCGGCGCTACCGCGCGCGCTGCTCCGTGGCCGCGGCGGCCTCCTGACGCTCGCGCTGGTCGTGCTGCTGGTGCCGCTGCTGTCGCGCAACGCCTACGTCATGGATGTCGCGATCCTGGTCGCGCTGAACGCGATCGTCTGCGTCGGCCTCAACCTGCTGATCGGCTATGCCGGGCAGATCAGCCTCGGCCACGCCGGCTTCTTCGCTCTCGGCGCCTACGGGTCGGCGCTCCTCGCGTCGCGCTATCACTGGCCGACGGTGCTCGCGCTCGCGACCGCGACGGCAGGCGTCGCGCTGCTCGCGCTCGTCGTCGGCAAACCGATCCTGCGCCTGAAGGGTCACTACCTGGCGATGGCCACGCTCGGCCTCGGCATCATCATCTCGATCGTCATCGCGACCGAGGACGGCGTCACCGGCGGCCCCGACGGGATGACCGTCCCGCCGCTGACCGTCGCCGGCGTCGTTCTCCAGGGCGAGCGCGTCTGGTACGGGATCGTCGGCATCTGCCTGATCGTCGCCGTCTGGCTGGCGACGAACCTGATCGCCTCGCCGGTCGGTCGGTCGCTGCGGGCGCTGCACACCTCCGAGCTCGCGGCCGAACTCGCCGGCATCGACAGCGCGCGCGAGAAGCTGACGGCCTTCGTCGTCTCGGCGGTATTCGCCGCCTTCGCCGGCGGCCTCGCCGGCTTCTACACCGGCTTCGTGACGCCGGCGAAGGCGTCGTTCCTGCACTCGATCGAGCTCGTGACGATGGTCGTCTTCGGCGGCATGGCGTCGACCTTCGGCGCGGTCGTCGGCGCCGCGGTCCTGACGGTCCTGCCGCAGTTGCTCACCGCCCTCAAGGACTACGAGATGGTGGTCTTCGGCGCGCTCCTGATGGCGACCATGATCTTCCTGCCGCGCGGTGTCGTGCCGACGCTCGCGGCGCTCTGGCGGCGTTGGCGGCCATGAGCGCCGCCGTCGCCAGCGGAACGCTGCGGGTCGACAACCTGTCGCGGCGGTTCGGCGGCGTGCAGGCGATCGCCGACCTGAGCTTCGCCATCCACTCCGGCGCGGTGCATTCGATCATCGGCCCGAACGGTGCCGGCAAGACGACCTTGCTCAACCTGCTCACCGGTGTCTATGCGCCGAGCTCCGGCCGGATCGTGTTCGACGGCATCGACCTCACGGGTGCGGCGCCGCACCGCTACGCGGCGGCGGGCATCGGCCGAACGTTCCAGAACCTGCAGATCTTCTTCAACATGACGGTGCTCGAGAACGTCATGACGGGCCGCCACCGGCTCGAGCGCGTCGGCCTCGCCGCCGCGCTGCTGCACACGCCGGCGCTGCGCCGGGTCGAGCGCGAGAGCCGCGAGCGCTCGCTCGAATGCCTGCGATTCCTCGAGCTCGGCGCGGACGCCGGCAAGCCCGCCGACTCGCTGCCCTACGGCGCGCTGAAGCGGCTCGAGATCGCCCGCGCTCTGGCGGGCGAGCCGCGCATGCTCCTGCTCGACGAGCCCGCCGCCGGCTTGAACCCGACCGAGGCGCTGGAGATCGACGCGCTCATCAAGCGGATTGCTGCCCGCGGCACGACGGTTGTCCTGGTCGAGCACAACATGCACCTCGTCATGGGGGTGTCGGACCACATCCTGGTGCTCGACCATGGCCGTCGCCTGGTCGAGGGCACGGCCGAAGAGGTGCGCCACGACCCGCGGGTCATCGAGGCCTATCTCGGCGTCGGCGCGGCCGGGGTGCACGGCGCCGACGTACGCGGGGCGATCCATGCTTGACGTGGCACTGCTGTCGAGCCGCTACGGCCGCATCCCGGCGCTCGCCGGCGTCAGCCTGGCCGTCAAGCCCGGCGAGCTGGTCGCGCTCGTGGGCGCGAACGGTGCCGGCAAGACGACGCTGCTGCGGGTGCTCTCCGGGGTGCTGCCGGCGAGCGGCGGCAGCGTTCGCTTCGACGGCGCGGACGTCACCCGCACGTCGGCGCGGCGCCGCGTGCAGCTGGGCATAGTCCAGGTGCCCGAGGGTCGCCAGGTGTTCGCCGCGATGAGCGTGGAAGACAACCTGAAGCTCGGCGCCTTCGTGCGGCCGCGCCACGAATTGCCCCGAGGCCTCGAGCTCGTCTACGCGCAGTTCCCGATGCTCGCGACAAAGCGGCGCGACGCAGCCGGCACGCTTTCCGGCGGGCAGCAGCAGATGCTCGCGATCGGCCGGGCGTTGATGGGTCGGCCGCGCCTGCTCCTCCTCGACGAACCGAGCATGGGGCTGGCGCCCCGCCTGGTCGCGCAGATCTTCGCCGTGATCCGGGCCTTGAAGGAAGCGGCGACGACGATCCTGCTCGTCGACCAGAACGCGCAGGCCGCGCTCGCCGTCGCCGACCGCGCCTACGTGCTCGAGACCGGCCGCATCCTGATCGAAGGCCGTGGCGACGAGCTGCTCGCCAACGAGCGCGTCCAGCAGGCCTATCTCGGCCTATGAACATCCACGCCGCATTCCGGAGATCCCCATGAAGCCCACCCTCGCCGCCGGCGCCACCGCGACCACCCGGATCGAAGTCGATCGCGACCGGACGATCGACTTCATGGGCGAGAACGCCCGCGTGTACGCGACGCCGATGCTCGTTCGCGACATCGAGATCGCCTGCCGCGACCTGATGCTCGAGCATCTCGACGCGGGCGAGGATTCGGTCGGCACGCGCGTCGAGGTCGATCACCTCGCGGCCACCTTGCTGGGCATGGCGGTGACGCTGACGGTGACGATCGCCGAGGTCAAGGGCCGCGCCGTCACGTTCGACGTCGGCGCGAGCGACAGCGTCGAGCCGATCTGCCGCGGCAGGCATGCCCGCTTCGTCGTCGATCTGAAGACCACCGAGCAGCGCCTTGCCGCGAAGGCGAAGAAGGCGGGGCTGGCGTGAGCGTCGTCGCCTCGGCGCGTCCCGACGTGCGGCGCGTGCCGACGTATTGCTACCAGTGCGTCGCCGGCCCCGACCTGCTGACGGTCAAGGTCGAGAACGGCGTCGCCACCGAGATCGAGCCCAACTTCTGCGCCGCCGCCGTGCACCCCGGCGGCGGCAAGGTCTGCGTCAAGGCGTTCGGCCTGGTGCAGAAGACCTACAACCCGAATCGGGTGCTGCAGCCGATGAAGCGCACGAACCCGGTGAAAGGTCGCGGCCAGGATCCGCGCTTCGTTCCGGTCTCGTGGGACGAGGCCTTCGACCTGATCGCGGCGAAGCTCGCCCAGGTTCGCGCCGCGGGCGCTACCGACGCGAGCGGCTACCCGCGCGTCGCCGCGAGCTTCGGCGGCGGCGGAACGCCGCAGTCGTACATGGGAACGTTTCCGGCCTTCCTTGCGGCGTGGGGAGCGGTCGACTACGGCTTCGGCTCCGGCCAGGGCGTCAAGTGCTATCACTCGGAGCACCTGTATGGCGAGTTCTGGCACCGCGCCTTCATCGTCGCTCCCGACACGCCGCTCTGCAACTACCTGATCTCGTGCGGCGCGAACGTCGAGGCCTCGGGCGGCGTCGTCGGCGTCTGGCGCCATGCCGCGGCGCGCGTGCGCGGAATGCAGCGAATCCAGGTCGAGCCGCACCTTTCGGTCACCGGGGCGTGCTCGGCGCAATGGGTGCCGATCAAGCCGAAGACCGACGCGGCGTTCCTGTTCGCGCTGGTCCACGTTCTCCTGCACGAGACCCCGCGCGAGCGCCTCGACGTCGCCTTCCTCGCCGAGCGCACGGCGTCGCCCTATCTGGTCGGGCCGAACGGCTACTACCTGCGCGACCGCGCGTCGAGGAAGCCCCTGGTGTGGGACCGCGCGAGCGCTGCCGCGAAGCCGCACGACGACGTTGGAATCGACGAGGCGATCGAAGGGTCGCACACCGTCGACGCGGTGGAGATCGGTCCCGACGGCGACGTGCTGGCCGACGGGTCGCTCGAGGGCGCGACCGGCTTCAGCCGTCTCGTCGAACACATGAAACCGTATTCGCCAGAGTGGGCGCAGGCGATCTGCGATGTGCCGGCGGAGACGATCCGCCGCATCGCCGACGAATTCGTCGAGCACGCGTGCGTCGGCGAGACGATCGAGATCGAGGGCCAGACCATGCCGTATCGGCCGGTCGCGGTCAGCCTCGGCAAGACCGTCAACAACGGCTGGGGCGGCTTCGAATGCTGCTGGGCGCGCACGCTGCTGGCGACGCTCGTCGGTGCGCTCGAGGTCCCCGGCGGCACGATCGGCACGACGGTGCGCCTGACGCGGCCGATGTCGCACCGCCACGACAGCGTCACGCCGGGGCCCGACGGGTTCATGCACTACCCGCTCAATCCGACCGACAAGGCGCGCTGGTCGCCGTCGCCGAACATCCGCAACGCCTATCGCACGATGGTCCCGCTGGCGGCCGACGGCCCGTGGAGCCAGGCCCTCGGGCCGACCCACTTCTCGTGGATGTTCCTCGACGAGACACCGAAGGGCCTGCCGCGCGTCACCCTGCCGGACGTCTGGTTCCTCTATCGAACCAACCCGGCGATCTCGTTCTGGGACACCGCCGCGCTCGGCGAGAAGATGGCGCGCTTCCCGTTCGTCGTCGCGTTCGCGTACACGCACGACGAGACCAATCATTTCGCCGACGTCCTGCTGCCGGACGCGACCGACCTCGAGAGCCTGCAGCTGATCCGCATCGGCAGCACCAAGTACGTCGAGCAGTTCTGGGATCACGAGGGCTTCGCGTTGCGCCAGCCGGTGGTCGAGACGCAGGGCGAGGCGCGCGACTTCACCGAGATCGCGACCGAGCTCGCTGCGCGCTGCGGCCTGATGAGCGCCTACAACGCCGCCATCAACAAGGGCGCCGCCGGCGTGCCGCTCAAGGGCGAGCACGCCGATCATTCGCTGGCCCCCGATCGGCGCCACGGGAGCGAGGCGATCTGGGACGCCGTCTGCCGGGCCGCGAGCGCCGAGCTGAGCGACGGCGCCGAGTCGAACGGACTCGACTGGTGGAAGGAGCACGGCCTGGCGACCAGGCCGTATCCGCGCAACCGCTGGTACCTGCTGCCGACCCTCATCGAACGCGGGCTGCGCTTCGAGCTGCCGTACCAGGAGAGGCTGAAGCGCGTCGGCGCCGAGCTCGGTCGACGACTGCACGAGAACGACATGCACTGGTGGGACGTGCAGCTCGAGGAGTACCAGGGCCTGCCCAAATGGAAGGACTTCCCCGCGATCTGGGAGGCCGTGATCACCCAGGGTGGCGCCGCCGCGGCCGACTATCCGTTCTGGCTCCTCACTGCCCGCTCGATGCAGTACTCCTGGGGCGCCAACGTCGGCATGCAGATGATCAAGGAGGTCGCCGACAACGTCGCCGGGCACCGGGGCGTGATCGTCAACGCGCAGGCGGCGGCCCGGCTCGGCATTGCCGACGGCGATGCGATCGAGATCGCGACGCCCAAGCGCAAGGTGACCGGGCGCGCCGTCCTGCGCCAGGGCATCCGTCCCGACACGCTGCTCCTGGTCGGCCAGTTCGGCCACTGGGAGACGCCGCTGGCGAAGGACTTCGACATGCCGAGCCTGAACAGCCTGGCGACGATGTCGATCGCCCTGACCGATGCCACCGGCTCCGGCGCCGACATCGTTCGCGTCGCGCTGCGTCGGCGCGTGGAGAAGACGTCATGACGCGCTGGGCGATGGTCGCCGACCTGCGCCGCTGCGTCGGTTGCCAGACCTGCACCGCCGCCTGCAAGCACGCCAACGCCACCCCGCCCGGCGTGCAGTGGCGGCGCGTGCTCGACATGGAGTTCGGCGAGTACCCGGACGTGCAGCGCGCTTTCGTCCCCACCGGCTGCCAGCACTGCGACGAGCCGCCCTGCCTGGACGTCTGCCCGACGACGGCGACCAAGAAGCGCGACGACGGCATCGTCACGATCGACTACGACCTGTGCATCGGCTGTGCGTACTGCTCGGTCGCATGTCCCTACCAGGCGCGCTACAAGACCGAGCGAGCGACCTTCGCCTTCGGTGCGCCGATGCGAAGCGAGACCGAACGCCACGACGAGGCGCGCCTCGCCGTCGCGACGAAGTGCACCTTCTGCGTCGAGCGCATCGATGCCGGCACGGCGCAAGGCCTGGTCCCCGGTGTCGACCCCGAGGCGACGCCGGCCTGCGTCAACGCGTGCATCTCGAGCGCGCTCGCGTTCGGCGACATCGACGACCCGGACAGCAACGTGTCGCAGCTCCTCGCCCGGAATCAGCACTTCCGGATGCACGAGGAGCTCGGCACCGGACCGGGATTCTTCTATCTCTGGGACAAGGCGGATCCGCCATGAGCTACGGCCCGAACCCCTGGCAGCAGACCGCGTGGGACTGGCGCGCCGCCGGCAACTTCATCGGCGGCGGCGCCGGCGCCGGCCTGATCGTCTTCGCCGGGCTCGAGGCGGCACTCGGCAGCGCGGCGCCGATTCGCTTCGCCTGCGGCAGCGTGCTGGTCGGCATCGGCCTGCTCTGCGTCTGGCTGGAGATCGGCCGCCCTCTGCGCGCGCTGAACGTCTACCGCCATCCGCGCCGCTCGTGGATGTCGCGCGAGGCGATGCTTGCGGGCCTTCTGCTGCCATGCAGCGTCGCCGCGGCCTTCGGCGTCGCGGCCGCCGCGCCGATCGCGGCCCTGCTCGCCCTCGCCTTCGTCTACGCGCAGGCGCGCATGCTCAATGCCGCGAAGGGAATCCCCGCCTGGCGCGCGCCACGCGTCGTGCTGCTGCTCGTCTGCACCGGGCTGGCCGAGGGCGGCGGGCTGTTCCTGCTCACGTCGCTGGTGCACGGCCACGGCAGCGCGACGCTGGCCGCGGCCGCGGCGCTCGCGATCTGCGCCCGCTGGCTGCTCTGGCGCCGGTACCGCATTCACCTCGCAGCCGCCCCCGCCGCGCTGGCCGCGCTCGATGCAGCGGCGCACGTGTTGCGCTGGCTCGGCAGCGCCGTTCCGCTGGTGCTGATCGGCGCGGCGCTCGGGCTCGTGCTCGTCGGCAACGGCGCGATCGGCGCCGGCGTCGCAGGCATCGCCGCCGCCGTCGGGGGCATCGGTGCCGCGGTCGCGGGAGCCTGGTTCAAGTTCATCCTCGTCACCCGCGCCGGCTTCAACCAGGGCTTCGCGCTGCCGCACCTGCCGGTGCGCGGCGTCCGACGTGCCGCGACGCCGCGGCGCGGCGCTGCGGCCTGAAGACATCGCGATGGGCGCCGTGTCATCGCTCGAAGTCGACCTCGCGGCGCGAGCTCACGCGATGCTCAATCCCGGCATCGAGACCTTGCCGCGCGAGAGGCTGGAGAGGCTCCAGCTCGAGCGGCTGCGCACGACGCTGCGCAACGCCTACGACCACGTGCCGCTGCACCGCGCGAGGCTCGAGGCGACCGGATTCAGGCCCGGCGACCTGAGCTCGCTCGACGACGTCGCGGAGCTGCCCTTCACATTCAAGTCCGACCTGCGCGACCACTATCCGTTCGGCCTGTTCGCGCGACCGGTGAGCGGGCTCGCTCGCCTGCACGCCTCGTCCGGGACGACCGGCCGGCCGACCGTCGTCGGCTACACGCGCGGCGATCTCGACCGCTGGGCCGACCTCATGGCGAGGTCGCTCGCCTGCGCCGGTGTGCGCCGCGGCGACGTCCTGCACAACGCCTACGGCTACGGCCTGTTCACGGGCGGCCTCGGCGCGCACGACGGCGCCGAACGGCTCGGCGCGGTGGTGGTGCCGATGTCGGGCGGCTCGACCGAGCGCCAGGTCGCGCTCATCGCCGACTTCGGCGCCCGCGTGCTCTGCTCGACGCCTTCGTACGCGCTGGCGATCGCGGAGACGGCGGAGCGCCACGGCATCGATCTGCGCGCCAGCGCGCTCGCGATCGGCATCTTCGGTGCGGAGCCGTGGAGCACGGCGATGCGCAAGGAGATCGAGGAGCGTCTCGGCCTCGTCGCCATCGACGTCTACGGCCTCTCGGAAATCATGGGACCGGGAGTGGCCTGCGAGTGCCGGCTGCAGAACGGCCTGCACGGCTGGGAGGACCACTTCCTGTTCGAGGTCATCGACCCCGAGAGCGGCCGCGCCCTTCCCGACGGCGAGACCGGCGAGCTGGTCATCACGACGCTGACCAAGGAAGCGCTGCCGCTGCTGCGCTATCGCACCCGCGACGTCACCCGCCTCGTCGCCGACCGCTGCGATTGCGGCCGCACGCACCGGCGCATCCTGCGCATCGCCGGCCGCAACGACGACATGCTCATCATCCGCGGCGTCAACGTCTATCCGTCGCAGATCGAGGCGGTGGTCGTCGGCCGCGCGGGGATCGCCCCGCACTACCAGATCGTGGTCGAGCGGCGCGGCGCGCTCGACCACGTCGGCATCGAAGTCGAGGCCCAGCCTGGCGTCGAGGCCGCGGCCCACGCCGCGATGGCGCGCGACGTCGCGCACGCGATCAAGTCGCTGGTCGGCATCAGCACCGAGGTGACCGTGCTGGCGTCGGGCGCCATTGCGCGGTCGGCCGGCAAGGCGGTTCGCGTCCGCGACCTGCGGCCGAAGGACACCGGCTGCGCGCCCGCCGTGGCCAGCGCGACCGCGAGGGAGTGAGGTCATGGCCAAGCGACTGCTGACCCTGCGCGTGAACGGCCGCGAACGCGAGGACGCGGTCGCGGATTCCACCCTGCTTCTCGACTACCTGCGCGAGACCGCCAACCTCACCGGCACGAAGCAGGGCTGCGACGGCGGCGAATGCGGCGCCTGCACCGTCCTCGTCGACGGAACGCCGCGCCTGTCGTGTCTCACGCTCGCCGCGAGCTGCGCCGGGCGCAGCATCGAGACGATCGAAGGCCTGGCCGGCGCCGACGGCCGGATGAGCGCGCTCCAGCAGGCGTTCCACGAACGGCTCGGCACCCAGTGCGGCTTCTGCACGCCGGGCATGGTGATGAGCGCCGAGGCGCTGCTGCGCGTCGAGCCCGCGCCGAGCGAAGCGCGCATCCGCGAAGCGCTCGCCGGCAACCTGTGCCGCTGCACCGGCTACGTCAAGATCGTCGAAGCCGTTCGCTGCGCCTGCGCCGGCCGGCCGGTGGGCTGACACGATGGACGCGCTGGTCAAGCCGATCCGCGCCGACGCGCTGCGCTCGAGCAGCGTCGGCCAGCGCACGCCGCTGGTCGATGGCGTCGAGAAGGTCACCGGTCGCGCCAAGTACACCGCCGACCTGGCCGCCGGCGAGGCCCTGGTCGGCGCGATCCTGCGCAGCCCGGTCGCGCATGGCCGCATCCGCGCGATCGACACGGCGAGGGCGCGCGCCCTGCCTGGTGTTCGCGCCGTGATCACGGGCGACGATTTCTCGGCGCCGTACGGCGTCATCCCGATCGCGCAGAACGAATGGGCGCTGGCGCGCGAGCGCGTGCGCTACCGCGGCGAGCCGATCGCGGCGGTCGCGGCCGTCGACGCCGCGAGCGCCGCCGCGGCGCTGGCGGCGATCGTCCTCGACATCGAGCCGCTGCCGGCGTACTTCCAGGCCGCCGACGCGCGCGCCGATGGTGCCGTGCTGCTGCACGACGACAAGACAGGCAACCTCGAGCGCGAGGTCGACCAGACCTTCGGCGACGTCGAGGCGGGATTCGCGGCGAGCCATCTGGTGCGCGAGCAGCGCTTCCACTACGCCGAAGTCGCGCACGGCCAGATCGAGCTGAATGCCGCGCTCGCGAGCTGGGAGCCGGAGACCGGGCGGCTGACGAGCCAGTCGACGACGCAGGTGCCCTACTACCTGCATCTGACGCTGGCGCAATGCCTCGGCATCGACAGCTCGCAGATCCGTGTCGTCAAGCCTTTCGTCGGCGGCGGCTTCGGCCATCGCGTCGAGCCGCTCGCGTTCGAGATCATCGCCGCAGCGCTGGCGCGCGCCGCCGGCGGCACGGTGCGCTTGCTGCAGTCGCGCGAGGACAGCTTCCTGACGCATCGCGGCCGGCCCGAAACCGACGTCCGGCTCAAGCTCGGCCTCGGCCGCGACGGCTCGATCCGCGCCGTCGATTGCGAGATCGTCCAGCGCGGCGGCGCCTACGGCGGCTACGGGCTGGTCACGATCCTCTACGCCGGTGCCCTGCTGCACGCGCTCTACCGCGTCGGCGCGGTGCGCTACCGCGGCTTTCGCGTCTATACCAACACGCCGCCGTGCGGAGCCATGCGGGGCCATGGCGCGGTCGACGCGCGCCACGCGTTCGAGTCGCTGCTCGACCGCATGGCCGGCGAGCTCGGGCTCGACCCGTTCGCCGTGCGCCGCGCGAACCTGATCGAGCCGCCCTACCGCACGCTCAACGAGTTGCAGGTCAACTCGTGCGGCCTGCCGGCGGCGCTCGACTGGGTCGAAGCCGCGTCGGGATGGAAAGCGCGGCGCGCGAGCCTGCCGCGCGGCCGCGGTCTCGGCATGGCCTGCTCGCACTACGTCTCCGGCTCGGCCAAGCCCGTGCACTGGAGCGGCGAGCCGCACGCGGTGGTCAACCTCAAGCTCGACTTCGACGGCAGCATCACCGTGCTGACCGGCGCGGCCGACATCGGCCAGGGCTCGTCGACGCTGATCGCGCAGGTCGTTGCCGAGATCCTCGGCGTGCCGATAGCGCGCCTGCGAATCGTCGCCGCCGACAGCGCGCTGACTCCGAAGGACAACGGCTCCTACTCGTCGCGCGTCAGCTTCATGGTCGGCAACGCGGCGCTGAGTGCGGCGCGCGAGTTGCTGCGCGTCCTCGTCGCCGCCGCGGCGAAGCGCCTCGGCGTCGAGATCGATCGCATCGAGTGGCTCGGCGAGGGCTGTCGCGTCGTCGGCGAGGACCGCGGCCTGGACTTCGCCGCCGTGGTCGTCGCCGCGCTCGCCGCGAGCGGCACCGTCACGGTCAAGGGCACCTGGTCGGCGCCCGCCGAGACGCAGGGCGGCAAGCATCGCGGCGGCGCGGTCGGCTCGAGCGCTGGCTTTTCGTACGCGGCGCAGGTCGTCGAGGTCTCGGTCGACGAAGGCACCGGCCAGGTCACCGTCGAGAAGGTCTGGGTCGCGCACGATTGCGGCTTCGCCATCAATCCGCTCGCGGTCGAGGGCCAGGTGCAGGGCGCCGTCTGGATGGGGATGGGCCAGGCGTTGCAGGAAGAGACGCAGTACCACGAAGGCCTGCCGCTGCGGCCGAACTTCCTCGACTACCTGGTGCCGACGATCGCCGAGTCGCCGCCGATCGAGGTGAAGCTGATCGAGAGCAACGACCCGCTCGGCCCGTTCGGCGCGAAGGAAGCGAGCGAAGGCGCGCTGCACGGATTTCCGCCGGCGCTGACGAACGCGATCGCCGCCGCCATCGGTATCGAGCTGAGCGAGCTGCCGGCCACGCCGGATCGCGTCCTCGATGCGATCGACGCACGCCGGCGCGCCGACAAGCTCGCCGCGAGCCGTGCGCGGCGCCTGCAGCAAGGAGCCTGAATGGACCGCCTGCCCGAGTTCCGCCTGCTTCGACCCGTCGATCTCGCCGCGGCGGTGCAGCTGATCGCCGAGCCAGGCGCACGCGTGCTCGCCGGCGGCACCGACCTGCTGCCGAACCTGCGCCGCGGCCTGGAGCGGCCGACGACGCTGGTCGATCTCGGCGCCGTCGCAGGCTTCTCGGAGATCGCGTTCGACGGCGACGGCCTGGCGATCGGTGCCGGGGTGACGCTCGCCCGGCTGGCTGCCGACCCGCGCATCGCCGGGCCCTACCGCGCCATCGCCGAAGCGGCGCGCGAAGTCGCGGGACCGCAGCATCGCCATGCGGCGACCGTAGGCGGCAACCTGTGCCTCGACACGCGCTGCGTCTTCTACAACCAGAGCGAGTGGTGGCGGGCCGCCAACGGCTTCTGCCTGAAGCGCGGCGGCCTGACCTGCCACGTCGCGCCGCAAGGCCGGCACTGCCACGCGGCCTTCTGCGGCGATCTCGCGCCGGTGCTGATCGTCCTCGACGCCGAGGTCGAGCGGGTCTCGATCGGCGCCCGACGGCGCACGCCGCTCGCCGATCTCTATCGCGACGACGGCGCCGCCCCTCTCACGCTCGAGCCGGGCGAGCTGATCGCCGGCGTGCACCTGCCGCGCGCCGCGCCCTCGCTGCGCTCGGGCTATCGAAAGGCGCGCATTCGTGGCGCAATGGACTTTCCGTTGGCGGGCGTCGCGATGGCGCTGCAGATGCAGGGCCCGCACATCGTCGCGCTGAAAGTCGCGCTGACCGGCACCAACGCGCATCCGCTGCGCCTCGAGGGGATCGAGCCGTTCCTCGGCGCGACCGTCGACGCCGCGTTGCTGGGCGCGCTCGGCAAGCTGGTCGCCCGGCAGGCGAGCCCCATGCGGACCACGGCGGTGCCGTCGAACTACCGGCGCCAGGTCGCGTCGGTGCTGGCGCAAAGACTGCTGCAGGCGCTGGCCGGCCGCGAACCGATGGCGGAGCGGCCATGCGCATGAATGCGGCCGAGGTCCTGCTCGCGGGCGGCGACGACGCCGCAGTCGCGCTCGTCTGCGTCGATGCATCGTGCCGGCGCGGCGAGCTGCGCCGCGCGGTGGCGAGCGCCGCGGCGGGCTGGCGCTCGCGCGGACTCTCGCGCGGCGAGCGCGTCGCGATCAAGCTCGCCGACGGCATCGACTGGGTCGTGGCCTACCTGGGCGTCATCTGGGCCGGCGGCGTCGCGGTCGGCGTCAACCCGCGCGTGCCCGCCGACGAATGGCTGGCGATCCTCGCGGCCGCCGACTTCCGCTTCATCCTCGGCGAGCGCGGCGAGGACGAGTCCACCGCAGCGGGCTGCGAGCGCGTCGACCTCGTCGACTGGCGCGACGACCTGGGCACCGCCGCGCCGGTGATGCCGCGCGCGATGACGGCCGATGAGCCCGCGCTCTGGGTCCACTCGTCGGGAACGAGCGGCAAGCCGAAGGCGGTCGTGCACGCGCAGCGGATGGCGCACGAGATCGCCCGGGTCGGCCGGGAGCGGCTCGGCATCCGTGCCGGCGACCGCCTCTACGCGAGCTCGAAGCTGTTCTTCTCGTACCCGCTCGCCAACAGCGTCTTCACGGGCCTGCGCCTCGGCGCGACGGTGATCCTCGATCCGGGCTGGCCGAACGCGCGCGATGTCGCGGCCGTCGCGAAGCGCCAGCGCGCCGACGTGCTGTTCAGCGTGCCGTCGCTCTACCGCGATCTGCTGAAGGAAGGCTTCGCCGCCGAGCTCGCGCGTTGCGGAGTGCGGCGCTTCGTCTCGGCCGGGGAGGCCCTGCCCGCGAACCTGCGCGAGGCGTGGAAGCGCGAGACGGGACGCACCATCGTCGATGGCTACGGTGCGTCGGAGACCCTCGTGCTGGTGCTCGTCGACAGCGGCGAAGGCGGCGGCTTGGAGGCCTCGCCCGGATTCGACGTCCAGCCTCTCGGCGCGCACGCCGGTGCCCCCGGTCGCGTCCTCGTCAAGGGTCCGACCGTCGCCCTGGGCTACTGGCGCCGCCCGGCGGCCCAGGCCGAGCACTTCGTGGCGGGCGGTTTCTCGCCGTCGGACCTGTTCGACGCGATCGGTCCGGCGAGCTGGCGCTTCGCCGGCCGCGACGACTCGCTCGTCAAGGTGCACGGCCGCTGGGTCGACCTGGTCGAGCTCGAGCAGCGCATCGCCGTCGCCTGCCCGTGGCTCGCCGAGACCGCCGCCGTCGCCGTCGCCGATGACGACGGTGTCGAGGCGATCGCCCTGTTCTACATCGCCCGCGACGGCGCACCGCCGATCGACGCCGCCGCCCTGCGCGAGCATGCCGGGCGCTTGCCGCCGCACCAGCGGCTGCGCTGGCTGCATGCGGTCGAGGCCTTGCCGCGAACCGCCACCGGCAAGCTCATGCGGCGGCGCTTGCGCGACCTGCACGCCGCCCTCTCGGCTCAGGCCACCGCGGTCGACCATGATCGCCTCTGAACGGCGCGGCCCGGTGCTGGTGGCGACGCTCTCGCGGCCGCCCGTGAACGCCATCGACGCCCACCTCCTGGCGCAGCTGGCGACCGTGATCGACGCGGCCGAGGCCGATGACGGCATCAGCGTGCTGCACTTGCGCAGCGCCCACGCCGTGTTCAGCGCCGGCGCCGATCTCGCCCTGATGCGTGAGTGCATCAGCGGTCCCGCGGGCGCCGAGACGATGGTGGCGCTGGTGCGCGAGATGCAGCGCCTGTTCGCCCGCCTCGAGGCCGCGCCGTTCGTCAGTCTCGCCGAGATCGGCGGCGCGGCGCTCGGCGGCGGCCTCGAGCTCGCACTCGCCTGCGACCTGCGCGTCGCCTCGTGCGAGGCCCGCCTTGCCCTGCCGGAGATCGGCCTCGGCCTGCTTCCTGCCGGCGGCGGCACGCAGCGGCTGACCGCGCTCGTTGGCCCGAGCGTCGCGCGCCGCCTGATCCTCAGCGGCGAGGACATCGACGGCGTCGAGGGCCAACGGCTCGGCGTCGTCCAGTGGGTCGTGCCGGCTGCCGAGCTGGCCGCCTGGTCGGCACAGCTCGCGGCCCGACTCGGCGCCAACCCGCGCGCTGCATTCGCCGCCAACAAGCGTTGCGTCGCGCTCGCCGAGGGGGGCTGCGCCGCCGGCTTCGCCGAGGAGATCGCCGCAACGCGGGCGCTGTACGCGGACCCGAAGACGCTCGAGCGCGTCTCGGCTTTCCTGGATCGGCCGAAACCGGGCCGATGAATGTCATCGCACCAAAGGAGCAATCACCATGAGCCTGCAAGACAAGATCGCCGTCGTCACCGGCGCGGCTTCCGGAATCGGCCAGGCCACCGCCAGCGCCCTCGCCGCCGAGGGCGCGTGCGTGATCCTCGCCGACATCGATCGCGACAAGGGCGAGGCCGCCGCGGCGGCGCTGCGCGAACGTGGCGGCAAGGCCGAGTTCAGCGCCGTCGACATGACCGACCCGGCGTCGATCGAGGCCTTCGCCGCTGCCGTGCAGGAACGTCACGGCGCCATCGACGTGCTCGTCAACAGCGCCGGATGGGGCCGCACGTCGCCGTTCTGGGAAGGCACGCCGGAGTTCTGGAGCAAGCTCGTCGCGCTCAACTTCGTCGGTCCGATGCTGCTCTGCAAGGCGCTGCTGCCGCGCATGATGGAGCGACGCAGCGGCAAGATCGTCAACGTCGCGAGCGACGCCGGCCGCGTCGGCAGCATGGGCGAGACGGTCTACTCCGGAACCAAGGGCGGCCTCATCGCGTTCACCAAGTCGCTCGCGCGCGAGACCGCGCGCTATGCGATCAACGTCAACTGCGTCTGCCCCGGCCCGACCGACACGCCCCTGATGGCCGCGGTGCCCGACAAGGTGAAGGAAGCGTTGATCAAGGCGATCCCGCTGCGCCGGCTCGGCCGCCCCGAGGAAGTCGCGGACGCGATCGTCTTCTTCGCCGACGATCGCTCCGCGTACGTCACGGGCCAGGTCCTGAGCGTGAGCGGCGGCCTGACGATGGTCTAGGCGATCGGCGAACGACGGAGAGGACGACATGAAGCCCGAGAACGACAGGCTGCGGCGGTGGCGCGATGCCGAAGGTACGCACATCGACGTACGCGGCCTGCCGCCGCCGGAGCCGCTCGTCGCCATTCTTTCGCTGGTCCGCCAGCTCGAGGCGACGACGCGCCTGATCGTCCATCATGATCGCGATCCGAAGCTGCTCTATGCCGAGTTGGCCGAGATCGGCTGGGGTGCCGAGCGCATCGCCGGCGCGGCGGGCGAGGTTCGGCTTTGCATCACCCGCGCCCCGTGAAGCTCGCCGCGGGCGGCTTCCTCGGCGGCGCCAAGAGCCGCCTGTTGCCGGCGTCGATCCCGTTTCGATTCTTCGGCGCGGCCGTGGTGTTCCACCTGCTCGCCTGGATCGCGGCGTTCGGCGCCGCTGCCGACTTGCCCACTTTCGCCGGCGGCCTCGGCTGGCCGCTGGCCGCGCTTCACCTCGTCACGCTCGGCGTGCTTGCCATGACGGCGATCGGCGCCAGCCTGCAACTGCTGCCGGTCGCCACGCGCCAGCCGGTCCGGCGCCTGCGCGGGCCGGCGCTGATCTGGTGGCTGTACACACCCGGCGTCGCCGCGCTCGCGCTCGGCATGGGAACGGCCACGCCGTCGCTTCTCGTCGTCGGCGCGCTCGGCGTCGCTGTCGGATTGCTTGTCTTTGCCGGGCTGCTCGCCGCCAACCTGCGCGGCGCGCGCGGCATGACCGCCATCGTCGTTCACGGCTGGGGAGCCCTCGCGGCCCTGGCGGTGCTGCTGGTCACCGGCGCCTCGCTCGTCGCGGCGTATCTCGGGCTGCCGCTTCTCGACCGCGGCGCCGCCATGGCGCTGCACGTGACGTTCGCCGCCTACGGCTTCATGGGCCTGCTCGCCCTGGGTCTCGCCTACCTGCTCGTGCCGATGTTCGCGTTGGCGCCCGCGCCCGACGCGAGGATTCAGCTCGCGTCGTGGGGCGGCGCGGTGCTCGGCCTGGCCTGCGCGGGCGCGGCAGCGGTCGGCGTGCTGCCGGTCGCGCTGACCATCGTCGCGATCGGCGCCGGCGCGCTCGCCGTCGGACTGCACCTCGCCCTCATGCGAACAGCGCTGCGCGACGGCATGCGCCGCAATCTCGGCCTGTCGTTCCTGCTCGTTCGCATCGGCTGGACCGGGCTCGGCCTCAGCCTGGTCGCCGCGCTCGGCCTCGTTCTCGAAGCGCCCGTGCCCGGCCTTGCCACCCTCTTCGGCCTGCTTCTGGTCGGCGTCTGGCTGATGAGCTTCGTGCTCGGCATGCTGCAACGCATCCTGCCGTTCCTCGCCTCGATGCACGCCGCCACCGGCAAGCACCGCCCGCCGACGCCCTCTTCGTTCACGCGCGGGCAGCCGCTCGCCCTCCACTTCGCCTGCCATGTCGCGGGCCTCGCGGCTCTCGCGCTCGCCATCGTCACCGCGAGCCCGCTTCTGGCCGAACTCGCAACGGCGACGGGGGCGGCCGGCGCGACGGCGTTCGCGGTCTTCTTCTCCCGCCTCGTGCAGCGCATGAACGCGCCGGCAGCGGCAGCGCCCGCGGTGCCCGCGAGGGCCTGATTTCTTGCGCTGCCTCAAGGAAACGCAGAAGTCCGCCGGTTATTGTGGTACTCGCTTACCATAATCGGAACGCCTGATGGAGTTTGCGCGCCAGGTCAGTCATGTGCTCGATACCGAGCACCGCGGCAATCTCGAGTTGCTCGGCCGGATCGAGCAGGCTCTCGCCCGGCCGGAGCGCGCCGCCGCCGACCCGGAGTTCCCTCGTCTCGCGGCCGCGTTCGTCCGCATGGTCGAGCAGGACATCGGCCGCCATTTCGACTTCGAGGAAGAACAGCTCTTTCCGCGCATGGCCGACGCCGGCGAAGGCGACATCGCCGGCCTGCTCCGCGACGAGCACGATTCGATCCGCGAAGTCGCCGCCGAGGTGCTGCCGCTGGCACATGCCGCCGCCTCGGGCACGCTCGACCGCGCCGGCTTCGAGGCGCTGCGCCGCGGCGCGCTCGAGCTGGTGGAGCGGCAGGTCGCGCACATCCAGAAGGAAACGATGGCGCTGCTGCCGTTGCTCGACGACCTGCTCGACGACGAGCTCGACCGTACCCTGGCCTTCGACTACGCCGCCGGCTGATCGTCGCGGCAGGAGCACTGCATGGAGTCACTTGTCCTGGAACCGACCGCGGTGCGCGCGCTCGCTCCTGCCGACCTCGACAGCGTCGTCGCGATCGACGCGACCATCGAGGGTCGTTCCCGGCGCGGCTACATCGAGCGTCGGTTGCAGGCGGCGCGCCGCGAGCCGACGCTGCACGCGCAGTTCGCCGCGGTCGACGAACGCGGCATCGCCGGCTATCTGCTCGCACGCGTGCTCGAGGGCGAGTTCGGTCGCGGCGACAGGGAGCTGCGCATCGAGCTCGTCGGCGTCCGCGCCGATCTGCGCGGTGACGGAACGGGCAGCCGCCTCTTCGACGCGCTCTCGACCTGGTCGGCCCGCCACGCGGTCCGCGCCCTGCGCACGCAGTCGTCCTGGCGCGATCACCGGATGCTCGGCTGGCTCGACCGGCGCGGCTTCTCGCTGGCGCCGGCGCAAGTGCTCGAATGCATCGTCGACACCGAGGCCTGGAGCCCCGAGCGCGACGACGCGATGGGCGCGGCCGACCCGGACGGGGCCGCGACGGAGATCGATTTCGGCCGGCACGATGCCAACGACTTCGAGCGCGCCGGCCGCGGTGGCGCCGACGTGCGCTCGATGACCGCAGCCGACCTCGCGGACATCGTCGCCATCGATCACCGTGTCACCGGCCGCGACCGCACCGCCTACCTGCGCGGCCGGCTCGAGGAGGCACTCGACGACTCGACGCTGCGCGTCTCGCTGGCGGCGCGCCGCGACGGCGTGCTGGCCGGCTTCTTGATGGCTCGCGCCGACCACGGCGACTTCGGCCGCACCGAGCCGGTCGCGGTGCTCGACACGATCGGCGTCGATCCGGCGCAGCTGCGCCACGGCGTCGCCCGCGCACTCGTCTCGCAGCTCTTCGCGAATCTCTCGGCGCTTCGCATCGAGCGGGTCGAGACGGTGGTCACGCCCGATGACGATGCCTTGGCCGCCTTCCTGCATGCGATGGGCTTCGTCCCGTCCCAGCGACTCGGCTTCGTCCGGGCGATCGAGCCTGCGTCGTGACACCGGTCGTGGCCCTGCCCGATGCCGACGCGCTGCGCGACGCGTTGCGCGCCGTCGACGACCCGGAGGCCGGCATGAACATCGTCGACCTCGGGCTCGTCTACGGCATCGAGTCCGGCGCCGAAGGCGTGCAGATCGACCTGACGATGACGAGCGCGGCATGTCCCATGGCGGAGATGATCGTCGACCAGGTCCGCGACGCGATCGCGGCGGTCGTGCCGCCGCAGACGCCGATCGAGGTCATGCTGGTCTGGGACCCGCCGTGGACGCCGGAGAAGATGACCGGCATCGCCAAAGAGCATTTCGGCTGGCCATGCTGAGCTGCCGATGACGCCGCCGCCGCTCGCACCGCCGCTCGAGTCGGCGCCTGCTCCCCTGCGGATCGCGCCGGCGTGGCCGGCACTGTCCCCGCGCGCCCGCCTGCCGCTGCTGGCGCTCGGCTTCGCGGCGCTGCTCGTGGGCGTCGGCGCCGGCCTAGCGCGCCTCGGCGCGCCGGTGCCGGCTTTCGCCGCTTCATCGGCGCCGGTGCACGGGCCGCTGATGGTCTGCGGCTTCTTCGGCGTCGTGATCGCGCTCGAGCGCGCCGTCGCGCTCGGCCGCGGCTGGGCCTATCTCGGCCCGCTGTTCGCCGCCCTCGGCGTGGTGACGCTGTTGTCCGGAGGCGCCGGCATCGCGACCTGGCTCTTTCTCGCCGGCAGCGTGGTGCTCCTGGCCGCGACGCTCGACGTGCTGCGCCGCCAGCGCGCCCTCTTCGTGCTCACGCTGGCACTGGCTGCCGCGTGCCTCGTGATCGGCAACGCGCAGTGGGCGTTCGGCCGCGCGCCGGCCGGGGTGCTGTCCTGGTGGCTCGCCTTCCTCGTGCTGACCATCGCCGGCGAAAGGCTCGAGCTGTCGCGCTTCCTGCCGCCCTCGCCGATCGCCCGCCGGGCCTTCGCGCTGCTCCTGATCGCGGTCGGCGCCGGCCTCGCCGCGGGCGATGCGCCCTGGGGACCGCCCTTGTTCGGCGCCGGCCTGCTCGGGCTCGCCGCCTGGCTGCTCAAGCAGGACATCGCGCGGCGTACCGTGCACGGCCGCGGCCTGACCCGCTTCATCGCCGTCTGCCTGCTGAGCGGCTACGGATGGCTCGCCGTCGGCGCGGCGCTGTGGCTGGGCGGTGCGGCCGGCGCGCCGGGATCGAACTCGCACGACGCGGCGCTGCACGCGATCACGCTCGGCTTCGTCTTCTCGATGGTGTTCGGCCACGCCGCGATCATCCTGCCGGCGATCACGAAATTCGCCGTGCCCTACCACCCGACGTTCTACGTCCCGCTCGCGCTGCTGCAGGTATCGCTGCTCGTGCGCCTCGGCGGCGACGCGGCGGGCCGGATCGACTGGACGCGCGCCGGCGCCTGGCTCAACGCGGCGGCGCTGGCGGCCTTCCTGCTCGGCACGCTGGCCGCCGTGCTGCGCGGCCGGCGCAAGCCGACCTGATCGCCGTCACTTCGCGTACTTGCGAAAGTCCGGCGCTCGCTTTTCCTGGAATGCCCGAACTCCCTCGCGCGACTCCTCGGTGTCGTAGTAGAGCTTGAGGGCATACAGGCCCATCCCCGCGATGCCGGCCTGGTGCGCGGTGTCCATGTTGAACGAGCGCTTGGCGATCGCGATCGCGGTCGGGCTCTTCTGCATGATCTCGTCGCACCACTTCTGCACCTCGGCATCGAGCTCGTCGTGCGGCACGACGGCGTTGACGAGGCCCATGGCCAGCGCTTCACGCGCGGGATAGCGCCGGCACAGGTACCACATCTCGCGTGCCTTCTTCTCGCCGACGACGCGCGCCAGCAGGGCCGTGCCGTAGCCCGGGTCGACCGAGCCGACGCGCGGGCCGACCTGGCCGAACTGCGCCTTCTCGGACGCGATGGTCAGGTCGCAAAGCGTGCACAGCACGTTGCCGCCGCCGATCGCGAAACCCTGGACGCGCGCGATCACCGGCTTGGGAACGTCGCGGATGACCGCATGCAGTTCCTCCATCGGCAAGCCGATCGTGCCCCGCCCGTCGTATTGGCCGGAATGCGCCGACTGGTCGCCGCCGGTGCAGAACGCCTTGTCGCCGGCGCCGGCGAGAACGATGACGCCGATGTCGCGGTCGTAGCCGGCGCGGCCGATCGCCTGGATCAGCTCGTCGCAGGTGCGGCCGCGGAACGCGTTCATCCGCTCGGGGCGATTGATCGTGATCCAGGCGGCGCCGCCGCGCACCTCGTAGAGGATGTCCTCGTAGATCATGGGGCTCTCCTGTCTGGAAGTCGATCGCCCGAGGCGTCAGCCGCACTGGCCGGTCGCACCGCAGGCGGTGCAGAAATCGCAGCCGTCCTTGTGGATCAGGGTCGCGTTGCCGCACTCGGTGCAGACGCGTCCCGCCATCGTCGGCATCCGGTCCTCGCGCCGGCTCGACGACTCGAGCACGCCCATCTCGCGAATCGGAAAGCCCGCCTCGTCGAGAACGCCCAGCATGGCATAGCGATGGATGACCAGACGCGCCATGTACGCGACCGTCGAAGGCCACGTCTGCTGCCGTCTCTCGCCATGCGGCAACCCGGGCACGAAGGCCATGAAATGGCCGAGCGGCTCGGCGTAGTTCAGGAGCTTTCTCAGCTTCATGCCGATCCAGGCCGGATCGATGACCCGCATGTCGAGCGAGAGCACGCGGGCCAGGCCGTCGAGCGCGCGCGGGTAGTTGCCCGAAAAGCCGATCGCGCAAGGCCGCG
>JBDTPG010000008.1:0-40492 GCA_039932815.1 Caldimonas sp.
GCGTCGAGCGCGCCGAGTTGACGTCGACCGAGACCAGCGCCTCGGTGTGGTCGATGACGATGGCGCCGCCCGAGGGCAGGTTGACCGTGCGCGCGAACGCGGTCTCGATCTGGTGCTCGATCTGGAAGCGCGAGAAGAGGGCGGCGTCGTCCTTGTAGCGCTTGACCTTGTGCGCCGTCTCCGGCATCACGTGGCTCATGAACTGCTGCGCCTGGTCGTAGATGTCGTCGGTGTCGATCAGGATCTCGCCGACGTCGGCGGTGAAGTAGTCGCGGATCGCCCGGATCACGAGCGACGACTCCTGGTAGATCAGGAACGCGCCCTTGCTCGCCTTGGCCGCGCCATCGATGGCGGTCCAGAGCTTGAGCATGTAGTTCAGGTCCCACTGCAGCTCGGGCGCGGTGCGGCCGATGCCGGCGGTGCGGGCGATCAGGCTCATGCCCTTGGGGTACTCGAGCTGGTCGAGGTTTTCCTTCAGTTCCTCGCGGTCCTCTCCCTCGATGCGGCGCGAGACGCCACCGCCGCGCGGGTTGTTGGGCATCAGCACCAGGTAACGGCCGGCCAGCGAGACAAAGGTGGTCAGCGCCGCGCCCTTGTTGCCGCGCTCTTCTTTCTCGACCTGGACGAGCAGGTTGTCGCCGTCCTTGATCGCGTCCTGGATGCGCGCGGTGCGAGCGTCGGTGCCTTCGCGGAAATAGTTCTTGGAGATTTCCTTGAACGGCAGGAAGCCGTGGCGGTCTTCGCCGTAGTCGACGAAGCAGGCCTCGAGCGAAGGCTCGACCCGCGTCACGACCGCCTTGTAGATGTTGCCCTTCCTCTGCTCGCGACCCTCGATCTCGGTCTCGAAGTCCATCAACTTCTGGCCGTCGACGATGGCGAGGCGGCGTTCTTCGGGCTGCGTCGCGTTGATCAGCATGCGTTTCATCTGCACTCCTTCGGCGCGGGCCCGATCGCGGGCTGCGCGCCACAGCGCTGCTTCGGGCAAAGCCCGAGGCAGCTAGAAAGATGCACGAGAAACGAGAGGAACCGAAGGAATCGCCCTGGACTGACGACGAGCCGGTGCGGTCAGACGACCGCGGGCATCGCCAGCGTTGGCGCGCGCGAGACAGTGGGAGGAAGGCTGGACAGCGATTCGGTCACTGGACGCAGGGCTGCAGCGCGTGGCGAGGGGCCGCGGCGCGAGCCGGGCCCTGCTTTGTCTGCCGCCGGGAAACCTTGTCGTGGATTCTTTCTTGTTTGCTCTGCCGTCGCATCTCGCAGCCGCGGCGCCGCATGGGGACGCTGCCTGCCCGGACGATGCGACGTTGCATCACCGGTGGGGCCGGAACTGGATCCGACCGCCCCTCTCTCGGCCGTGCGACGCCTGTGATCGCGACGCTAGACTCTGAAAAATCAACAACTTGGGCGAGAGTGGAGCAACGCATTATAAGGGGCAAAGGTGGCGCCGAGACCGCGGCGAGGGCGGCGCAGCCCGGTGGCGCCGATGCCGGCGCGCCGCTCGTGCGAAACGTCCGGATCGACGCCGGCTCCGACGGCCAGAGGCTCGACAACTTCCTCGCCAAGATCCTGAAGGGCGTGCCGCGCACGCACCTCTATCGCGTCATCCGTTCCGGCGAAGTGCGCGTCAACAAGGGCAGGGCCGCCGCCGACACGCGGCTCGCGCTGGGCGACGAGGTCCGCATCCCGCCGATGCGGGTCGCCGATCGAAGCGAGCGGCCCGAGGCGCCCGGCCGCGAGTTTTCCGTCGTCCACGAGGACGAGTCGATCGTGTGCATCGACAAGCCGGCCGGTGTCGCCGTTCACGGCGGCAGCGGCGAAAGCTTCGGCGTGATCGAGCAGATGCGGCGTGCTCGCCCGGACCAATTCCTCGAGCTCGTTCATCGCCTCGACAAGGAGACCTCGGGCCTGCTCCTCGTCGCCAAGACTCGGCCGGCACTGGTCAAGCTGCAGAACGACCTGCGCTCGCGCGTGCCCGGGCGAGCGATCGGCAAGACGTATGCGGCGCTCGTCGCCGGCCCCTGGCCCGAGTCGCTGAAGGTGATCGACGTCGCCTTGCGCAAGGACACCGCCGCCGACGGCAGCCGGCACGTCCGAACCGTCGACGCCGACGACGAGCGCGGCCGCCGCTCGATCAGCCTGGTGCGCGTCGCCCAGCGCTTCACCGGATTCAGCCTGCTCGACGTGACGCTCAAGACCGGCCGCACGCATCAGATCCGCGTCCATCTCGCCGACGCGGGATACCCGATCGCGGGTGACCCGAAATACGGTGACTTCGCCCTCAACCGGTCGCTCGCGCGCGGTCAGCGGGTCGCGCCCCTTCGCTTCGATCGAATGTTCCTGCATGCGCGCCGCCTGCGCTTCCTCCATCCGGCGAGTGGCGAGCCCATGGAGCTCGAAGCGCCGCTGCCGCCGGCCTGCGAGGCCCTCCTGGCGGCCCTCGCTCTCGCTTCCTGAGCGGCCGATTCCTACGCGACGGCCCGGCGTCGTCCGCCTGCGTCAGTGCCGCGCGAAGGCTCAAATGCGACCTGTCGTTGCCTGTCCGCCCCGAGCTCGGGTGCGTTTGTACGGCGACGCGAACCCCGCAAAGGAATCCATCATGAAGACCCAACTTCTCGCCATCGCTTCCGCCGCCGCTCTCGCGGTCGGCGCCATCACCGGCTGCTCGACCACCACCACCGCGCCCGGCGGCAGCGACCCGATCGCAAAGCGCCAGAGCATCGACGCCAGCACCGACAGCGCCCTCGCACGTCTCTACGCGCAGGACCCGTCCTCGCGCGAGCTGATCGGCAAGGCGCGCGGCGTCCTCGTCTTCCCGTCGATCGTCTCGGCCGGCCTCGTCGTCGGCGGCTCGTACGGACAGGGTGCCCTGCGCGTTCGCGGCCGCACCGCCGAGTACTACAGCACCGCCGCCGGCTCGGTCGGTCTGCTCGCAGGCGCCGAATCGAAGGCCGTGTTCCTGCTGTTCATGACCGACGAAGCGCTCGACAAGTTCAGGGCCAGCAAGGGCTGGACGGTCGGTGCCGACGCGTCGGTGACGCTCGTCACCGTCGGCGCCAACGCCCAGATCGACACCAAGACGGCGCAGCAGGCGATCATCGGCTACGTCCTCACCAACGGCGGGCTGATGGCCAATCTCAGCCTCGAGGGCACGAAGATCACGCCGCTCGCGATCTGAGCCCCGTTCCCGGTGTAATCCGGGATGGGCGGCGGCCGCGTCATGGCGCAACATCGCGAGCGTCCATGACGACGCGCCGCCGCTTCGACCTCATCGTCTTCGACTGGGACGGCACGCTGTTCGACTCGACGCGGCTCATTGCGCGCTGCATCCAGTCGGCGTGCGCCGACGTCGGCACGCCCGTGCCGAGCGACCGCGATGCGAGCTTCGTCATCGGCCTCGGCCTCGGCGACGCCCTGCGCCACGCGGCGCCGGATTTCCCGCGCGAGCGCTACCCCGAACTGGCGGAGCGCTATCGCCACCACTACCTGTCGAGCCAGGACGAGATCGTCCTCTTCGCCGGCACGCACGAGATGCTGCTCGCCCTGAAGGCGCGCAACCACTGGCTCGGCGTCGCCACCGGCAAGACCCGGCGCGGCCTCGACCAGGCGCTCGCCGGCTCGCCGCTGGTCGGCCTGTTCGACGCCACCCGCACTGCCGACGAGACGCGCGGCAAGCCCGACCCGCTGATGCTGGTCGAGCTGATGCGCGAGCTCGGCGCGTCTGCCGACCGCACGCTGATGGTCGGCGACACGACGCACGACCTGCAGCTCGCCGCCAACGCCGACTGCGCCAGCGTCGCGGTCAGCTTCGGCGCGCACGAGCACGATGCGTTCGCGAGCCATGCGCCGCTGCACGTCGCGCACTCGACCGCCGACCTCGCGCTCTGGCTCGACGCCCATGCCTGACGCCGGCTTGCCGTCGGTGCCGTCGCGAGCGGAGCCGGCGCTTGCGCCGCAGCGCCTCTGCGCGGGCGCCGAGCTGGCAGAGAAGGGCCGCGCGGTGCTGTTCGACGTCCTCCACTTCCGCGAGCCGGCGCGCGCCTTCGCGCTGCGCTTCGAGGGCCGCGTCGTCGCCTACCTGAACCGCTGCGTGCACGTGCCGACCGAGCTCGACTGGCAGCCGGGCGAGTTCCTCGACGGCGGCCGCGAGTTCATCATCTGCGCCATCCACGGCGCGAGCTACGCGGCGCAAAGCGGCCGCTGCATCGGCGGCCCGTGCGGGCAGGGCCGGCTGCTGTCGATCGAGACGTTCGAGCGCGGCGAAGACGTCTGGTGGCAACCGACCCGCGACACCCGCCCGGCCTTTGCCGACTGAGATCGGAAGCCGCTCGGCGCCCGATGGCGTCGGACCATGTTGGTGCGGGTGGCGCCTTGGCGTGGTGCGCTGAAGCGCCCCGCGACATCCCCAGCGATGGCACAGGCCTTGCAGACCAGGTGCCCGACGAACTCTCGTTCGCCGTGCCGCCCGGCATGCCATCCAGAAACTTCGGAGGTCTTCCACCCATGAAACGCCGCTTCGCGCTCAAAGCCGCCTGCGCAGCACTCGCTGTCTCGGGCCTCGCCTCGTTCCCTGCGCTCGCCGCCGACACCATCAAGGTCGGCATCCTTCATTCGCTGTCGGGAACGATGGCGATCTCGGAGACCGTGCTCAAGGACGTCGCCCTGATGACGATCGACGAGATCAACGCCAAGGGCGGCGTGCTCGGCAAGAAGCTCGAGCCGGTCGTCGTCGATCCCGCTTCCAACTGGCCGCTGTTTGCCGAGAAGGCCAAGCAGCTGATCGCGCAGGACAAGGTCGCCGTCGTTTTCGGCTGCTGGACCAGCGTCTCGCGCAAGTCGGTGCTGCCGGTGTTCGAGGAAGCCAACAGCCTGCTCTTCTATCCTGTCCAGTACGAGGGTGAAGAGCTCTCGAAGAACGTGTTCTACACGGGCGCCGCGCCGAACCAGCAGGCGATCCCGGCGGTCGAGTACCTGATGAGCAAGGACGGCGGCTCGGCCAAGCGCTTCGTGCTGCTCGGCACCGACTACGTCTATCCGCGCACGACCAACAAGATCCTGCGCAGCTTCCTGCACAGCAAGGGCATCGCCGACGCCGACATCATGGAGGAGTACACGCCGTTCGGCCACTCCGACTACCAGACCATCATCGGCAAGATCAAGAAGTTCGCCGCCGAAGGCAAGAAGACGGCGGTCGTCTCGACGATCAACGGCGACTCGAACGTTCCCTTCTACAAGGAACTCGGCAACCAGGGCCTCAAGGCCAAGGACGTTCCGGTCGTCGCCTTCTCGGTGGGCGAGGAAGAGCTGCGCGGCGTCGACACCAAGCCGCTCGTCGGCCACCTGGCGGCGTGGAACTACTTCCAGTCGGTGAAGAACCCGACCAACACGGCGTTCATCAAGGAATGGACCGACTACGCCAAGGCCAAGAGCCTGCCCGGCCACAAGGACAAGGCGCTGACCAACGACCCGATGGAAGCCACCTACATCGGCATCCACATGTGGGCGCAGGCGGTCGAGAAGGCCAAGTCGACCGATCCGGACAAGGTGATCGCGGCGATGGCCGGCCAGACCTTCAAGGCGCCGGGCGGCTTCACGTCGACCATGGACGTCAAGAACCACCACCTGCACAAGCCGGTGTTCATCGGCGAGATCAAGAGCGACGGCCAGTTCAATGTCGTCTGGAAGACGCCCGGCCCGGTCAAGGCGCAGCCGTGGAGCCCGTTCATCCCCGAGAACAAGGGCAAGAAGGACGAGCCCGAGAAGAAGTGACATTTGGGAGGCGCCGCGCGCCTCCCGAATGTCATCCTGAGCGAGCGAAGGATCTCGAAGGCAGCGTGCCTTGCCGGCGCGGGTGCCGCACGGGGATCCTTCGCTTCGCTCAGGATGACAGTGCGTGTTCTCTTCTTCTCGGCGTGGCTGCTGCTTCTTTCGCTGCTACCGCCCGCCGCCTTCGCGCTGACGCCGGCCCAGGCCCTGGCGATCGCCGCCGGCGAGAACGATTCGCGCATCGCCGCGCTCAACGATGCGGTGGCGCGCGGCGACGAGCGACTCGCTGCCTTCGTGCAGGCGATGCTCGACGACGAAGTCAAGGTCGCCGGCGACAAGGTCTTCATCGTTCATGACGGCAAGGCGAGCGACGCGGCGAGCGGCGCCGCGGCGACGCTGCCGGACGGGGCCGAAGACGTCACGAGCAACAACCGCACACGCGGTGCGCTCGAGGCTGCGCTCGCCGGCCTGCGCGTACTGTCACCCGACCTCGCGCTGCGCCGCGGTGCCGTCGACGAGCTCGCCAAGACCTCGCTCGACGAAACGCAATTGCCGCTGATCGAGAAAGCCTACGCCGCCGAGACCGATGCTGGCCTGAAGGGCCGACTCGAGCGGATGCGCTCGACGATCCTGGTCTCGTCGTCCGACCGCAGCAAGCGTCTGGCCGCCGCCGGCGAGCTGTCGACCAGCAACCAGAGCGCCGTCGCCAGCCTGCTGCAGGAGCGCCTCGAGGCCGGCGCCGAAAGCGACCCCGAGGTGCGCACCGCGTTGCAGCAGTCGCTCGCCTCGGTGCGCGCGCGCCTGGCGTGGGGCGAGCGGCTCGCCGTCGTCTTCACCGGCATCAGCCTCGGCTCGGTCCTGCTCCTCGTCGCCCTCGGCTTGGCGATCACGTACGGCCTGATGGGCGTCATCAACATGGCGCATGGCGAGCTGATGATGATCGGCGCCTACACGACCTACGTCGTCCAGAACCTGTTCCGAGCGTATCTGCCCGGCGCCTTCGACGCCTACGTGCTGGCCGCGATCCCGGCGGCGTTCCTCGTTTCGGCAGGGGTCGGCGCCGTGCTCGAGCGCGGCGTGATCCGCTTCCTCTACGGCCGGCCGCTCGAGACGCTGCTCGCGACCTGGGGCATCAGCCTCGTCCTGCAGCAGGCGATGCGATCGACCTTCGGCGCGCAGAACGTTCCGGTCGAGAACCCGAACTGGCTCTCGGGCGGCGTCGAGATCATGAGCAACCTCGTCCTGCCGTTCAACCGGATCGCGATCATCGCCTTCGCCTTCGTCGTCCTCGGCGGCGTCGCGCTGCTGATCGCGAAGACGCGCTTCGGCCTGTTCATCCGCGGCGTGACGCAGAACCGGCGCATGGCGTCGTGCGTCGGCGTCGACACGGCGAGGATCGACATGCTCGCGTTCTCGTTCGGCGCGGGCATCGCCGGCCTGGGCGGCGTCGCGCTCTCGCAGATCGGCAACGTCGGGCCCGACCTGGGCCAGAGCTACATCGTCGACTCGTTCCTGGTCGTCGTCCTCGGCGGTGTCGGCCAGCTCGCCGGCACGGTGGTCGCCGGGTTCGGGCTCGGCGTCCTCAACAAGCTGCTCGAAGGCGTCGCCGGGGCCGTGCTCGCCAAGATCGCGGTCCTCGTCTTCATCGTGATCTTCATTCAACGCAAGCCGTCCGGGTTGTTTGCGATGAAGGGACGGAGTGCGGAGGCATGAGCGCTGCTCTTGCTGTTGTTCATTGCGTGGCACCGCGCCCGGTCCCGCCCGGGCATGGCGGGTCACTTTCATTTGCGGGCCCAAATGAAAGTAACCAAAGCAAAGGGCCTAACACGATCCGGACATATTGCTGCGGCAAGAGGGTTCGGTCGTCGGCGTGCGGTTCAGTTCGGTGCACTGCGCGTCCGACACGAAGAGCAAATGCATTGGCTCTTCGTCCCGGAAGCCTTGCCGGTTCCGGCTCCTCGGTTCTTCGACAGCCGCTTCCTCTAGCCAGGGCGAGCAAATCGAATCGTGTTCAGGCCCTTTGCTTTGGTGACTTTCATTTGGGCCAGCAAATGAAAGTTACCGGGCAGCCGGGCCCGGACCCGGCGCGGCTTGCAAAGACAAGACAACCTCACTTCCGTCAGGACAAGGCATGAGCGCCGTCCTCCCCCTGCCAGCAGTCGCTCCAAGGAGAGGGATGCTGCTCGGCATCCGCGGCTGGGCCGGCGTGACCATCGCGCTGGCGGTCGTCGCCGTCGTCGTGCCCGTCGCCAACCTGCTCGTCCCCGCGGGCAGCGCGTTCCACTTGAGCGAGTACGCCGTGCAGCTGGTCGCCAAGATCATGTGCTACGCGATGTGCGCGCTGGCGATGGACCTGATCTGGGGCTACACCGGCATCCTCTCGCTCGGCCACGGCGTCTTCTTCGCGCTCGGCGGCTACGCCATGGGCATGTACCTGATGCGCCAGATCGGCAGCGACGGTCAGTACCGCCTGCCGATGCCGGACTTCATGGTGTTCCTGAACTGGAAGGAGTTCCCCTGGCACTGGGCGCTCTCGGACTCGTTCGTCGCCCAGATGCTGCTCGTCGTCCTCGCCCCCGGGCTGCTCGCCTTCGTGTTCGGCTTCTTCGCTTTCCGCTCGCGCATCAAGGGCGTCTACTTCTCGATCATCACGCAGGCGATGACCTACGCGATGATGCTGCTCTTCTTCCGCAACGAGACCGGCTTCGGCGGCAACAACGGCTTCACCGACTTCAAGCGCATCCTCGGCGCGCCGATCCAGACGCCGTCGATGCGGATGCTGCTGTTCGTCATCACCGGCTGCACCCTGATCGCGTTCTTCCTGATGGCGCGAGCCATCGTCGAGAGCAAGTTCGGCCGCGTCCTGCAGGCGATCCGCGACGCCGAGAGCCGCGTCATGTTCACCGGCTACGACCCGCTGCGCTACAAGCTCGCGATCTGGACGCTTTCGGCGGTGATGTGCGGCATCGCCGGCGCGCTCTACGTGCCGCAGGTCGGCATCATCAACCCGAGCGAGATGACGCCGGCGGCGTCGATCGAGATCGCGATCTGGGCGGCGGTCGGCGGCCGGGCGACGCTGATCGGGCCGATCGTCGGCGCCTTCTTCGTCAACGGCGCGAAGAGCTGGTTCACGCAGGCGTTCCCGGAGTTCTGGCTGTACGCGCTCGGCGCCATGTTCATCGCCGTCACGCTGTTCCTGCCGCAGGGCATCGTCGGCCTGCTTCGCGGCTCGGGCGGCATCGTCGCGCGCCTGCAGCGCAGCGTGCGCAAGGAAGAGGGAAGCGCGACGTGACGCCCGACCTGATGCGCGCCGGCGCCACCGCCCGCCGCGCCGCCGAGGCGCGGACGATCGCCGCCTCCGCCGGCCGGTCGGGCGGGCGCGAGACCAGCTACTCGCGCGTCGCCCGGCCCGGCGAGCTCGACGTCGCCCACGGCGCGATCCTCTACCTCGACGACATCACCGTCAGCTTCGACGGCTTCAAGGCGCTCAACGCGCTGACGCTTTCGATCAGCGTCGGCGAGATGCGCTGCATCATCGGGCCGAACGGCGCCGGCAAGACGACGATGATGGACGTCATCACCGGCAAGACGCGGCCCGATGCCGGCCAGGCGTTCTTCGGTTCGACGATCGACCTGCTGCGCCTGCGCGAGAACGAGATCGCCGAAGCGGGCGTGGGGCGCAAGTTCCAGAAGCCGACCGTCTTCGAGCACCTCTCGGTGTTCGAGAATCTCGAGCTCGCGCTGAAGGCCGATCGCGGCGTCCGCGCCTCGCTCTTCTTTCGCCTGTCGGGCGCCCAGCTCGACCGCATCGGCGAGACGCTCGTCCTCATCCACCTGAAGGAGCACGCGCAGCGCGCCGCCGGCGCGCTCTCGCACGGCCAGAAGCAGTGGCTCGAGATCGGCATGCTGCTGATCCAGAACCCGCGCCTGCTCCTGCTCGACGAGCCGGTGGCGGGAATGACCGACGAGGAAACCGAGCGCACGGCCGAGCTGTTCCTGTCGCTCGAAGGAAGCCATTCGCTCGTCGTCGTCGAGCACGACATGAAATTCATCCATGCGCTCACGGTCGCCAATCCGGCCAAGAAGGTGACCGTCCTGCACGAGGGCAGCGTCCTGGCCGAGGGGTCGCTCGCCGAGGTGCAGGCGAACGAAAAGGTCGTCGAGGTCTATCTTGGCCGGTGAAGCCAACGCTTCGCTGTCGTTGCGGTCGTCGCCGGTTGCACGGGCCGCCGCGAGCGAGGCCGCGCGTTCCGCCACCCCGCATGCGTCCGCCGGCAAGCCGTTGCTGAAGGTCGAGGCGCTCAACCAGTACTACGGCGGCTCGCACATCCTGCGCAACGTCGCGCTCGAGGCTGCGGTGGGCGAGGTGACGGTCATCCTCGGTCGCAACGGCGTCGGCAAGACGACGCTGCTCAAGAGCCTGATGGGGGTCGTCCCGGTTCGTTCCGGCAGTGTGACGTTCGCGGCAGCCGACATCACCCACGAGACGCCCTACCAGCGCGTTCGCCGCGGCATCGGCTACGTGCCGCAGGGTCGCGAGATCTTCAGCCGCCTCACGGTGCAGGAAAACCTGCAGATGGGGCTGGCCTACAAGCGCGGCGGCACGGCGCTGCCGAAAGAGCTGTTCGAACTTTTCCCGGTGCTGAAGCAGATGCTCCATCGCCGCGGCGGCGATCTTTCGGGCGGCCAGCAGCAGCAGCTCGCGATCGCTCGCGCGCTCGCCGCCGGCCCCTCGCTCCTCGTCCTCGACGAGCCGACCGAGGGCATCCAGCCATCGATCATCAAGGACATCGGCCGCGTCATCCGCATGCTCGCCGACACCGGACTGCCGGTCGGCGGCAAGCCACAGCGCATGGCGATCGTCCTGGTCGAGCAGTACTACGACTTCGCCGCCGAGCTCGCCGACCGCTACCTGGTTATGGAGCGCGGCGAGGTCGTCCAGCGCGGCCGCGGCGCCGACATGGAAGGCGAGGGCGTTCGCGCCCGCGTGTCGATCTGACCGCGGGCGCAGGCGCGCCGTTCAGGCCGTCGAACGCATCTGGTTGCGTAGCGTCCGGATCTGGTCGTGGTTGCGCTTCACGCCTTCGTACTGGCGCTGGACGACCGCGGCGACGTCGTTCGGGAGCGCCTTCTTGATCGCGTCGCGGTAGCGCTCGAGCGCAGCGTCCTCGCCGCGCTCGCACTCGTTCAGCGCGGCCTGGTCGCTGTCGCCGGTCAGCAGGCCCTTGAGGTTCACCCAGCCGCGATGGATCGTGCCGGTGACGCTGCTGCCCGTGTCGGCCTTTCCGCCCAGGCGCGCGACCACCGATTGCAGCTCGGTGGCGCCTTTTCCGCACTCATCGGCGCGGCTCGTGAACACCTGGCGCAGCTGCGACGACTTCACGTGCTCGGCGCAGGTGCGAAAGCCGTATTCGCCATCCTTGCAGGTCTCGATCAGGTCATTGAGGACGTCGATCACATCGTCGTTGCTCATCGTGTCTTTGCTCATGCGGCTGTCTCCTGGGGTTGTGGGGCTCATCGCGTGGCAGTCCGCATGCCTGCCGGGGGCCACAATGCCGTCCCGGCCGGCCAGAGCCGGAGGAAGCCCACGATGCTCACCGTTCACCACCTCAACAACTCGCGCTCGCAGCGCGTCCTCTGGCTGCTCGAGGAGCTCGGCGTTCCCTACGAGATCCAGAAGTACGAGCGCGACGCCAAGACGATGCTGGCACCGCCCGAGCTGACGCGCGTTCACCCGCTCGGCAAGTCGCCGGTCGTCACCGACGACGGCGTCACCGTCGCCGAGTCGGGGGCGATCATCGAGTACCTGCTCGCCGCCCACGGCGGCGGGCGCCTGATCCCGCCCGCGGGCACCGAGGAAAGGCGCCGCTTCACTTACTGGCTTCACTTCGCCGAAGGGTCGGCGATGCCGCCGCTGCTCCTGAAGCTGATCTTCGACCGCATCGGTTCCGGCCAGGGCATGCCGTTCTTCGCCAGGCCGATCGCGCGCAGCATCGCCGCGAAGGTGAAGGCGCTGATGGTCGAGCCCAACCTCAAGCGGCAGCTCGATTTCATGGAGGGCGAGCTGTCACGCGGCGAATGGTTCGCGGGGCCGGAGTTCAGCGCTGCGGACATCCAGATGAGCTTTCCGGTCGAGGCCGCGGCGATGCGAGCCGGCCTCGACGCGAGCCGGCCCAAGCTCTTCACCTTCCTGAAAAAGATCCACGCCCGGCCGGCGTACCGGCGCGCGCTCGAGCGCGGCGGCCCGTACAGCTTCGCGAACGACTGAGGCGGCGCCGTCGCGCGTTCAGCGCGGCTTCGCGTCGCTCGCCGGCGAGACCGGATCGAAGCGCGCCGCCTGGCGCGCCGGCCGCGAGCCGCCGTCGCGCGGCAGCTTCGCACCGCCCGCGGTACGGCTGTCGCCGCCCGGCCCGCTCTGGGCGAAGCTCGTCGTGGGCATCGGCGCGGTGCTCGGTGGCGGCGCATCGAGCAAGGCGACCATCGGGCTCTTGATCGCGGCGGCGAATCCGATCACGTTCTTGCCCGCGTCGAAAGGGAGCTTGCGGCGCGGATTGGCGCCGTGCGCCATCAGGAAGCGAACCGTGTCGGCCTGGGCTTCGGGATTGACGAGGTAGCCGGGCAGCAGCACGCGCTGCAGCGGCACCCAGGCCATCTGCGCGCCGCGGCTGGGCGGCGCGAGGTTGGCGAGTTGCGGCAGCTCGTAGAGCCACCATTCGAGCGCTTCCCAGTGGCTCGTCCGCAGCGCTTCCTCGAAGCCCATCGGCAGGCTGCCGTCGTAGTGGTCGAGGGCGGCGCTCGGCGAATGACCGGCCACCTCGAGCTCGCGGCCGAAGCGGGTCACGAGCACGTCGGGGTCGAGCGCCTCGAGCGGGCTGAACGAGATCGTCCCCGGCTGCAGCTTGCCGCGATCGAGCCAGCCGACGAGGACCTGGTCGAGGCCGGCGGCGCGCGCATTGCGGCAGCTGAGCATGCGAAAGACGTCGTGGCGGACCGCGCGCGGGTCGTTGTCGGCGAGATAGACCATCGCCTTCAGGATCTCGGGCGACGCGGCGGGGAAGTTCGGGCAGGCATCGATCTCGGCGAGGTCCTGCAGCGGCGAACGCGCGCAGCGCTCGTAGCCGGCGCCCTTCTCGATCAGCTCGGGCAGGGCGCGCCACAGGCGAGCGTCTCGCGTCGCGGCGGTGAGCGGGCAATCCTGCAAGCCGCTCCTGGCGATGTCGGCCGTGCGGATGCTGCCGGCGACGAACTCGCAGCGTCCGTTCAGCGCGCGCTGGACGCTGTTGAGCAAGGCGCACGGCGTCGGGTCGTCCTGGGTCAGCTGCGCGTGGACGTGCTTGACCATCTCCCAGGTCATGCTGGTGTCGGTCGCGATCCCCGCTGCCGTGAGGATGAGCCCGGGCGCGGTGCAGCCGGCAAGCGTCGCCGCGCCGAGGGCGATGGCGGCGATGGGGCCGGCGAGACGGAGGGCGCGAAGCATGGACACGGTGTTTCGGTGTCGCCGTTGGCGAGCGCAGGAGGCGCAGGCGGGACGAGCGGAAGAAGATCTTAGGCACGGGTCGGAGCCCAAGTCTGTGAACAAACGCCTCGATGCGGACCCAACTCGTAACACGATGTGCATTGCACCGCGATTCGAAGGTCCGGCGCCGCCGCGCTACAGTGATTCGACGCCGCCCGACAGGCGGCTCCCGACACCGCCCAGGAGACAGTCATGAGTTGGATCTTTTCGGCGACCGAGACTCGGTCGCTCGCCCGCCGCATCGCCCTCGTCGTCGCGTCGACGGCGTTCGTCGGCGTCGTCCACGCCGCGTCGGTGGCGCCGGTCGCCGCCGAGAACGGCATGGTCGTCACGGCCCAGCACCTCGCCACGGAGGTCGGCGTCGACGTCCTGAAGAAGGGCGGCAACGCGGTCGATGCCGCGGTCGCCGTCGGCTATGCGCTCGCCGTCGTCTATCCGGCCGCGGGCAACCTCGGCGGCGGCGGCTTCATGACGCTGCAGCTCGCCGACGGAACGAAGACCTTCCTCGATTTCCGCGAGAAAGCGCCGCTCGCAGCGACCGCCAACATGTACCTCGACGCGGCCGGCAACGTCATCAAGGGATCGACGACGACGGGCCATCTCGCGGTCGGCGTTCCCGGCACCGTCTCGGGCCTGGAGATGGCGCTCGCCAAGTACGGGACGATGAAGCGCGCCGACCTGATCGCGCCGGCGATCCGCTTCGCCGAGCAGGGCTTCGTGCTCGACCAGGGCGATGCCGACATGTTCGCGACCGCGACCGAGGCGTTCAAGGTCGACCCGGCGACGACGGCGATCTTCCTGAAGGCCGGCGGCCAGCCCTACGTCAGCGGCGACAGGCTGATCCAGAAGGACCTCGCGGCGACGCTGCGCCAGATCCGCGAGGCCGGCGCCCCTGGCTTCTACAAGGGGCCGGTGGCGCGGGCGATCGTCGTCTCGAGCAGCGCCGGCAAGGGCATCCTCACGCAGGCCGACCTCGACCAGTACACGACGCGCGAGCTGGCGCCGATCGAGTGCGACTACCGCGGATATCACATCGTCTCGGCGCCGCCGCCGAGCTCGGGCGGGGTCATCATCTGCGAGATCCTCAATGTCCTGGAGGGCTATCCGCTCAAGGACTGGGGCTTCCGCTCGGCCCAGGCCGTGCACGTGCAGATCGAGGCGATGCGTCACGCCTACCTCGACCGCAACAGCTACCTGGGCGACCCCGACTTCGTCAAGAACCCGCTCGACCGCCTGCTCGACAAGGCCTACGCGGCGAAGATCCGCGCCGCCATCGATCCGGCGAAAGCTGCCGACTCGAAGGACTGGAAGCCCGGCGTCGCGCCGCACGAAGGCAGCAACACGACGCACTACTCGATCGTCGACGCCAAGGGCAACGCGGTTTCGGTCACCTACACGCTCAACGACTGGTTCGGCGCCAAGGTGACGGCCGCCAACACCGGCGTCCTGCTCAACGACGAGATGGACGACTTCACCGCCAAGCTCGGCGTGCCCAATATCTACGGCCTGGTGCAGGGCCAGGCCAACGCGATCGCTCCGGGCAAGCGGCCGCTCAGCTCGATGAGCCCGACGATCGTCAGCAAGGACGGGCGGCCGGTCATGGTGGTCGGCACGCCGGGCGGCAGCCGCATCATCACGGCGGTGCTGCACACGATCATCAACGTCATCGACTACGGCATGACGGTCCAGGAAGCGGTCGACGCGCCGCGCTTTCACCAGCAGTGGCTGCCCAACCCGACCAATCTCGAAGTATTCGCCGTCAGCCCCGACACGCGCAAGATCCTCGAGGGCATGGGCCACGTCTTCACCGCGCCGCAACCGGCCAATCACGTCGCCGCGATCCTGGTCGGCGCACCTTCGCTCGCCGGCAAGCCGATCGGCAAGAACCGCTTCTACGGCGCCAACGATCCGCGCCGCAACAGCGGCCTGGCCCTCGGCTACTAGCGCGTCGCGCGCAGGCGCAAGGCGTTGGTGATCACCGACGCCGAGCTGAGGCTCATCGCCAGCGCGGCGATCATGGGCGAGAGCAGCCAGCCCGTGATCGGATACAGCACGCCGGCCGCCAACGGGATGCCGAGCGCGTTGTAGACGAAGGCGAAGCCCAGGTTCTGCTTCATGTTGGCGACGGTGTCCGCCGAGATCTGCCGGGCTTGCGCGATCCCTCGCAAGTCGCCCTTGACGAGCGTCACCTGGGCGCTGTTCATCGCGACGTCGGTCCCCGTGCCCATCGCCACTCCGACATCCGCCTTGGCAAGCGCCGGGGCGTCGTTGATGCCGTCACCGGCCATGGCGACGATGCGGCCCTCGCGCTGAAGCTTCGAGACGAGCGCGAGCTTGTCGGCGGGCTTGACCTCGCCGTGCACCTCGTCGATGCCGAGCTTCCTGCCGACCGTCCGGGCGGTCGTGAGGCCGTCCCCCGTGGCCATCACCGTGCGAATGCCGAGCGCCTTCAGCGTCGCCAGTGCCTCGGCGGTCGTCTCCTTGATCGGGTCGGACACCGCCACCAATCCCGCAAGCTGCCCGGCCACGGCCAGGTACATCACGCTCGCCCCCTCCGCGCGCAACGCTTCCGCCTGCGGCGCCATCGCGTCGTGCGAGACGCCGGCCTCGTCCATCAACGCCGTGTTGCCCAGCGCCACGGACTGGCCGGCGATCACGCCACGGACCCCGATCCCGGTGCTCGACTCGAAGGCTTCCGGCTTGTCGAGCGTGAGACCGCGCTCGACGGCGGCGCGCACGATCGCGGCCGCCAGGGGATGCTCGCTGCCCTGGTCGATGCTGGCGGCCAGGCGCAGCACGTCGTCGCCCGAATGGCCGGGCGCCGCCACCACGCGGTCGAAGGCCGGCTTGCCCACGGTCAGGGTGCCGGTCTTGTCGACGATCAGGGTGTCGACCTCGCGGAATTTCTCGATCGCCGCGGCGTCGCGGAACAGTACGCCCTGCGTCGCCGCCTTGCCCGTCGCCACCATGATCGACATCGGCGTCGCCAGGCCGAGCGCGCAAGGGCAGGCGATGATGAGCACGGCCACGGCGTTGATCAGGCCGTAGACCCAGCTGGGCGGTGGCCCGAAAAGGCCCCAGCCGAAGAACGTCAGGACGGCGACGGCGATTACCGTGACGACGAAATAGCCCGCGACCCGATCCGCCATGCGCTGCATCGGCGCCCGGCTGCGCTGCGCCTGGCTGACCATCTGGACGATCTGCGCCAGGACGGTCCTCGAGCCGATCGATTCGGCGCGCATCACCAGCGCGCCGCTGGTGTTCATCGTCGCTCCGATCAGCTTGTCGCCGGCCTGCTTTGCCACCGGGATCGGCTCGCCGGTGAGCATCGATTCGTCGACCGAGCTGCTGCCTTCGACCACGGCGCCGTCGACGGGGACTTTCTCGCCTGGGCGCACGCGCAGCGAGTCGCCCACGTGAACGTGCGTCAGGGGCACGTCCTCCTCGGTTCCATCGGCGTTGATCCGGCGCGCGGTCTTCGGCGCCAGGCCGAGGAGCGACTTGATGGCGGCCGAGGTCTGCGAGCGCGCCTTCAGCTCCAGCAACTGGCCGAGCAGGGTCAGCGAGATGATCACGGCCGCCGCCTCGAAGTAGACCGAGACGCGGCCCATGGACATGAACGAGTCCGGAAACACGCCGGGCGCCACCGTCGCGACGATGCTGTAGACGAAGGCCGAAGCGGTGCCGAGGCCGATCAGCGTCCACATGTTGGGGCTGCGGTTGACCACCGAATGAACGCCGCGGACGAAGAACGGCCATCCCGCCCACAGGACGATCGGCGCCGACAGCACGAGCTCGACCCAGCTCTGGGTCGCCATGTCGAACAGCTGCATGCGATGGCCGAACATGGCCAGCGCCGTCACGGCGACGGTGAGGGGCAACGTCCACCAGAAGCGCCTGCGGAAGTCGATCAGCTCGGGGCTCTCGCCCTCCTCGAGGCTCGGCATTTCCGGCTCGAGCGCCATGCCGCATTTCGGGCAGGCGCCCGGATGGTCCTGGCGCACCTCGGGGTGCATCGGGCAGGTGTAGATGGCACCCGGAGCCCCGAGTTCGTCGGCGACCGGAGATGCCGCTGCCGTGCCGGGCGGCTTCAGGTATTTCGCCGGGTCGGCTGCGAACTTTGCCTTGCAGCCGGCGCTGCAGAAGTACGCCGGCTTTCCTCCGTGTTCGAGCACGTGCGGCGATTGCGGGGTCACCGTCATTCCGCAGACCGGATCGGTCAGCCGGACCATCTCTTCTTGCTTCTCCAAGGTCTTCTCCAACGGTCGATTCACCGCTGGATGAGAGCTTAGACTCCGTACCCGACCCCAGAGTCAAGGATATTTTCGCTATATGAAGTCATCACCCGTTTCGCAGTCGCTCACGATCGGCCGGCTTGCCCGGGCCGCCGACGTGGGAGTCGAGACCATCCGCTACTACCAGGACAGGAAGCTCCTGCCGATACCCGAGAGCAACGGGGCGTTCCGCTATTACCCGATGGGCCTGGTCGAGCGGATCCGCTTCATCAAGCGGTCTCAGGAGCTCGGCTTTTCGCTCGAAGAAGTTCGCGAGTTGCTGCAGCTCGAGGACGGTACGGATCGGGCTTCGATCCGGCGAGTGGCCGCCGACAGGCTTTCCCAGATCGAGGCGAAGCTGGCGGATCTCAAGCGAATGCAGCGCGTCCTCAGGAACCTTCTCACCGAGTGCGAGCACACCAAAGCCGATCTTCCCTGTCCGATCATCGGGTCCATTCGGGCGACTGCCACTCCACCGGCATTCGCGACGAAGCATCGTCGCGCGATCTCTCGAGAGTCTCCAGGGGAGTGATGTCCTTGCGCGCGGTCTTCTTCGCCGCCGTCTTGCGCGCGCCCGACTTCTTCGCCGCCAACTTCTTGAACGTGGTCTGCACGACGCCCCTGGCAGCCGACATACCTTCCTTGGCTGAGGAAGACCCTTGCGTTCGCGCGTCAGAAGATTCGCGTCGCGAGCCAGGTGAAGCCGCTGAACACCGACCACGACGGCGGCCCCGAGCGCAGGCTGCGCGACGCGCCGACATCGAGCACGAGCCGCGGCGAGACGGCGTAGCTCGTGCCGACGAGAAGCTGGCTCGTGTGCTCGGCACCTCGCTGGCGCGTGGCCGAGACCTCGGCGCCGGCGCTCCAGCGGTCGCCGAGCGAACGCGAGACCGCGGCGACGAACAGCGATTGCGTGCGCGCGACATCGACTTCGACCGCGCCGAGGCGCGTTGCCGCGACGTTGACATCGGCGTGCCATGCGCCGAAGTCGCCGCTGTAGATCGCGTTGACGCCCCAGTCCGGCTTGCCGCTGCTGCTGCCGAGGCCGCGGCGTCCGCTCGGCACGGTCGCGCCGCCCTCGAGGCCGAACGCCTGGTCGTCGCTGATCGCGAAGCGCCGCTTGAGGATGACGGCGGCGTCGCCGAGCCCGCTCGTTCGCGACCCCGCGTCGCGGCGCCGCACCAGGCCGTCGGCATCGAGGCGAATGCCCCAGTCGGGCGTGAAGGCGAGCTTGAGCGTGACCGGCAGGCTGTCCGCGCGGGCGCCGCCGCCGTCGCGATCGTGCTGGATGCCGGCCTCGATCTCGAGCCAGCCCGGAGCCGACAAGGCGGCCGGCGTGGCGACCCCGGGCCGATACGGCGTCGCCGACGGTTCGTCCTCGGCCGCGACGGCAGGCGCCGACGACGCGCCGAACACGGCCGCCGCGACGAAGATCGATCCGGCAAGCCGCCGGGTGCCAGCCGCACTGCAGTCCGATGAGCCCATGCCCGCGCCTCCCTGTCGAGGCTGCCGACGTTAACCGACGTCGAGGTGTCGCTTCATGGCCGCGAGGCCCTGTTCGATCATTCCGGCGATCGCCGGTGCGTGCTCGTTCGGCAGGAAGTCGGCGATCCACACGAAGCGGCAGCTGCGCTCGCCCTCGGCGAACACTTGCGCGCTCGCGTTGTGGTGGCTGAGCCTGCCGCCGACGACTGACCAGGCGACGCGACGGCGCTCGGCGTCGACGTCGACGTCGACGATCAGCTCGCGCGCGACCATGCCGTTGGCGAAGGTGACGACGCGCGCGCCCGGCTCGAGCCGGCAATCGGTGACGAAGCCGGGCGCCAGGCGCGTGTGCAGCGCGCCGACGTCGGCGAGCGCGTCCCAGACCTCGGCCGCCGGCCGCTCGATGGCGATCTGCCGATGAACCGAAGCCATTCCCTGTCCTTTCCGATCGTGGTTCGAGGCGCAAGCCTAGGGCCTCTCGCGACCGCTGGGCGCGCCGTTTCCGGACACCTCCAGCCGGCGTCCAGGCGCGTCTTCTTGCGCCGACCGCCCGTAGACTCGGCGCCGTGCCCGACGCCCGCGCTCTCGCCGACGACTTCGACCTGAAGCGGCTGCCCGACAGCTTCTACGACGATCCCTACCCGACCTACCGCGCCCTGCGCGAGCACGCGCCGGTCAAGGCCATGCCGGGGGGCGGCGTGTTCCTGAGCCGCTACGCCGACGTCGTCGCCGTCTACAAGGACACGGCGGCGTTCAGCTCCGACAAGCACGAGGAGTTCTTCCCCAAGTACGGCGAGTCGCCGCTGTTCGAGCACCACACGACGAGCCTCGTCTTCAACGATCCGCCCTTGCACACGCGGGTGCGCCGGCTCATCGCCGGGGCGCTCACGCCGCGCCACGTCGCGGCGATGGAGCAGCGCCTGATCGAGCGCGTCGACAGCCTGCTCGACGCGATGGCGGCGCGCGGTCGCGGCGCCGAGATCGACCTCATCGCCGCGTTCGCGAGCGCGATCCCGGTCGAAGTCATCGGCAACCTGCTCGCGGTGCCCAACGAAGAGCGGGCGCCGCTGCGCGACTGGTCGCTCGCCATCCTCGGCGCACTCGAGCCCTCGCTCGGCGCCGAGCAGCTCGACAGCGGCAACCGCGCCGTGCGCGAATTCCTGCTCTACCTCGAGGGGCTGGTCGAGCGCCGGCGGGCCGACCCGGGCGATCCGGAGGTCGACGTGCTGACGCGGCTGATCGCAGGCGAGGGCGGCGAGAAGCTCAGCGCCCCCGAGTTGCTGCACAACTGCATCTTCCTGCTCAACGCCGGCCACGAGACGACGACCAACCTGATCGGCAACGGCCTGGCCTGCCTGCTCGATTGGCCGGACGAGAAGGCGCGCCTCATCGGCGAGCCCGCGCTCGCGCGCTTGGGCGTAGAGGAGTTCCTGCGCTTCGAGAGCTCGAACCAGCTCGGCAACCGCATCACCACCGGCGCGACCGAGATCGCCGGCGTCGCGCTGGCGCCCAGGACGCAGGTGACGATCGGCATCGGCGCCGCCAACCGCGATCCCGAAGCCTTCGCCGATCCCGACCGGCTCGACATCGCGCGCACGCCGAACCGGCACGTCGCCTTCGGCTCGGGCATCCATCAGTGCGTCGGCATGGGCCTCGCGCGCCTCGAGGGGCGGGTCGCGATCAGCCGCTTCCTCGCGCGCTTCCCGAACTACCGCCTCGCCGCGCCGGCGGTGCGGGCGCGGCGGGCGCGCTTTCGCGGCCACGCGCGTCTGCTCGCGATCGTCGACCCGCTTCCTGCCGCGACGCGCCGCGCGATCGCCTCGCCTGATGCGGTACCACCGTCCCCTTGACATGCCGATGTACTGGATCGAGCTCGACAGGGGCTTTCGTCTGCGCGATCTCGGGCGCCAGTCGGCCTGAGGCCGCGAAGAAGAGCTAGAGGGTCGGCGGACTTGCGAATCGATCGAAACGTCGGCGCGGCGCTGGCCGCGGCGCTCCTCTTCGGCCTCAGCACGCCGCTCGCCAAGGAGCTCGTCGGCAACGTGCCACCGCTGCTCCTCGCCGGGCTGCTTTATCTCGGTTCGGGCCTGGGACTGTCGCTGTTGCTTGCCGCTCGCCTGGCGGTCAGGGGGCGCGCCGGCCTGAGCCGCCCGCGCGGCGCCGGGCTCGGCTGGCTGGCCGGCGCGATCGTCGCCGGTGGCGCGATCGGCCCGTACCTGCTCATGGTCGGCCTGCGCCGCACCGATGCGGCATCGGCCTCGCTCATCCTCAACCTCGAAGCGGTGTTCACGGCAGCACTCGCCTGGTTCGTCTTCGACGAGAACTTCGATCGGCGGATCGCGTGGGGAATGACGTGCATCGTCGGCGGCGGCGTCGTCCTCTCGCTCGGCCCGGCGATGAGGACGCAGGGCCTCGTCGGCCCGCTCGCGATCGCCGCCGCGTGCGCGGCCTGGGCGATCGACAACAACCTCACGCGCAAGGTCGCGATCCACGATGCGATGCTGATCGCCTGCGTCAAGGGCCTGATCGCCGGCAGCGTCAGCGTGGTGTTCGCATTGCTGTCGGGCGACGCGCTACCGCCGCAGGGAGTGATGTTGCAGGCCGGCGCGCTCGGCTTTGTCGGCTACGGCCTCAGCCTGACGCTCTTCGTGATCGCGCTGCGCGGCCTCGGCACGGCCCGCACCGGCGCCTACTTTTCGCTGGCGCCGTTCCTCGGCGCGTCGTTCGCCGTCGCCCTGGGCGCACCGGTCACGGTGCCGCTGCTCGTCGCCGGCCTCTTCATGGCCGTCGGCGTGTGGCTGCATCTCAGCGAGCATCACGAACATCCGCACCGCCACGTCGCGATGGCACACGACCATTCGCATGTCCACGACGAGCACCACGCCCATGCCCACGCCGACGGGCAGGACGCGAGCGAGCCGCATTCCCACTCGCACGTGCACGAGCCGCTCCGGCATGCCCACGCGCACTACCCCGACGCCCACCATCGGCACGACCATTGACACCAAGAAAAAGCGGAGCCGCAGCGCCGCCCCCGGCTCCGACGCCCGTGTTCAGGTGGTGCTCGCCGAGGCGGTCGCCTACCTTCGGGTTGACGACCTCGGCAGCACCCTTGCCGGCCAGCCCGCCGGCGACCGCGCCGACGGCAGCGCCCGGGGCCATCCCCAGCGGACCGGTCGCGGCGCCCGTCGAATCGCGTGGCACCGAATCAGCCAGCCGTGGTCTGCCGGCCTGGCAGTGGCGAAGGCGCGGCGACGAGTCGCCGGCAATGGTCGAAGGCGGCTTCGATCAGGCGCCGATTCGCTTCCGGCGTGCGAAAGCCCGAATGGGCCGACAGCGTGACGTTGGCCAGCGTCGCCAGCACGTGGCCCGGCGGCATCGGCTCGATGTCGAAGACGTCGAGGCCGGCGTGCGCGATGTGTCCCGATCGCAGCGCGGCGACGAGCGCAGCCTCGTCGACGAGCGCGCCGCGCGCCGTGTTGACGAGGAGAGCGCCGCGGCGCATCGCCGCGATTCGCGCTGCCGAAAGGAAGCCGCGTGTCTCGGCGGTGAGGAGGAGGTGCAACGAGACCGCATCGCTTTCTGCGAGCAGGCGCTCGATGGCGACGAACTCGACTTCGGGGACGTCGCCCCTGGGAGTGCGATTCCAGGCGAGCACCTTCATGCCGATTCCGTTGGCCATCCGCGCGACTTCGGCGGCGATGCCGCCGTAGCCGATCAGGCCGAGCGTCTTGCCTGCGAGCTGCGTGCCTTCGCTACGCAGCCAGCGGCCTTCGCGCATCGCCCGGTCCATCGCCGCGAAGTTGCGGGCGGCGGCGAAGAGCAAGCCGATCGTGCACTCGGCGACCGCGGTGTCGCCGTAGCCCTTGATGAGATGGACCGTGATGCCGATCGACGCGAGTGCCTCCGGGTCCATGTAGCTGCGCGCGCCGGTGCCGAGGAAGACGACGTCGCGCAGCCCCGTGCAACGGCGCGCGACCTCGAGCGGCAGCGCGGTGTGGTCGATGACCGCGATCGGCGCGCCGGCGAGCGCCTCGGGCAGCGCGTCCGAAACGATGTCGGCGTCGCCGAAGGCGAGCTCGAGGGCCGGCAAGCTGCGCGGGCCGATCGCTTCGGCGAGGGAGCGCAGCGCCGCGTTGGCGTCGACGAAGACGGCGCGCATGGCGGCTACCCGGCCTTCGCGAGATCGGCCATCGGCTCGCCGAGGCGGAGCGGCCCGCCCGGCTGCCACGACGGGTCGAAGCGCAGGTCGCGTTCCGGAAACAGCATCACGACGGTCGAGCCGAGCATGAAGCGGCCCATCTCCTCGCCCTTCTCCAGGGTGACGGCACCGGCCGCGTAGTGCCACTCGCGCACCCGCCGGACTCGCGGCAGGCGCACTGCGCCGTGCCACACGGTGGCCATGCTGCCGACGATGGTCGCGCCGACCAGAGTCAGCACGAAGGTGCCGACGACCGGCGAGTCGAAGACGCAGACGACGCGCTCGTTGCGCGCGAACAGACCCGGCACGCCGCGCGCCGTGGTCGGATTCACCGAGAACAGCGCGCCGGGGACGTGGATCATCCGCGTCAGCGTGCCGGCGCACGGCATGTGGATGCGGTGGTAGTCCTTCGGGCTGAGGTAGAGCGTCGCGAAGCTGCCGTCGTGGAAGCGCGTCGCCAGCTCGCGATCGCCGCCGACCAGCGCGGTGGTCGAGTAGAGATGGCCCTTGGCCTGCAGGATCTGGTCGTGCTCGATCCGGCCGAACTGGCTGATCGTGCCGTCGACCGGAGAGATGAGGTCGGAGTCTGCGATCGGCCGCGCGCCTTCCTTCAGCGCGCGCGTGAAGAAGTCGTTGAAGCTGCGATACGCGGCGACGTCGCTCACCGCCGCCTCGCTCATGTCGACGCCGTACTTGCGAACGAACCAGCGCACCAGCCGCGTCGTCGTCGCGCCGCGCTCGCGCGAGGCGACGCGGCCGGCGAACGCCGTCAAACCGCGCTTCGGCAACACGTACTGGGGCAGGACCTTGCGACGATCGGACACGGGCGCAGCGCTTCTCAAAGCGGCGAATTCTATCGACGCGCTCCTGGCATGACGCCTCCGGACGGCCCGGTACGCCTGCTACCCTCGCACCCGTCGACGCACGCCGATAGACCTCCCGAACCGACCACCGCCAATGGCTCGCCGCCACCTCGAACGCCACCGCACGACGCGCATCGGTTGGCTGCGTGCGGCCGTGCTCGGCGCCAACGACGGCATCGTTTCGACCGCCAGCCTGGTCGTCGGCGTCGCCGCGGCGCACGCGCCACAAGCCAGCATCCTGCTCACCGGCGTGGCCGGTCTCGTCGCGGGGGCGATGTCGATGGCTGCCGGCGAGTACGTCTCCGTCCATTCGCAGGCCGATACCGAGGCGGCCGATCTCGCCAAGGAGCGCGCCGAGCTCGCCCACGACCCCGCCGCCGAGCATCGCGAGCTGGCGGCGATCTACATGGGCCGCGGCCTCGACGCCGGCCTCGCCGACCAGGTCGCCGCGCAGCTGATGGCGCATGACGCCCTCGGTGCGCACGCGCGCGACGAGCTCGGCGTCAGCGAGTCGCTCACCGCGAAGCCGGTGCAGGCGGCGCTGGCCTCGGCGGGCAGCTTCGCCGTGGGCGCGGCGTTGCCGCTGCTCGTCGCCTGGCTCGCTCCGGCATCGGCGCTGGTCGGATGGGTCGCCGCGACGGCGCTCGTCTTCCTCGCCGTGCTCGGCGTCGTCGCCGCCCGCACCGGTGGCGCCGATCCGTGGCGCGGCGCGTGGCGCGTCACCTTCTGGGGCGCACTGGCGATGGCCGTGACGGCGGGCGTGGGCGCGCTGTTCGGCGCGACCGTCTGAGCACACGCGCGGTGGGCAAGCTCGACTTCGGCGCTCCGGCGCTCGATGTCGCCCGCGCGTTGATCGGCGCCAGCGTCTACCTCGACGGCGTCGGCGGCACGATCGTCGAGACCGAGGCGTACGACCAGGACGATCCGGCGTCGCACAGCTACGCCGGCCACACGGCGCGGAACGCCGTGATGTTCGGGCCGCCCGGACGCGCCTACGTCTATCGCTCGTACGGCATCCACTCGTGCCTGAATTTCGTCTGCGCGCCGGTCGGCCACGGCGCCGGGGTGCTGATCCGCGCGCTCGAGCCGACGGCCGGGCTCGATCTGATGCGCGAGCGGCGCGGCGTCGACGCGCCACGCCTGCTCTGCTCAGGGCCGGGACGCCTCGGCCAGGCGCTCGGCATCAGCCACGACCACAACGGCCTGCGCCTCGACCGCCGCCCGTTTCGCATCGTGCCGCGCGACGCGAACGCCACCATTGCGGTGCATGCCGGCGTTCGCATCGGCATCAGCAAGTCGGTCGAGCTGCCGTGGCGCTTCGTCCTCGCCGGCTCGCCGTTCCTGAGCAAGCCGCTTCGCACCGGGGCCGAGCCGGTCGCGAAAGCTATCGCGCGGCGCGCGCGTCCGTGAGCGAAGGTCGCGTCGCCCCGAGCGCGATCGCGTCGAGACCCAAGCCGGCGATGTGCGCGGGCAGCGGCAGGCCGCGCACGAGCGCGGCGCAGGCCTCGCCCATGGCCGCCGCGGTCTGGATGCCGTAGCCGCCCTGCGCGGCGAGCCAGAAGAAGCCGGGCGCGTCGGTTGCGAAGCCGCCCACGAGGTCGCCGTCGGCCACGAACGAGCGCAATCCGGCCCACGTCCGACGCGGCCGGACGCGAAGCGTCGTCGCTGTTTCGATGCGATCGATCGCGAGCGCGATGTCGAGCTCTTCGGGCTGGACGTCCTGCGCCATCACCGCGTCCGCGTTGGCGGGCGATCCGAGCAGGACCCCGGCGTCCGGCTTGACGTACCAGTGCTCGCCGACGCTGCCGAACAGCGGCCACCTCGTCGTGTCGAGGCCCTCGGGCGGCGCGAAGGTGAAGATGCTGCGCCGCTTCGGGACGAGGCCGATCGGCGCGACGCCAGCGAGGGCGGCGACCTGATCGCACCACGCGCCGGCGGCATCGACCAGCACCGCTGCGCGGTAGCGCGTTGCGCCGGCGTCGGCCAGCCAGCGGCCCGCGGCGTCGCGCGTCAGCGCGGTGACCCCGGCATCGGCGACGACGCGGCCGCCTTGGCGGCGAACGCTGCGCAGGAAGCCCTGGTGCAGGCGGTGCACATCGATGTCGGCGGCATCGGGCTCGAACACAGCGCCTAGAACGCGCTCGCGGCGCAGCACGGGCACGAGCTCGCACGTGACCTCGGGGCCGAGCAGGGCGCCGCGCGGGCTGACCGACTGCATCACCTGCCAGAGCGCGGCGAGGTCTTCGTCCTGGCCCGGTGTCGCCACGAACAGCGCGCCGCGCGCGGAGACGATCGGACCGTCGGCGAAGCCGGCGGGCGGCGCTTCGAGGAAGGCGCGGCTGGCGCGCGTCAGCGCGCGCACCTGCGCTGTGCCATAGCTCTCCAGGAACAGCGCTGCCGAGCGGCCGGTCGAGTGGTAGCCGGGCTGGCTCTCGCGCTCGAGCACGACCGTGCGGCCATGGGCGGCGAGGAAGTGGCCGATCGAGGCGCCGGCGATGCCCGCGCCGACGATCAGGAAGTCGCACTCGAGGGGGGCCGAGAACATCGCCGCATTGTCCCCGCGCGAGGAGGTGCCGATGTCGCTCACGGCCGCGATCTGGCTTAATTGCGCATCGCTTCGCGCCGCACCTTCATGATCCGCTTCGCCTTGTGGGCCCTCGTCGGGTTGTTCGTCGCCTCGGCGCACGCCGAGCCGGTGCTGCTGACCGCAGCCGACGGCGTCAAGGTCCATGGCGACGTCTGGCGGGCGGCCGGCGCGAAGGCGCCGATCGTCGTCGCCTTCCATCAGGCCGGATCGAGCGCCGCCGAGTACGCGCCGATCGCGCCGCGCCTCGTAAAGGCCGGCTTCACCGTTCTCGCGATCGACCAGCGCTCGGGCGACGGCGCCTTCGGCGGCACCAACCGGACCGCCGCCGCGCTCGGCTGGCGCGAGCTCAGCTACGACAGTGCGCTGCCCGATCTCGAAGCGGCACTCGCCTGGGCCAAGGCCGAAGCGCACGGCGCTCCCGTCGTCGTCTGGGGCTCGAGCTATTCGGCGGCGCTCGTCTTCCTGCTCGCCGCCGCGCATCCCGGCGACGTCGCCGCGATCGTCGCCTTCTCGCCGGGCGAATACCTCGCCCGCAAGGACGCGGTGCGCGCGGCCGCGCGCAAGGTGACGGTGCCCGTCTACATCGACCAGTCGTCGGGAAAGGAAGAAATCGCGAGCTCAGCGGCGATCCTCAAGGCCGTGAAGTCGAGCGACAAGCAGCAGCTGGTCGCGCCTGCCGCCTCGACCCACGGCTCGTCGACATTGCGCGACGACAAGAACAGCGCCGGCGCCGGGGCGCATTGGCAGGGCGTGCTGGCGTTCCTCGCGCGCGTCGCGCCGCGCTGAGCCGGCGGGCGGGGCGAGGAGGGGAGAAGAACCGATGGCCGACCCCAGCGACGACGCTCGAACGCAATGCTGCATCGTCGGCGGCGGCCCGGCCGGCATGATGCTCGGCTACCTGCTCGCGCGCGCCGGCGTTCGCACCGTCGTGCTCGAGAAGCACGCCGATTTCCTGCGCGATTTCCGCGGCGACACGGTCCACCCGTCGACATTGCGCATCATGGACGAGCTCGGCCTGCTCGACGAGTTCCTGCAACGCCCGCACCAGAAGCTCGAGGTGATCGGCGGCTGGTTCGGCGACCAGCACGTCCAGCTCGGCGACTTTCGCGGCCTGCCGAAGCGCTACGCCTTCATCGCGATGATGCCGCAGTGGGAATTCCTCGATTTCCTCGCCGACGAGGCGAGAAAGCTGCCCGCCTTCACGCTGCGCACCCGCGCCAACGTCACCGGCCTGATCGACGAAGGGGGGCACGTCGCGGGCGTGCGGGGCAGCTCGCCCGAGGGAGACTTCGAGATCCGCGCCGACTGCACGGTCGGTTGCGACGGCCGCCATTCGACCGTGCGAGATGCCGCCAGGCTCCCGGTCGAAGACGTCGGCGCGCCGATCGACGTGCTCTGGTTTCGCGTCAGGCGCGATCCGGCCGAGGTCGACAGCAGCCTGGCGCGGATCGCGCCGGGCCACTTCGTCGTCACGATCGACCGCGGCGCCTACTGGCAGTGCGCCTTCGTCATCGCCAAGGGCGGTGCAGACGCGTTGCGCCGACGGCCGATCGAGGAATTCCGCGCCCAGGTCGTCCATGCCGGGCCGGTGCTGGCGGCCCACATCGGCGAGGACGTGCGGTCGTGGGACGACGTCAAGCTGCTCACCGTCGCCGTCGACCGGCTGACGCAATGGTCAAAGCCGGGCCTGCTCTGCATCGGCGACGCGGCGCACGCGATGTCGCCGATCGGCGGCGTCGGCATCAACCTCGCGATCCAGGACGCGGTCGCGGCGGCGAACCTGCTCGCCGTCAAGCTGCGCGTCGGCACGGTCAGCCCGGACGACCTCGACGCGGTGCGCGAGCGACGCCTGTGGCCGGCCAAGGCGACGCAGGCCGCGCAGGTTGGCATGCAGAACAACGTGCTGGTGCCGGTGCTCGGCGGCGGCGACGCGGCGCTCGAGATGCCGCTGCCGATGCGGATCGTCACTCGCGTGCCGGCGCTGCAGCGCCTGATGGCGCGGCTGCTCGGCATGGGCGTGCGGCCCGAGCACGTGCACTCGCCGGCGGTTTGAGCGCAAGCGACGCCTGCAGCGAGCAAACGGGCAAGAATCGACCATGGTCCTCGACGACCTCCACTTCCTCGAGATCTCCGAGATCGCCCGCCTGCTCGCGGCGCGCAAGCTCTCGCCGGTCGAGCTCACCGAGGCGATGCTGCGCCGTATCGAGCGCGTCGATCCGGGCCTGAAGTCCTACGCGCGCGTCACACCCGAGCTGGCGTTGGCGCAGGCGCGCGCCGCCGAGCAGATGATCGGCCGGCGCCAGATCCTGTCGCAGCTGCACGGTGTGCCGATCGGGATCAAGGACCTTTGCTGGACCGAAGGCATCGCCTCGGCAGGGGGAATGCCGCTGCACGCCGGCTTCGTGCCGGCCACCGACGCCACCGTCGTGCGCAAGCTCCGTGAGGCCGGCGCGATCGCGCTCGGCAAGCTGCAGATGACCGAAGGTGCATTCGCCGACCACCATCCCGACATCGCGCCGCCGGTCAATCCCTGGCACCGCGACCACTGGTCGGGCGCGTCGTCGAGTGGCTCGGGCGTCGCGACCGCCGCCGGCCTCTGCTTCGCTTCGCTCGGCTCCGACACGGGCGGCTCGATCCGCTTTCCTTCTGCCGCGAACGGCAACAGCGGCCTGAAGCCGACGTGGGGCCGCGTCTCGCGCTTCGGCTGCTACGAGCTCGCCGCCTCCCTGGACCACATCGGTCCGATGTGCCGCAGCGCAACCGACGCGGCGATCGTTCTCGGCACGATCGCCGGCGCCGACCCCCACGACCCCACCGCGCTGCGCAGCGCGGTGCCGGACTACCTCGCCGCCGACGACAGCACGCTGCGCGGCATGCGCATCGGCTTCGACGAGCGCTACGCACTCGACGGCGTCGACGCCGCGACGCGGCGCGCGGTCGAGGCGACGCTGGCAACGGTGCGCTCGCTCGGCGCCGAGATCGTGTCGATGCGATTTCCCGATGTCGCCGGGGCGGTCGCCGACTGGGCTCTGAACTGTGCCGTCGAGACGGCGGTCGCGCATGCGGAGACCTTTCCGGCGCAGCGCGAGCGCTACGGACCGGGGCTTGCCGGACTCATCGACGAGGGACGGGCGCTTTCGGGTCTCGACTACCAGCGCATCCTGCTGCGCCGGCGCGACTTCAGCGGCCGCGTCGGCGCGGCGCTCGACGCCGTCGATGCGATGCTCCTTCCGGCGCAGACGATCGCCGCGCCCACCCTCGAGCGCATGACGATGCTCGGCCGCGACCCCGCCGAGTTCGCGGCGCTGACGCGATACAGCGCGCCGTTCGACATGTCCGGGCATCCGGCGCTGACGTTGCCGGTCGACTTCACGACGACGGGCTTGCCGGTCGGCGCGCAATTCATCGGCCGGCACCTCGGCGAGGCGGCGATCCTGCGCGTCGGCCGCGCCTTCCAGCGCGTCACCGATTTCCACCGCCGCCACCCGCGCGTCTAGCGCGGGCGGGCGCGCTGCTCAGGCGGCCGGTCGCTCCGCCGCTTCGATCAGCGTCATCAGCAGCCGCTCGAGCTGGCGCGCATTGCGGTCGCCAAGAAGTGCCTGCAGGGCGGCGTGGTGCTGGTCGACCTTGCCCTGCAGCTCCTGCAGCAGGGCGAGGCCGCCGTCGGTCGCGTAGACGAGGACACGGCGGCTGTCTTCCGGGTCGGCGGCGCGCTGGACGAGCGACTTGCCGACCATCCGATCGACCAGCTTGGTCAGGGTCGGCGGATTCATCTGCAGCTGCTCGGCGATCTCACCCATCGTGTGCCCTTCGCCGTCGGCGAGGACGCGCAGGACGCGCCAGTGGGCGGCGGTGACGTCGTCGCGCCCGAACGCGCGGTCGAGCCGCTCGCCGACGACCCGGCCGGCGCGCTCGAGCAGCAGACCGAGATGAGGGTCGAGTCGATTCATGCTGTGATATTGTAGAAGTCGCTTTCCAGGGAAAGCAAAAACAAGGGGATGCAAAAGCCCTGACGCCCCGCGCGGGCATGGGAGTGACGATGCCCGAGTTGGCGGTCGGCAACTGCGCCGGCGCGAAGGTCGCGCCATCGCTCGTCCGCGCCCGCCGCGCCGCCGCTCGACGCGAAGCGCTCGCCGACGGCGCCGATTTCGTCGTCGGCCTGCTCGTACCGATCAACGGCTCGGCCGGCATCTGGGGCCCCTCGTCGATCGCCTGCGCGCAGCTCGCCCAGGCCGAGATCAACGCCGAAGGCGGCCTGCTCGAGCGGCGCTTGCGCCTTTGCGTCATCGATTCCTCCGACGAGGCGACCGAGGTCGGCAGCGTCACCGCCGGCCTGATGAACGCCGGCGCGATCGACGCCATCGTCGGCATGCACACCAGCCAGGTGCGCCAGCGCGTCCTGAAGGACGTCGCGCGCGAGATCCCGTACGTCTACACGCCGCTCTACGAAGGCGGCGAGCGCACGCCCGGCGTGTTCGCGCTCGGCGAAACGCCGGGGCAGCAGCTGCGCCCCGCGCTCGAGTACCTCGCGAGCCGCCACGGCGCGCGGCGCTGGATGTTCGTCGGCAACGACTACGTCTGGCCGCGCGTCTCGCACCGGCTCGCCGCGCGCTACGTCGGCGAGCTCGGCGGCCAGGTCGTCGCCGACCGCTACCTCCCGTTCGGCGTCGAGGATTACTCCGAGCTGCTCGACGAGATCGCGCGTCTGAAGCCGCACGCGATCCTGCTCTCGCTGATCGGCCAGGACGCGGTCCAGTTCAACCGCGCCTTCGGGCGCTGCGGCCTGTCGCGCGACATGTTCCGGCTCTCGTGCGCGATCGAGGAGAACGGCCTGCTCGCGATCGGCGCCGACAACACCGAGGGCCTGTTCGTCTCGTCGGGCTATTTCGCCTCGCTCGACAATGACGCGAACATGGCGTTCAAGGAGCGCTACTACAACCATTTCGGCCAGCGCGCGCCGACGCTGAACGCGCTCGGCCAGTCGACCTACGAAGGCGTCCACTTCATGGCGGCCCTGGCGCGCCGCGCCGCCGACGAGAACGCGCAGCTGCTCGGCAACCTGGCCGCGCCGCTGGCGTTTCGCTCGGTGCGCGGCATCTCGTATTCGGGCAACGAGCGCTGCGCTCATCCGACCTACCTGGCCGAGGCCGGCGGCCACTTCTTCCAGCGTCCGGTCGCGTTGTAGCAGCTGCGGCCGCCCTCGGGGTTCGCCCGGACCTGGCGCGAAAACTGCGAGTCGCCTGCTATAGTTTCCTTGGAAAGTAATGCCTTGGTGCGCCGGCTGCGTTGCCGTCGCGCCGCCGTCGGAGGAGGGATCCCATGACCTTGCTGGCCTGGCTGTTCGGCCTGATCGTCCTCATCGTCGCGGTCGCGGTGGCGGTCGCTTTCCTGAACCGCTTTTATCGCAAGACCTCGCGCGACGTCGCCCTGATCCGCACCGGCTTCGGCGGCCAGAAGATCGTCCTCACCGGCGGCACGCTGGCGCTGCCGTTCCTGCACAAGGTCGACGAGATCAACATGCGGACGATGCGGATCGAAGTCAGCCGCACCGGCGCCAAGTCGCTGATCACCGAAGACCGCATGCGGGTCGACGTCGAGCTCGAGTTCTACCTGCGCGTGCAGCCGACGGTCGACGGCGTCGCCACGGCAGCGCAGGCGATCGGCTCGAAGTCGCTCAGCCCGGACGGGGTCAGGAACCTGCTCGAGGGCCGCTTCATCGACGCCATCCAGGCGACCGGCGCGACTTTCACGATGGATTCGTTGCACGACAAGCGCGCCGAGTTCGTGCGCCAGATCCGCGAATCGGTGCGCGACAACCTCGCCCACAGCGGCCTGCAGCTCGAATCGGTGTCGCTGACGCGGATGGACCAGGCGGCGTTCGCCTCGCTCGACGACAACAACGCGTTCAACGCCGTGGGCTTGAGAAAGCTCGCCGAGATCATCGCGACGAGCAAGAAGAAGCGCGCCGAGATCGAGGCCGACGCCGACGTCTCGGTGCGGCAGACGCAGCTCGAGGCGATCAAGCAACGCCTGAGCCTGTCGCGCCAGGAAGAGGAAGCGCAGATCGGCCAGCGCCTCGAGATCGAGAAGCTGAAGGCGGCGAGCGACGCCGACACGGCGCGGGCGAGGGAGCAGTCGACGGTAGCGTCCGAGGCGGCGCGCATCGAGCGCGAGCAGTCGACGCGAATCGCAGAGATCCAGAAGGCGCGCGAGCTTCGCAAGCTCGAGATCGAGGCGCAATTGAGCTCCGAGGTCAGGAAGGTCGACAGCTCGATCGCGATGGCGACCAAGCACGCCGAGGAGGCGAGGGCGCAGGCGCAGGCCGAGCTCGCCCGCACCGAGATCGTCCTCGCCCAGGAGCAGCTCCAGACCGAGCGCGAGCGCGCCGTCGCCGACCGTTCGCGCGAGATCGCGCTGAAGCGCGAGAAGGAGCGCGGCGAGGTCGAGACCTCGAAGGCCGAGAGCGAGACCGCGGTGCTGCTGATGACCGCGCGTGCCGAGGCGTCTGCGACGACGACGCGCGCCGAAGCGCAACGCATCCGCCTCACCGCGGAATCCGAAGGCGCGCGGGCGATGATCGACGCCGAGAACTCGCGCACCAGCGAGCTGATGCACCACCAGCTCGAGCAGCATCGTCTCGATCGGCTGCCGGAGATCATCGCCCAGATGATGAAGCCGGCGGAGAAGATCGACAGCATCCGCATCCACCAGGTCACCGGCTTCGGCGGCTCGTCGAACGGCAACGGCTACGGCGGCGGAGCAGGCGCCGGCGGCGTGGGCGGCGACGGCGGGCAGCGCGCTCCGGTCACGCAAGTGATGGACAGCATCCTCGGCATGGCGCTGCAGCTTCCGGCCATGAAGAGCATCGGCGAATCGATCGGCGTGGACCTTTCCGCGGCGGTCGGTGGGCCGAAGGGTGGGGGCCCGGGCGCTCCCGATTCCGCAAGCGACAGGTCGCGGCCCAAGGGCTGACGCCGGGCTCGCATCGTTCGTTCGTTGCCAACCGGCGCTTCAACAACAGCAGCAGAGGAGAACCCCATGTCGTTTTCACGTCGTCATTTCATCACCTCGGCCACCGGTGCCGCCGCCGGCATCGCCTTGCCGTTCCATGCCTTCGGCCAGGGCGCCGCGATCAAGCTCGGCTCGGTGCTCGACAACTCCGGCAACCTCGACGCCTATGGCAAGCCGATGGTGATGGCGACGACGCTCGCCGCCGAGGAGATCAACGCCGCCGGCGGCCTGCTCGGCCGGAAGATCCAGGTCGTCCAGTACGACAGCCAGTCCGACATCGCGCTCTACACCAAGTACGCGCAGCAGCTCGCCCGCGACGACAAGGTCGACGTGGTCCACGGTGGCATCACCTCGGCCTCGCGCGAGGCGATCCGCCAGACGTTCCGGCGCGCCAACATCCTCTACTTCTACAACGTGCTTTACGAGGGCGGCGTCTGCGACCGCAACTGCTTCGTCACCGGCACGACTCCGGCACAGGTGATGGAGCCGATCGTCGACGTTGCCACCAAGCAGTGGGGCAAGAAGGTCTACGTGCTCGCGGCCGACTACAACTACGGCCAGATCACCGCCAAGTGGCTCGCCCACTACGCCAAGCTTCGCGGCGGCACGGTGCTGCAGACCGACTTCTTCCCGCTCGACGTCGCCGACTTCGGCTCGACGATCGCCAAGATTCAGGCCGCCAAGCCCGAGTACGTCTGCGCCGCGCTGGTCGGCGGCGCGCACCTCTCGTTCTTCCGCCAGTGGGCGGCGTCGGGGATGAACAAGAAGATCCCGCTCTGCTCGACGACCTTCGGCGTCGGCAACGAGCACCTGGCGCTTTCGCCTGCCGAAGGCGACGGCATCCTGATCGCCGGCAACTACAGCCAGGAAGATCCCTCGCCGGCGAACAAGGACTTTCTCGCCCGCTGGGCCAAGCGCTTCGGCGACACCAAGATCGTCCACGAGATCTCGGTCTCGCAGTACCAGGGCATCAAGCTCTGGGCCGAGGCGGTCAGGAAGGCCGGCTCGCTCGAGCGCGACAAGCTGATGAAGGTGCTCGAGTCGGGCATCGGCATCGAAGGGCCGGGCGGCCTTGTCAAGATGGACCCCGCCACGCACCACGCCTCGCTCGACATCAAGGTGATGGAGGTCAAAGGCCAGAAGCTGACGATCAAGCAGACGTTCAAGCAGCGCCCGCCGAGCGACACCGCGGCTTCGTGCAATCTGGCCAAGAACCCGAACGAGAACAAGCAGTTCGAGGTGACCATCTAACAAGCTGCTGCCGACGATCCGACGGACTCGCCCTTGGACTACGCCGCCGTCGTCTTTCTCGAGATCCTCTACATGATCGCCTTCCTCGCGCTGATCAGCGCGGGGCTGGCGGTCGTGTTCGGGATGATGCGGGTCATCAACCTCGCCCACGGCGAGTTCGTGATGATCGGCGGCTACACGACGATCTTCTGCAACCGCGCCGGCATCGACATCTGGTTCGCGATGCTCGTGCTGGCGCCGCTCGTCGTCGGCGTCCTCGGCCTGCTCGTCGAGCGAATCGTCATCCGTCACCTTTACGGCCGGATGATCGACACCATGCTGGCGACATGGGGCCTGAGCCTGCTGATGGTCGGCCTGGTCACGCTGATCTTCGGCAACACGGCGGTCAGCGTGCCGGCGCCGATCCAGTCGTACCAGGTCGGCGCCTACCAGATGGGTGGCTACAACCTCTTCATCATCGCCGTTGCGATCCTATTGATGCTCGTCCTCTGGCTGGTGCTGCGTCACACGCGCGTCGGCCTGATCGCGCGCGGCGCGATGCAGAACGCCGACGTCGCTTCGTCGCTCGGCTACAACCCGCAGCGCATCTACATGTGGACCTTCACCGCCGGCGCCGCGCTCTCGGGGCTGGCCGGCGCCGTGATGGCACCGCTGACGGGCCTGCTGCCGTCGTCGGGCTCGCTCTACATCGCGAAAGCGTTCATCACCGTCATCACCGGCGGCGCGGCGATCGTCTCCGGGACCCTGGCAAGCTCGATCATCTTCGGCACGATCAACCAGATCGTCTCGTTCGGCTCGACGCCGGTGATCGGCGAGATCGCGATGCTGGCGCTGGCGATCATCCTGCTGCGCCTGATGCCGCAGGGCATCACCGGCCGCTTCTTCAGGAACTCCACGTGACCGGCGGCCCGAGCTTCGGCGTCGGCCGCATGCGCTGGGGTTGGTTCATCCTCGCCGCGGTCGTTGCCTTGCTGCTGCCGGCGGTCACCAACACCAACACGCCTGCGCTGCTCCTGATCTGGGCGCTGTTCGCGCTCTCGCTCGGGCTGATGTGGGGCTTTGCCGGCATCCTCAGCTTCGGCCACGCCGCCTATTTCGGGCTCGGCGCCTACACCTACGCGATCGCGGCGATGACGGTCGGCGAGAGCACCGGGCCGCTGCTGCTCGCCATCGTCCTGCCGGCCGCGGCCGCGGCGGCGATCGGCGCGATGATGTTCTACGGCCGCGTCAGCGACGTCTATCTCGGCGTGATCACGCTGGTCGTCACGCTGATCCTGTTCAAGTTCATGAACGCCACGGCGGGCGACGCGTATCGCATCGGCTCGGTCAAGCTCGGCGGCTTCAACGGCATCCCCGCATTCCCGATCCTGAACCTGCCCGGCGACCCGAACGTCACCGCTTTCGGCACGCCCTTCTACTACGTCGTCTGCGTCGCCCTTCTGATCTGCTACCTGCTCTGCCGCTGGATCCTCGGCTCGTTCTTCGGCAAGGTGCTGATCGGCATCCGCGAGAACGAAGCGCGAGTCGAGCTGCTCGGCTACAGCGCGCCGCTCTACAAGACCGCGATCTTCACCATCAGCGCCGGCATGGCCGGCCTTGCCGGCTGCCTGTTCGCGAACTGGGCCGAGATCGTCACGCCCGGCGTGTTCAGCCTCGGCCAATCGGCCGAGGTGATCATCTGGACCATCGTCGGCGGCCTCGGCACGCTGGTGGGCCCGATCGTCGGCGCCCTCGTCCTCGGCTTCCTCAAGCTGCTGCTCGGCCAGCAGACGGTCATCGACAACTCGCTCGTCCTCGGCTTCATCCTGGTCCTGGTCGTCTTGTTGCTGCCGAGCGGCCTGCTGCCCGCGCTCGGCCGCTGGCGCGCACGCCGCGACCGGGCCAGCGTCAGCCGCCGCCAGGCGAGCAGCACCCGCAGGCGCCGCGGCGCGCGCGGAGAAGCGCAGTGAGCGACACCGTGCTCGACACGCGCGACCTGTCGATGCGCTTCGGCGGCGTGCAGGCGGTCAACAACGTCAACTTCTCGCTCGCCGATCGCGAGCTGCGTTGCCTGATCGGCCCGAATGGCGCGGGCAAGAGCACCTTCTTCAAATGCCTGACCGGCCAGATCCGCCTCGACCACTCGCACGGCCGAGTCTTCATCCGCGGCCAGGACGTGACGGGCTGGCGCGCCTACGAGATCGTCCGCCTTGGCGTCGGCATCAAGACACAGGTGCCGTCGGTGATGAACGGCCTGACGGTCGAAGAGAACCTCTGGCTCTCGGCACGCCGCGTCGGCACGCGCGAGGCGACGCAGGCCAAAGTCGCCGAGGTGATGCAGCAGATGTCGCTCGAGCCGATCGCCCGGCGCCTCGTCGGCGAGCTCGCGCACGGCCAGCGCCAGCTGGTCGAGATCGGCCTCGTCCTCGCCCAGGGCCCCTGGCTGCTGCTCCTCGACGAGCCTGCCGCGGGCATCACCGGCGCCGAGGCCGAGGAGCTCGTTCGCATCATCCACGAGGTCAATAAGAAGGCGACCATCGTCGTCGTCGATCACGACATGCAGTTCGTCCGCATGCTCGGCGGCAGGGTGACCGTCCTGCACCAGGGCGCGGTGCTGCGCGAGGGTGCCGTCGACGAGGTGCTCGCCGACGCCAGGGTGCGCGAGGTCTACATCGGGAGCCGCGCCAAATGAGCGAGCAGGCGATGCGTGCCGTCGGTGCCGAGAGCCCGGCCGGCGAGGATGGCGACGATGCGCTCTCGGCAAGCGACATCGTCCTCGACGTTGCCGGCCTGCACGCCGGCTACGGCCACGTGCCGGTGCTGCACGGCGTCACGCTGCAGCTGCACTCGGGCGAGGCGATCGGCATCGTCGGCCACAACGGCGTCGGCAAGACGACGCTGATGAAGGCGCTGATCGGCCTGGTGCGCACGAACGCCGGGCGGATCTCGATCGACGGCATCGACGTGACGCGGATGAAGGCGCACGAGCGCAGCCGCCTCGGCGTCGGCTACGTGCCGCAAGGTCGCGGCATCTTGCCCGGGCTCACCGCGCTCGAGAACCTGCGTCTGGCCTGGACGCCCGACTCCGGCGACACCGAGCCGGCGGCGATCGAGCGCATCGTCGACACGCTGCCCCGCCTCGCGGCGATCCTCGACCGCAAGGGCGGCGCGCTCTCGGGCGGAGAGCAGCAGATCCTCGCGCTCGGGCGCGCCCTCATCGCCGCGCCGTGGCTGCTCCTGCTCGACGAGCCGTCGGAGGGCATCCAGCCGTCGATCGTGCAGGAGATCGGCGAGATCCTGGTCGGCCTGCGCAAGCGCGACCGGCTCTCGCTGGTCGTCGTCGAGCAGAACCTCGACCTCGTCCTCGACGTCGCCGACCGCATCGTCGTCATGGAGCGCGGCCGCATCGAACGCGAGGTCGACGCGCGCACGGCACAGGCGGGCGGCCTCGCCGAGCTGCTCGGCATGGGCGCGATGCGGATGTCGCGCCCCGCCGCGGGCGGACCTGGCGCGCCGCTCCGCGCGACCCCGCCCGCCGCTCCGGCCGTGCGCCCGGACTTGCGGCGGCCGGCGCCGTCCGCGCCGGCCGCGCGCCCCGTTCCCGCCGCGCCGCCGAATGCGGGTGCCACCCGCCACCGTTCCCCGCCGACGGCATCGCCTTCGGCGCTCCCCCGAGGTGATGTCATGTCCATGGTCAAACGCCCCACGCTCGAGCAGATGAAGGCGATCGTCGCCTCGCTGCACATGAGCATGTCCGATCACGAGGTCGGCGACTACCTCGAGGTGCTCGAGGGGACGATGCAGGCGTACGACCGCGTCGACGCGCTGCCGGACTACCTCCCCGAAGTGCGCTACCCGCGCACGCCCGGCACCCGGCCCTCGGCGGCGGAGAACCCGCTCGGCGCCTGGTATGTCAAGTCGGAGATCAAGGGTGCGCCGTACGGGCCGCTCGCCGGCAAGCGGATCGTCATCAAGGACAACATCTGCGTCGCCGGCCTGCCGATGATGAACGGCGCTTCGACGCTCGAAGGCTACGTTCCCGACATCGACGCGACGGTCGTGACGCGCATCCTCGACGCCGGCGGCACCATCGCCGGCAAGGCGCATTGCGAGTCGTTCTGTCTTTCCGGCGGGAGCCACACGTCGCAGAGCGGGCCGGTGCACAACCCGTACAAACTCGGCTATTCGGCCGGCGGCTCGTCGAGCGGTTGCGCGGCGCTCGTCGGCGCGGGCGAGATCGAGATGGCGATCGGCGGCGACCAGGGCGGATCGGTGCGCATGCCCGGATCGTTCTCCGGCTGCTACGGAATGAAGGCGACTCACGGCCTCGTGCCGTACACCGGTGCGATGCCGATCGAGGCCACTATCGATCACCTCGGCCCGATGACCGGCACGGTCGCCGACAGTGCGCTGCTGCTCGAGGTCGTTGCCGGTGCCGACGGGCTCGACCCGCGCCAGTACAACGTTCGCGTCGACAAGTACACGGCCGCGCTCGGCCGCGGCGTGGCCGGCCTGCGCATCGGCGTCGTCAGCGAAAGTTTCCAGCACGAGGCGTGCGAGCCCGACGTGATCCAGAAGGTGCGCCAGGCCGCCGAGCGGCTGCGTAGCCTCGGCGCCATCGTCGAGGAAATCTCGATCCCGATGCACCTCGACGGCGTCGCGATCTGGACGCCGATCGCGCTCGAGGGACTGCAGGCGCAGATGATGCACGGCAACGGCATGGGCTTCAACTGGGAGGGCCTCTACACGACGAGCCTGCTCGACGCCCACGCCAACTGGCGCGCGCGCGCCAACCAGCTCTCGCGCACGTTGAAGATCTCGATGCTGGCGGGCGAATACTTCATTCGCCAGTACCGCGGCCACTACTACGCCAAGGCGCAGAACCTCTCCAGGCTGCTGCGCAAGACCTACAACGACACGCTGACGCGCTGCGACCTGCTGCTGATGCCGACCACGCCGATGAAGGCGACGCCGATTCCGCCGCAGGACGCGCCGCTCGCGCTCTACTGCCAGCGCGCCTTCGAGATGCTCGGCAATACGGCGCCGTTCGACGTCAGCGGGCATCCAGCCATGAACGTGCCGTGCGGCATGTCCGCCGGGCTGCCGGTCGGCATGCAGCTGGTCGGCGCGCACTACAACGAGTCGACGATCTATCGCGCCGCGCACGCCTTCGAGCAGCTCGGCGACTGGCGCAACTTCTGAGCGGCGCGAGCGCGCGGCGGAGATCGGCAAGCATCGTGGGCGCGAACCCGTTCCGCTCGGACTGGCTCGAGGGCGGGGCCGATGACGGCTTGAAGCCGCAAGGCACGCGCTCGTACGTCTCCGGCTCGACCGACGAGCCGCTCCGGTTCATCACGATCGCGCAGCAGCTCGCCAAGACCGTCGGCCGGCACGGCGCCCGCGACGCGGCGATCTTCGACGCCGAGAACCTGCGCCTCTCCTGGTACGACGTGCAGAACCGCTCCGACGAGATGGCTGCCGGCCTGCTCGCCCTGGGCCTTCGGCGCGGCAACCGCGTCGGCATCTGGGCGCCGAACCGGCACGAGTGGCTGATCACGCAGT
>JBDTPG010000009.1:0-39718 GCA_039932815.1 Caldimonas sp.
GGCGTCTCGTTCGCGATCCCGATCAACGTCGCGCTGAAGGTCAAGGACCAGATCGTCGCCACCGGCAAGGCCCAGCACGGCCGCCTCGGCGTGACGGTGCAGGACCTGAACCAGTCGCTCGCCGATTCGTTCGGCCTGAAGCGAGTCGACGGCGCGCTCGTCTCCAACGTCGCGCCCGACAGCGCGGCGGCGGCGGCCGGCCTCAAGTCGGGTGACGTGATCACCGAGGTCAACGGCGAGCCGGTGCTTCGCTCGGGGTCGCTCTCGAGCCTGATCGGCATGTCGGCGCCGGGCGAGCGCGTCAAGCTCAAGGTCTGGCGCGACGGCGCCGAGCGCACGATCGACGCCAAGCTCGGCGGCACGGAGAAGGAAGCCAAGCAGGTCGCCGACGCCGGCAACGCGAGCGAGCACGGCGCCCTCGGCCTGACGCTGAGGCCGCTGACGCGCGACGAGAAGCGCGAGGCGAAGATCGACGCCGGCCTCGTGGTCGAGGACGTCGACGGCGCGGCCGAGCGCGCCGGCATCGTCGCCGGCGACGTGCTGCTCGCGATCAACGGCAAGGCCGTGCAGTCGGTCGAGCAGGTCAAGAGCGTGATGGCCGCCAAGCCCAAGAGCGTCGCGTTGCTCGTCCAGCGCGAAGGCGAGAAGATCTTCGTTCCCGTGAAGATCGGCTGAAGCGATTCGTTTCAACCTTGGTGCCCGGCCGCTGCCTGCAGCGCGTCGGGCGTTTTTTCGCGCGCGGGCTGGCGAATGACTGTGGCGCCGGGGCAATACCTGTGAACTAATTTCCGCTCGGGACTCGTGGTTCCCCCTATTCGCGGGGGCGGTCGCCTTAAGCTTCGGAGGTTTGTCGCGTCTCGCGCGGCCGCTGTCAGGAGCACTCCCATGACCTCCCCTTCCAAGTCGTCAGGCGCAGCACTGCTGGCGCTCTTCGTCGGCCTCGTGCTCGGCGCCGGCAACGCCGGTGCCGCCGAAATTCGCGTCCTGCTCGGCGTCGACCCGGCCGACGCGACCGGCGACGTCCTGTTGAGCGCATCGCTCGCGCCCGCGCAGTCGCTGACCCGCGCCACCGGCTCGCGCACGACGATCGCGCAGACCTCGACCATGGCCGAGGTCATGCGGGCCAGCCGCACGGTCGAGAACGAGATCATCATCGCGCCGGCGCACGTCACCGCCTCGGCCATCCTGCACGCCTACCAGCTGCTCGCCACGAGCGGCCAGGAGCAGGTCTACGCGCTGGTCGCCAAGAACGACATCGACAAGGTCGAGAAGCTCGCCGGCAAGCGCCTCTACCTGCCGCAGCAGGATTCGCTGCGCAGCTACATGGCCAAGGGCCTGCTCACCGAGTCCGGCTTGAAGCTCGGCCAGTTCGCGAAGGTCACCTACGGCAACACCAGCGGCGGGGGGCTGGTCGCGCTCTCGTTCGACATGGCCGACGTCACCGTCGCCGACGAGACCCAGGCCAAGGAATGGATCACGCAGCACCCGGGCCAGGCGCGCATCCTGAAGACGACCCGGCCGGTGCCGGGCGGTATGAACATGGTCGTGCGCAAGGATTTCTGCGCCACCGAATGCGCCCGCCTCGGCGACTGGGTCAATTCGCCCGACGGCGCGATCCCCGGTGTCGGGCGCTTTCGCATGGCGTCGGCCGACGCGGCGCGCCAGTTCACGTATGTCGCCTCGCTCGGCATCGCCACGCCGGAGGCGCTCGCCGGCGTCACGCGCGTCAGCGCGGAGCAGGTCGTCGAGCTCGGCAAGCAGGGTGTGACGATCGCCGATACGCGCTCGCAGAAGGAATTCGACAACGAGCACATCCGCGGCGCGGTGCTCGTCTCCTACCTCGAGAAGAGCCTGAAGGAAATCGACTTCGACGCCAAGAAGGACGATTTCAGCGCCCTCAAGACCATCGCCAAGGACAAGCCGGTCGTCTTCCTCTGCAACGGGCCGGAATGCTGGAAGTCGTACAAGGCTTCGCGTGCTGCCGTCGCCGAGGGCTACACCAAGATCTACTGGTTCCGCGGCGGCATGCCCGAGTGGCGCGAGAAGCGCCTGCCGGTCGAAGGCAGCGCCGGCGCGGCGCTCGCCAAGCTGCCCGCGCCGGCGGCGCCGGCGGCCCGCGCGAAGACGGTCGCAGCCGTGCGCTGAAGCGGGCGCCTAGGGCTCGCGCCGCAGGTCGACGATCCGCTCGCCCTGCTCGCTGTTGAGCCAGAGCCGGGCGCGAATCCGCTTGCCGTCGGCGTCGACCGTGCCGCGCAGCGCGCCGGTATCGATGGGGTCGCCGCCTTCCGGCGGATCGACATGCACCGAGAGGAGGACGCGGCGCGGACCGACCGGGGCGTCGGGGGCGACGACCTCGTCGCGCTGCAGGACGCCTTCCCCGCGGTAGAAGACGCGGTCGAGCGGCCGGCCGAAGCGCTCCTTCGAGAGAGCGCGGTACTTCTGCCAATCGGGATCCTGCTCGATGTCGACGGCACTGCTGGCGACGCGCAGGCTGCCGCCGTTCTGCTCGATCGTCACGTTGACGATCTCGCCGCCCCGTGAGGTCGTCGCGCCCTTCCTGCCGATGTCCGCCCGCCAGCGACCGGCGAGACTCGCCGCCTTCTTTTCCTGCCAGCGCCAGGCGGCGACGCCGCCGCCGACCAGCACGACCGCGCCACCGAGGAGGGCGAGGCGCCGCCCGATGCCGCTGGGCTGCACCGCCGTCACGACATCGACGAGCAGGGGCGACGGTGAGGAGCCGAGCGGCGCCGGAGTCGTGCGCGGGACGAGCCCCAGGGCGCGCAGATCGTCGCCGAGGCGCGCCACGTCCTCGCGCCAGTCGTACGCGCGCAGGCGCCGCCAGGTGCGCTCGGCGAGCTGATCGAACGGCGCCGGCAGCGTCGCCGCCGCCGGCGTCTCGCTGACGCCGTCGCACATCATCGGGATGACGTGGGCGTTCGCGGCGACCGCGGCGGCGAGCTCGTCGCGAACGGGATCATCCTCGCGGTCGATGCACCGCTCGCCGTCGTTGTCGCGCGCACCGAGATAGTTCGGCGTCACCAGCACGAGCAGGATGGGCGCCTTGTCGAGGGCTCGGGTGATCTCGTCGCGCCAACGGCTGCCGGCCGGCAGGTCTTCCTTGTCGAGAAAGATCTGCTCCTGGCCGAACAGCGCATCGAGATCGCGGCTCAGCGCGGTGGCCTTGTCGGCGCCGTCGCTGCTGCGGTAACTGATGAAGACGCGAGCGGTCATCGATCGAAGAAGATACCCGGATGCGCAAGTGTGGCGTCTTCTGCGAAAGTGCGTCGACCCCTGAAGGAACGAGATGGACACACCCCGCAGATCGATCCTCGTCGTCGGTGCCGGTGACGCCACCGGCGGCGCGATCGCGCGCCGCTTCGCGCGCGAAGGTCTCGTCGCCTGCGTGACGCGGCGCACCGCGGACAAGCTCGAACCTCTGGTCGCGCAGATCCGCGCCGACGGGGGCGAGGCGCACGGCTTCGCGTCGGACGCGCGCAAGGGGGCCGACGTCGAGACGCTGATCGCGAGCATCGAGCGCGATATCGCGCCGATCGAGGTCGCGGTGTTCAACATCGGCGCCAACGTGCGCTTCGGCATCGCCGAGACGACCGAGCGCGTCTATCGCAAGGTCTGGGAGATGGGCGCGCTGGCCGGCTTCCTGATGGGCCGCGAGGTCGCCAAGGCGATGCTGCCGCGCGGCCGCGGCACGATCATCTTCACCGGCGCGACCGCGAGCGTGCGCGGCTCGGCGGGATTCGCCGCCTTCGCCGGCGCCAAGCACGCGCTGCGCGCGCTCGCGCAGAGCATGGCGCGCGAGCTGGGGCCGCAGGGCATCCATGTCGCCCATGTCGTCATCGACGGCGCCATCGACACCCGCTTCATCGCCGAGAACTTCCCCGAGCGCTACGCGCTGAAGGACAAGGCCGGCATCCTGAGCCCCGATGCGATCGCCGACAACTACTGGAACCTGCATCGCCAGGACAAGAGCGCGTGGACGCACGAGCTCGACCTGCGGCCCTGGATGGAAAGCTGGTGAGCACGATGAGCGACACGAAGCGAACCGTCGAGTACTTCTTCGACGTCGGCAGCCCGACCTCCTATCTCGCCTGGACGCAGCTGCCGAAGATCGCCGCCGACACCGGCGCGACGATCTCCTGGCGGCCGATGCTGCTCGGCGGCGTCTTCAAGGCGACCGGCAACGCGAGCCCGGTGACGGTGCCGGCGAAGGGCCGCTGGATGAACGACGACATCCAGCGCTGGGCCCGCCACCACGGCGTGCGGTTCGCTTTCAATCCGTATTTCCCGATCAACACGCTGACGTTGATGCGCGGCGCGGCCGGCCTGCAGATGCGCCGGCCGGACGACTTCCTTCGCTACCTCGACGTCGTCGAGCGGGCGATGTGGGAGGCGCCCAAGAACCTCGGCGACCCGGCGGTCCTCGCGGCGACGCTCACCGAAGCCGGCTTCGACGCCGACGAATTCGCAGCGCTCGTCGCGGATCCCGAAGTCAAGGCCAGGCTGGTCACGACGACCGAGGAGGCGGTAGCGCGCGGCGTCTTCGGCGCGCCGACCTTCTTCGTCGGCGCCGCGATGTTCTTCGGCCAGGACCGGCTCGACTTCGTCCGCGAAGCGCTGCTTGCAGCGCCGTGACGGTCGCCGCTCAGAGTTCGGTGCGCAGCTTCCAGATCTCGGGAAACAGGACGACGTCGAGCATCTTCCTCAGGTAGCTCACGCCGCCGGTGCCGCCGGTGCCGCGCTTGAATCCGATCACGCGCTCGACGGTCGTCACGTGACGGAAGCGCCAGAGGCGGAACATGTCCTCGAGATCGGTGAGCTCCTCGCCGAGCTGGTACAGGTCCCAGTGCGCTTCCGGGTCGCGGTAGACGACGAGCCACGCCTGCTCGACGCCTTCGCTCGCGACGTAGGGCGCCGACCAGTCGCGCTCCGCACAGCTCGGCGGGACGGGCAGGCCGCGGCGGGCCAGCAGGCGCAGCGCCTCGTCGTAGAGCGAAGGCGCATCGTGCGCCGCACGTACTTGCGCGAGCAGGTCGGCGCGATGCTCGTGCGGCTTCAGCATCGCCGCATTCTTGTTGCCGAGCATGAACTCGATCTGCCGGTACTGCCAGCTCTGGAAGCCGCTGCTCGACGCGAGCGAAGGGCGGATCGTCGAGTATTCCGGCGGCGTCATCGTCGCCAGCACGTCCCAGGCGTGGACCATCTGCTCCATGATCTTGCTGACGCGGGCGAGCATCTTGAAGGCGCGCTGCAGATGGTCGCCGGCGACCGCGCCGATCGCGGCGTTGAGCTCGTGCAGGAGCAGCTTCATCCACAGCTCGGTGACCTGGTGCTGGACGATGAACAGCATCTCGTCGTGTGCACCGGAGCGCAGGTGCTGGGCGCCGAGCAGCTCGTCGAGATGAAGATAGTCGCCGTAGCTCATGTCGCGGCGGAAATCGAGCTTGGCCTTCTCGCCGGCGACGATCTCCGTCGGCGTCGGCGTGGTCGCGGGGTCGGTGTCCTCGTTCACGTGACCTTGGCGCGGCGCGCGAAGCGCTCGTCGCGATGGGCGCCGCTCGCCAGCACCTCGTGTAGCTGCTCGGCGGCGTCCCAGACATCGACATGGCGCGTGAAGAGCGGCGTGAAGCCGAAGCGCAGGAGGTCGGCGCCGAGCGTCGCGTCGGCGTCGGCGTCAGGGGTCGTCAGGGTCGAGTCGCCGGCGCGGAAGTCGCCGATCACGCCGCGCTCGATCAGGGCCTGCATGACACGGTAGCCCTCGCCGTGGGCGAAGCTCGCCTGGCTGCCGCGCTGGGCCGGGTCGCGCGGCGTGGCGAGCGTGAGGCCCATGCCGGCGCAGCGGGCCTCGACCTGCGCGATGAAGAGCTCGCCGAGCGCGATCGACTTGGCGCGCAGCGCGGCGATGCCGCCCACCGCGTCGGCGGCTGCGAAGACGTCGACGCCGCATTCGAGCGCGGCCATCGCCAGCACCGGCGGCGTGCCGCAGACGAAGCGGGCGATGCCGCTCGCCGGCCGGTACGCCGGCGCGAATTCGAACGGCGCGGCGTGGCCGAGCCAGCCCGAGAGCGGCTGGCGCGATTGGTCGCGGTCCATGCGCGCCGTGTGGCGCGGATGCGCCCACAGGAAGGCGGGTGCGCCGGGGCCGCCGTTCAGGTACTTGTAGCCGCAGCCGACCGCGAAGTCGGCGTCGGCCTCGTGCAAGTCGACCGGCACCGCGCCCGCCGAGTGCGCCAGGTCCCAGACGACCAACGCGCCGGCCGAGTGCGCGGCGTGCGTCGTCGCGGCGAGCCGGTGCATGCGGCCGCTGCGGTAGTCGACGTGCGTCAGCATCACGATCGCGACCTCGTCGTCGAGGGCTTCCTCGATGCGCGCGCCATCGACCCGCCGCAGCGACAACCCGTGCGTCGCCGCGACGCTTTCCGCGATGTAGAGATCGGTCGGGAAGTTGCCGCGCTCGGAGACGATGACGCGGCGGCGCGGCGCATCGGCCTGCTGCATCGCCGCCGCGGCGCTGAGCACCTTGAACAGGTTGACCGAGGTCGAGTCGCCGACGCTCACCTCGCCCGGGCCGGCGCCGATCAAGGCTGCGATCTTGTCGCCGATGCGGCGCGAGAGGTCGATCCAGCCGGCGCTGTTCCAGCTGCGGATCAAGCCCTCGCCCCATTCGCGCCCGGCGACTTCGGCCAGGCGCGCCGCGGTGCGCCGAGGCAGCGCGCCGAGCGAATTGCCGTCGAGGTAGACGACGCCCTCGGGCAGCGCGAACTCGTCGCGCAGCGCGGCGAGGGGGTCGGCGCGATCGAGCGCCAGGCAGGCGTCGCGGCTGGCGATCCGCGGCAGGGCGGTGGCGGTCTCGTCCATGTCCGACGCGACGGTAGCACCGGCCCCGGTGGCACGGTGTCGGTTAATTCGCACACGTCGTCGGGCGCCACCTTGCGGCTTGACAGCACCGGCGCGCGTCCCTAGCGTGAGTCCATGGCCGTCACTCCTGCCGTGCCCGCAGGCGCCGCGGAGCCTGCCGCCGCACCGCTGGCACACGCCGCGGTCGTCGCCCTGTCGGCGTACTTCGTCGTCGTCTGGGGCGCTGGCTTCGTCGCCTCGCGCCTCGCCCTTCAGTACGCGGCGCCGTTCAGCTACATCGGCGTCCGCTACGGCATCGCCTTCGTCGTCGCCATGATGGCCTTCGGCCTGCGCGCGCGCTGGCCCGGGACGGCGCGCCAGTGGGCCCACGTTGCTGTTGCCGGGCTGCTCAGCCACGCCGGCTACCTCGGCGGCAGCCACTACGCGCAGCGATGGGGTCTGTCGGCCGGCGTGACCGCGCTCGTCCTGGCGCTGCAGCCGCTTCTCACCGCGGTCATCGTCTCGCGCTGGTTGCACGAGCGCCTGCGCCCGTTGCAGAAAGTCGGCGTCGCCGTCGGCCTGGCCGGAGTCGTCCTCGTGGTCGGCGACCGCGCTCTCGCCGGCAGCGCCACGGTCGCCACCGTTCTCGCCATCGCCGGCTCGCTCTTCTGCGTCACCGCGGGGACGCTGTACCAGCGCCAGTTCTGCGCCGGCAGCGACCTGCGCGCCGCGATCTGCATCCATTTCGCCGCGACCGCGCTGTTGATGCTGCCGCTCGGCGTCGTCCTCGAAGGATTCGCGATCACCTGGAGCGAGCCGATCGCCTGGGCGCTCGCCTACCACGTCGTCCTCGGCTCGATCGGCGCGTTCTCGATCCTGCACCTCCTGATGCGGCACGGCCAGGCGACCGGCGTGACGAGCCTGCTCTATCTGACGCCACCGGTCGCGGCCCTCGTGGAGTGGGCGTGGTACGGCGTCGCGCCGACGGCGGCGATGTGGGCCGGCATGGCGATCGCCTGCGTCGGCGTGGCGATGGCGACCGTCGATCCGCGCTCCGGACGCGGCGCAATCGTCGAGCCGTCCTGACTTCGCTGCGCTTGTTCAGCGCGGCGTCATGCCGCGCCCGAGGCCGTGCGGACGACGGTCACCGTGCAATCCGACTGGGCGACGACGCGCGCGGAGACGCTGCCGAGGTGACGCCGGAACCGGCCGCTGCTGCGCGCGCCCATGACGATGTGGTCGATCTGGTTGCGGCACGCGTATTCGACGATCGCCGCCGCCGGCTCGACCGCTTCGAGGACATGGAAGGTGACGCGCGCCGCCGCCGCGCTGTCGCCGCTCGCAGGCGCGCCGAGCGCCTGCAGGAGAGGCCGGGCCCAGTGACGCAAGGCGATCAGCAGCTTGAGGTGGCGGCTCGCTCCGTCGGCATCGACCAGATCGTCCATGGCAACGCGATTGATCTTCATCACCGTCAGGCAGGCGAGCCGCGCATTCGGCTCCGTCTTGAGAAGGCGCAGGGCCGTGGTGCGCGCGGCGTCCAGAAGCGCAGGGTCGGCGCCGGCGACGTCGATCGCGACCAGCACGATCGGGCTGCGCGTCGACTGCGCGCCGGCGCCGCCCTCGGGCACGGCGCTGTCGTGAAGCGAATCGAACCAGCGTCTCACCGTGCGAGCCGCGCTGCCGCTGCCCGAGCGCGACGCGCGCTCGGTGAGCGCCACCTGCTCGGGGTGCTGGAGGTCGAACGCCAGCTGCCCGGCCGTCTGGTAGCGCCTCTCCGGCCGGACCTCGAGGCAATGCAGGATGACCTCCTGCAGCCACGGCGGGCAGTCGGGGCGCAGTGCACGCGGCGCCGTGGGCTCGCTGTACAGGCGCCGGCGCAGGCCCCGCACGCTCGACGGCTGCCCGAAAGGGCGCCGCCCTGTCACCAGGTGGTAGAGCATCACGCCGGTCGAGAACAGGTCGCTGCGCGAATCGTTGCGAACGTATCGAACCTGCTCGGGCGACATGTAGGGCGAGGTGCCCATCGGCAGCTCGAACTCCTCTTCGAGAAGGTCCGGGAACAGATCGTGGCGTGACAAGCCGAAGTCGATCAGCACCGCGTCGCCCTCGCTGCCGTCGGCGCAGCGGCGCAGCATGATGTTGCTCGGCTTGACGTCGAGATGGACGACGCGTTGCCGGTGCAGATCGTGCAGCGCGGTCGCGACCTTGGCGCCGAGCCGGGCGACATCGCCGACGGGAAGCGGCGCCTCGTCGAAGCGCTCGCGCAGCGAGGTTCCTTCGATCCGTTCCATGACGATGTAGGGCAAGCGGGTGAAATCGCCCCGGGCGATGTACTTCGGCACATGCGGCCCGGTGAGTGCCGGCATGATCATCTGCTCGACCTCGAAGCCGACGATCGCGGCGGCGTCTTCACCGCCGCGCAGGCGCGGCACCTTCATCAGCAGCGGCAGCGACGCCTCGACCGAGGCGGGAGCATCGGCGCGACTGACCTGCCAGAGCGTGGCCATGCCGCCCCGGTGCGCGAGCGCGTCGAGGCGGAAGCCGTCGACCACCTGGCCGGCCTCGAGCGAGGCCGGCACGATGCTGGCCTCAGCCGGCACCGCCGAGGCGCTCCGCCAAGCTCTCCGGCAGGCCGGCGGCGCGCACCTTGGCTGCGGCGGCCGCGTGGTCGTATGGCACGCGATGGAAGGTCAGCACGTGCGCCTCGGTGTCGAAGGTCGCGTAGCAGGCGGCCGGATCGCCGTCGCGGGGCTGGCCGACCGATCCCGGAATGGCGAGCCAGCGCCGATGGCTCGACAGGGGGATGCCGGCGCCCGGCGTCGGCGCGAAGTCGCCCGCCTTGCCGGTGGCGCTGAGGTGGTAGAGCATCGGCACGTGGACGTGGCCGCAGAACGTGAATCGGCGGTCGGTCGCCTGCAGGCTCCGCATCGCCTGGCCGCGCCCTTCCAGATAGGCCCAGTCGGCGGGTGCCCAGGCGTTGGCGTGGACGAACAGCACGTCGCCCTCGACGCGCTGCAACGGCAGCGCGGCCAGGAAGGCGAGCTGATCCGGGCCGAGGCGGTCACGCGTCCAGGCAATCACCGCGCGGGCGTCGGCGACCATGCTCGCCTGCGGGACCTCGACGACGGCCGCGTCGTGGTTGCCTTGCACGGCCAGCGCCCCGGCGCCGACCTGCTCGCGCACGAGGTCGACGACCCAGCCGGGATCGGCGCCGTAGCCGACGTAGTCGCCGAGGAAAGCATGACGGTCGGCGCCCTGCGCTGCGGCGTGCGCCATCACGGCGGCGGCGGCCTCGCGGTTGGCGTGCAGGTCGGCGAACAGGGCGAGCTTCATCTGCCCCGACCCCAATTCAGCCGATCCGGCCCAGCACCAGGTACTCCATGAGCGCCTTCTGCACGTGCATGCGGTTCTCGGCCTCGTCCCAGACGACCGACTGCGGCCCGTCGATCACCTCGGCCTCGACTTCCTCGCCGCGATGCGCCGGCAGGCAGTGCATGAAGAGCGCATCGGGATGCGCCGCAGCCATCATCTCGCGGTCGACGCACCAGTCGGCGAACGCCTTGGTGCGCTCGGCGCTCTCGTCCTCGTAGCCCATGCTGGTCCAGACGTCGGTCGTGACGACGTCGGCGTTGCGGCAGGCATCGAGCGGATCGCGGAAGACCTTGAAGCAATCGCTGCGCTTGACGCCAGCCGCAGCCGCGTCGACCTCGTAGCCGCGCGGCGTGCTCACGTGGAGCGTGAAGCCGAGGATGTCGGCGGCCTGCAGCCACGTTGCCGCCATGTTGTTGCCGTCGCCGACCCAGGCGACGATCTTGCCGTCCATGGCGCCGCGCTGCTCGATGCAGGTGAAGACGTCGGCCAGGATCTGGCAGGGGTGGTATTCGTTGGTCAGGCCGTTGATCACCGGCACGCGCGAGTTGGCGGCGAAGGCCTCGAGCTTGGCCTGCTCGAAGGTGCGGATCATGACGATGTCGACCATCCGGCTGATCACGCGTGCCGTGTCTTCCACCGGTTCGGCGCGGCCGAGCTGGCTGTCGGTCGTCGTCAGGTTCACGACCGAGCCGCCCATCTGGTACATGCCGGCCTCGAAGCTGACACGCGTGCGCGTCGACGCCTTCTCGAAGATCATCGCCAGCGTGCGGTCGACGAGCGGCGTGTACTTCTCGTAGTTCTTGAAGCGCTTCTTGATGACCGCCGCGCGCTCGAACAGGTACGCGTATTCCTCGGCGCGGAAGTCCTTGAACTGCAGGTAGTGCTTGCCGAGGCTCATGCCGGGTTTCATGCCGCGCTCAATGGAGGGCCTGCGTGCTGCGCACTCCGGTATTCCCCCTGGGGGCGGCCCGGCGCGCTCATGCGGGCTCGCGAAGGAATTCCTTGATGAGGGGGCACAGGATGGCGACGATCTGCGCCGCCTCGTCGCGGTGCAGGATCAGCGACGGCAGCAGGCGAACCACGCGCTCGGCGGTGACGCTGATCATCAGCCCCGCCTCGGCGGCGCGGCCGAGCAGGGGGGCGCACGGGCGATCGAGCTCGATGCCGATCATGAGCCCCTGGCCCCGAATCTCGACCACGCCGGCCACTCCGGCCAGCTCGCGCTCCAGCCCGGCCCTGAGCATCGCGCCGACCTCGGCCGCGTTCGCGAGCAGGCCTTCTTCTTCCATGATCCGCAGCGTCTCGACGCCGGCGCGCATCGCCAGGGGATTGCCGCCGAACGTCGTGCCGTGGTTGCCCGGTCCGAAGACGCCGGCCGCGCGCGTGCCGCAGACGATGGCGCCGATCGGCACGCCCGAGCCGAGGCCTTTGGCGACCGGCATGACGTCGGGGCGGATGCCGGCCCACTGGTGCGCGAACCACTTGCCGGTGCGGCCCATGCCGCACTGCACCTCGTCGAGCATCAGCAGCCAGCCGCGCTCGTCGCAGACGCGGCGGATCTGCTTCAGGTACTCGACCGTCGTCGGCCGGATCCCGCCTTCGCCCTGGATCACCTCGAGGAAGACGGCGACGATGTTCTTGTTCGTCGCCGCGACCTTCTCGACCGCCGCGACGTCGTTGAGCGGCACGCGCACGAACCCCTCGACCAGCGGGCCGAACCCGGCCTGGATCTTGGCGTTGCCGGTGGCGGACAGCGTTGCGATCGAGCGGCCGTGGAAGGCCGCTTCGTAGACGATGATCTCGGGCCGCTCGATTCCCTTGTCGTGGCCGAACTTGCGCGCGATCTTGAGCGCCGCCTCGTTGGCCTCGAGCCCCGAATTGCAGAAGAACACGTTCTGCAGCCCCGAGAGCTCGCACAGTTTCGCGGCGAGCTGCTCCTGGAGCGGGACGAGGTAGTAGTTCGAGCTGTGGATCAGCTTGCCGATCTGGTCGGTCAGCGCTGCGACGAGCTTCGGGTGCGCGTGGCCGAGCGTGTTGACCGCGATCCCGCCGAGGCCATCGAGGTACTTCTTGCCCTCGATATCCCACAGCCAGCAGCCGCGACCGTGCGAGAGCGCGATCGGCAGGCGGCCGTAGGTCGGCATCACGTGCGGCTCGAGGCGGCTGGCGTCGGTCGGTACCGGGGCAGTTGCGGAATGCCTGTCGGGCGCGTTCATATCGGTTGCTCCGCGGAGCCGAGGGAGGGCGGATTCTAAAGGCGCGGCATTCCGCACAGGCTCGCTTGTTGCATCGCAGCACCGCGTCGCCCGCGCGGGCGACAATCGACCTCCACCCCTTCTTGCCGTTCCGTGGCCGAGCCGAGCGACGTCTTCATCCAGGGCCTCACCCGTGACGGGAAGACGTTTCGTCCGAGCGATTGGGCCGAGCGTCTGGCGGGTGCGATGTCGTGCTTCCGGCCGGAGGGCTCGGTCGGCGGCGCGGCCGCCTTCATCGGCTACTCGCCGTATTGCGTGCCGCGCTTCGTCGGCGGCATGAAGGGCGTCGTCGTCAACGAGAAACTGCGCGATCTCGAGCCGATGGCGTGGGACTTCGTCATGAATTTCGCCCGCGACAACGACCTGGTCGTCATCGAACGCCCCGAGCTGGACGCGCCATGAAAAAGGGCCCGCAGCGCGGGCCCTTCGTCTTGCCGGAAGCGGGCTCAGGCGGAGGCGGTTGCCAGCGCCTTCACCTTGGCGGCCAGGCGGCTCTTGTGGCGCGCCGCCTTGTTCTTGTGAAAGAGGTTCTTGTCGGCAACCGAATCGATGATCGGCTGGGCGACCTTGAACAGCTCGGCGGCCTTGGCCTTGTCGCCGGCGTCGACCGCCTTCTGCACGTTCTTGATGACGGTGCGAAAGCGCGAGCGGAGCGCCGTGTTGGCGGCGTTGAGCTTGATGTCCTGGCGCGCGCGCTTCAGCCCGGAGGCGATGCGGACGGTCTTCTTCTTGGCTTTGGAGGCGGTGGCCATGTGACGCTAGATGTATTTCGGCAAAGACCACGAGTATAGCATCGGCGGGATCGTCAAGAGCATTGCCCCGGCCCCACCCCTTCCATGAACCTGCTCCGCGCGGCGTCGACGATCTCCCTCTTCACCCTCGCCTCGCGCGTGACCGGCCTGGTTCGCGACATCGTCGTCTCGTCGGTGTTCGGCGCGGGTGCCTCGTTCGACGCCTTCAACGTCGCCTTTCGCATCCCCAACCTGCTGCGCCGGCTGTTCGGCGAGGGCGCCTTTACCCAGGCGTTCGTGCCGGCGCTCGCGCGCACCCGCGGCGCCGAGGGCGATGAAGCCACTCGGCAGCTGATCGACGCCGTCGCGACCGTGCTGTTCCTGGTGCTCGTGGTCACCTGCGTCGTCGGCGTCGTCGCGGCGCCGGTGGTGGTCTGGCTGATGGCCTCCGGCCTCGAGCGCTTCGACGACGCCGTCGTCATGACCCGGGTGATGTTTCCCTACATCGGCTTCATCTCGCTCGTTTCCCTGTCGGCGGGCATCCTCAACACCTGGAAGCGCTTCGCCGTGCCGGCGGCGACGCCGGTGCTGCTGAACCTGGCCATGATCAGCGCGGTCTGGCTCCTCGTGCCGGTGTTCGCGCGCGCCGGCATCGAGCGCATCTATGCGCTCGCCGCCGGGGTCATGCTGGGCGGCGTGCTGCAGCTCGCGGTGCAGATCCCGGCGCTGTGGCGAGTCGGTGTCGTGCCGCGCATCGGCCTCGGCCTGCGCTCGCTCGCCGAGGCCTGGCGGAACCCGGGCGTGCGCACGATCGTGCGCCAGATGGCGCCGGCGCTGCTCGGTGTCTCGGTCGCGCAGCTGTCGATCCTCATCAACACCCAGATCGCCTCGCACCAGGGCGTCGGCGCCGTGTCGTGGCTGTTCTACGCCGACCGGCTGATGGAGTTCCCGACCTCGCTGCTCGGCGTCGCCCTCGGCGCAGTGCTCATCCCGCACCTGTCGGCGGCCCAGGGCCGGGGCGACGCCGCCGGCTACTCCGGCATGCTCGACTGGGGCCTGCGCCTGGCCGCGGTGCTGGCCCTGCCGTGCGCCGCGGCGCTGCTGGTCTTCCCGGAAGCCCTCGTCGCGACGCTCTTCCAGCGCGGCAACTTCGACGCCCACGCCGCCGCCAAGACCGCCTACGCGCTGCGCGGCTACGGTGTCGGCCTGGTCGGCCTGATCGGCGTCAAGATCCTCGCTCCCGGCTTCTACGCGCGCCAGGACATTCGCACGCCGGTGACGATCGCCGTCATCGTCCTCGCGCTGACACAGGCGATGAACGCCGTGTTCGTGCCGCTCCTCGGCCCTGCCGGGCTGGCGTTGTCGGTGAGCCTCGGTGCGACGATCAACGCGATCTGGCTCTTCGTCGGCCTGAAGCGAGGCGGCTGGTACCAGCCGGCGCCGGGATGGGGCCGTTTCGCCCTCAAGCTCGTCTTCGCGACGTTGGCGATGAGCGCGCTGCTGGCAGTCGCGGCCGTGAACATCGATTGGTTCGGCCTGGCCGGTCACGACGCCTTGCGCTCCGCCTGGCTTGCCGCTTGCCTCGGCGCGGCGGCCATCGTGTATTTCGGCGTGCTGCTCGCGGCCGGCATTCGGCCGCGCGACTTCTCGCGTCGCGCTTGAGCTCTCCTCGTGTACAGGGCCGGTCGCGAGGCTCTAAACTTCTCCGATGACCGGCTCCCTGCGCCTTCACGCGCCCACGGCGCTCGAGTATTTCGCCTCTCTCGTCGCCGACGACGCGAGCCTGTCCGTCGCCGAGACGGCGCTCGCCATCGCCCAGGACGACTACCCCGCGCTCGACTGCCAGGGCGTTCTGGCCGAGATCGACAGCCTGGCGGCGCGGCTCAAGACCCGCATCGCCGGAGATGCCGCGCCGATGCAGCGGTTGCGCCTGCTCAATCGCTTCTTCTTCCAGGAGCTCGGCTTCGCGGGCAACGTCAACGACTACTACGACGCCAAGAACAGCTACCTGCATTTCGTGCTGCAGAGCCGGCGCGGCATCCCGATCACGCTCGCAGTCCTCTACGTCGAGATCGCGACCCAGATCGGCTTGCACGCGAACGGCGTCTCCTTCCCTGGCCATTTCCTGGTCAAGTTGCGCATGCCGCAGGGCGAGGTCGTGATCGATCCGTTCACCGGCCAGTCGATGTCGCGCGAGGCGCTCGACGCGCTGCTCGTTCCCTACCGCCGCCGCGAAGGCCTGCCGGGCGATTCGCCGGTCTCGCTCGCGCTCTTCCTGCAGGCGGCGGCGCCGCGCGAGATCATCGCCCGCATGCTGCGCAACCTGAAGGAGATTCACCGCAGCGCCGACGACTGGCGTCGCCTCCACGCCGTGACGCAACGGCTCGTCATCCTCCTGCCGGGCGCCTGGGAAGAGCGGCGCGACCGCGGCCTGGCGGCGGCGCAGCTCGGCGCCGTCAAGGCGGCGGTCGCCGATCTGTCGAGTTACCTCGAGCACGTGCCTCACGCGGGCGATCGCTTCGCCATCAACGAGCGGCTGATCGAGCTCGGCCACGGCGACCCGTCGCGCCTGCATTGACAGGCGCGGAATCCTTCGTGCTCCGGGCCCTGCGATGGGCCTGACTCCGTCGCAGCGGCGCATCCTCAACTGGGCCCTGCTCGCGGCCGTCGCGGCGATCCTGCTGTGGCTGCTCGGACCGGTGCTGACGCCGTTCGTGATCGGCGCCGTGCTCGCCTATGCCCTCCACCCGGCGGTCGAGCAGCTCGCGGCGCGCCGCGTGCCGCGCCTCGTCGCCGTGATGCTGGTCGAGGTCGCGGCGCTCGTCGCGCTGGCAGCGCTCGTGCTCCTGATCGTGCCGATCCTGTCCAAGGAACTTCCACTCCTCAACGAGCAGCTGCCGCTCCTGGTCGAGCGGATCAACCATGCCGTGTCGCCGTGGCTGGCGCAGATGGGCATCCATGTCTCGCTCGATCCCGCCAGCCTGCGCGAGTTCCTGATCAAGTACCTGAGCGCCAACTGGGACGAGGGAATCGCGGCGGCTCTGGTCTCGGCGCGCATCGGCGGCAGCATCGTCGTCACCGTCGTCGGCTACGTGATCCTGGTGCCGGTGGTGCTGTTCTATCTGCTCGTCGACTGGCCGTTCTACGTGCTGCGCGCCATCGCGCTCGTGCCGCCGCGCCTGCGCCCGCGCGTCGCCTCCTTCGTCCACGACTGCGACGTCGTCCTCGGCCAGTACCTGCGCGGCCAGCTGCTCGTGATGCTCCTGATGGCGGCGTTCTACAGCGTCGGCCTGGCGCTGTTCGGCTTCGAGCTCGCGGTGCCGGTCGGCGTTTTCACCGGCCTGGCGATCTTCGTTCCGTACGTCGGCTTCGGTATCGGCATGATCCTCGCGCTGCTCGCCGGCGCGCTCCAGTTCACCGGCTGGTACGGGCCGATCGCGGTGTTCGTCGTCTACGGCATCGGCCAGATCGTCGAGGGCCTGTTCCTGACGCCGAAGATGGTCGGCCAGCGCATCGGAATGAGCACGCTGACGGTGATCTTCGCGCTGTTCGCATTCGGCCACCTGTTCGGCTTCGTGGGCGTCCTGATCGCGTTGCCGGCCAGCGCGCTGATCGCCGTCGCGACGGCGCGGCTGCGTGCCGGCTATACGCAGAGCAGCCTCTACAACGGATGAGCGTCGCCGGGCCGTCCCCAGATGCGAACGCCCCCTCGGGGGGCGGCGCTGCGGCGCCAGCTGCATTCCTGGGGGCGCCGTGAAGCAGATCCCGCTCGCGATCGGGCCGGAGCCGGCGCGGACGTTCGAGAATTTCCTGCCCGGCAGCAACGGCGAAGCGCTCGCCCACCTGCTCGCGCTCGGCCCCGGTGCACCGCCGGTCTACCTGTGGGGACCGGCCGGCAGCGGCAAGACGCACCTGCTGCATGCCCTCGTCGAGCGGGCCGCGACGCATGGCCAGCAGGCGGCCTGGTTCTCGGCGGCGACACCGGCGCCGTGGAGCGCGAGCGGCGACCGCGACTGGCTCGTCATCGACGACGCCCAGGCGCTCGACGCCGCGCAGCAGCAGGCCGCGTTCGCGCTCTTCGTCGACGCGACGACGCGCGCTGCCGGCATCGTTGCCGCAGGCAGTGTTCCGCCCGTCGACCTCGCCGTCCGCGAAGACCTGCGCACCCGGCTCGGTTGGGGCCACGTGTTCGCGCTCGCGCCGCTCGGCGAAGCCGAGGTGCGCGCGGCGCTCCGGCGCGAGGCCGACCGGCGCGGCACCTTTCTCTCCGACGAGGTCATGGACTACCTGTTGACGCGCTTTGCGCGCGACCTGAAGCACCTGATGGCCCAGCTCGATCGCCTCGACGAGTTCTCGCTCGCGAGCAAGCGCGCGATCACCGTGCCGCTCCTGAAGCAGATGCTCGCCGAGGAGGGCGCGCCTTGAACCTGGCCCTGTTCGACCTCGACCTGACCCTGCTGCCGATCGACTCGGACCACGCCTGGGGCGAGTTCATGATGGAGCTCGGCTGGGTCGATGCAGCGGCCTTCCGCGCCGGCAACGACGCCTTCTATGGCGACTATCGCGCCGGCCGGCTCGACATCGACGCCTATATCGCCTTCGCCACCGCGCCCTTGCGCGCACGAAGTGCGGCCGAGCTCGCCGCCGGGCGCGAGCGCTTCATGCGCGAGGTCGTCGCGCCGGCGCTGCGGCCTGCGGCGCAGGCGCTGGTGGAATCGCATCGCGAGCGCGGCGACCGGCTGGCGATCGTCACCTCGACCAACGACTTCGTCACCGCGCCGATCGCCGCGGCCTTCGCCATCGACGCGCTCGTGGCGACCCGCCTCCAGCGCGGCGCCGACGGCGCGCCGACCGGGCGGATCGACGGCGTACCGGCGTTTCGCGAAGGCAAGGTCGTTCGTGTCGGACAATGGCTGGCGGCGAGCGGCGACAACTGGTCGGACTTCGAGCGGATCAGCGTCTACAGCGATTCGCTCAACGACCTGGCGCTGCTCGAGAAGGCGACCGACCCGGTCGCCACCAATCCGTCGCCGGAGCTCGAAGCCCTCGCACGCGCCCGCGGCTGGCGCATCCTCACGTTGTTCGCATGATCAAGAAGTTCATCTCCAAGCTCCTCGGCAAATCTGACGGCGCAGGCTCGGGCGTTCCGCGCGGCAAGCGCGTCGAGGTGCCGAAGTCCGAGCACGGCATCGACCCGGCGCTCGTCGACGAGCGTGCCGTCAAGGTCGTCTCGACGCTCGCCGACGCCGGCTACGAGGCCTACGTCGTCGGCGGCGCGGTGCGCGACCTGCTCGTCGGCCTTCGTCCCAAGGACTTCGACGTCGCCACCAATGCGACGCCGGAGCAGGTGAAGTCGCTGTTCCGGCGCGCCTTCATCATCGGCCGGCGCTTCCGCATCGTCCACGTCGTCTTCGGTCGCGGCCGCCAGGACCGCGGCCTCTCGGAAGTGATCGAGGTCTCGACCTTCCGGGCCATGCTCGCCGCCGCCGACGCCGAGCAGGTGACGGGCAACGAGAAGACCTCGCGCCGGGATCTCGTCGACAAGACCCACGTCGTCGACGCGGAGGGGCGCGTGCTGCGCGACAACGTCTGGGGGCCGCAGGTCGAGGATGCCGCGCGGCGCGACTTCACCGTCAACGCGATGTACTACGACCCGGTGAAGGAGATCGTGGTCGACTACCATGGCGGCATCAAGGATGCGAAGAAGAAGCTCCTGCGCATGATCGGCGACCCGGTGGCGCGCTATCGCGAGGATCCGGTGCGCATCATTCGCGCCGTCCGCTTCGCCGCCAAGCTCGGCTTCGAGATCGAGGCCAAGACGCGCGCGCCGATCAAGGAGATGGCGGCGCTGCTCGACAACGTGCCGCAGTCGCGCACCTTCGACGAGATGATCAAGCTGCTGCAGACCGGCCATGCGCTGGCCTCGATCGTCGAGCTGAAGAAGCTCGGCCTGCATCGCGGCGTGTTCCCGGTGCTCGACGTCGCCCTCGACGAGGCGCAGCGCCACGACGGCCGCGAGAAGTTCGTCCGCCTGGCGCTCGCCGACACCGACGCCCGCGTCGCCGAAGGCAAGCCCGTGGCGCCGAGCTTCATGCTCGCGGCGATGCTGTGGCACGACGTCCAGGACCAGTGGAAGCAGCGCCAGGCCTCGGGCGAAGCGCCGTTCCCGGCCCTGCAGGCGGCCATCGACGCCGCCTTCGACGCGCGCATCGGCGACATCTCCGGGCGCGGCAAGCTGGCCGTCGACATGCGCGAGATCTGGATGCTGCAGCCGCGCTTCGAACGCCGCGCGAGCAGCTCCGCGCCGGCGCTGCTCGAGCAGCCGCGCTTTCGCGCCGGCCTCGACTTCATGCGTCTGCGCGGCGAGGTCGGCGAGGCCGACCCGGAGCTCGCCGTCTGGTGGGAAGCACTGTTCCAGGCGAACGACGAGAAGAGACGCGACCTGCTCGAAAGCGTTCGCGAGCAGCGCGGGCCACGCCGGGTCAAGCGAGAGGCGCCGCGCAGCGGGCCGCCGGATCGCGGCGACGCCGGCGGCGCGCCGATGCGACAGGGCGGCGCCGACAGGGGTGACGCCGCCGAGCGAGGCGATGCCGACGACGACACGGAGTCGCCGGGCGCCGACGGCGACGGCACGTCAGAGGCTTCAGCGCCGCGCAAGCGCAGGCGCCGCCGGCGGCGGCCGGCCGACCCGGGCGGCACGCCGCCCTGATCGCGGGCGATGGCCGCGCCGACTCCGGCCGCCGCAGCGAGCGATGCCTTCGTCGGCCTCGGCTCCAATCTCGGCGATCGCGCGGCCGAGATCGAGAGCGCTTGCGCCGAGCTGGCCCAGCTGCCATCGACCACGCTGCTGGCGCGTTCCGCGCTGTTTTCGTCGGCGCCGCTCGACGCCTCCGGAGGCGACTTTCTCAACGCGGTTGCCCGGCTGCGGACGGGACTCTCGGCGTTCGACCTGCTCCACGCCCTGCAGGCGATCGAGGCGCGCCACGGCCGGCTGCGCCCCTTCGCCGGCGCGCCACGCACGCTCGATCTCGACCTCCTGCTCTACGGCGACCTCGCCGTCGCGAGCGAGGAGCTGACGCTACCGCACCCGCGCCTGCACGAGCGCGCGTTCGTGCTCGCGCCGCTGGCCGAGATCGCGCCGCAGCTCGTCATCGGCCGGCGCGGGCGGGTGGCCGATCTGCTCGCCGCGGTCGTCGAGCAGCGCGTCGCTAAACTGGACCGATGATCGATTCGATCCCGGTGCCGGTTCGCACCGTCGCACTCCTCGCCGCCTCGAACTGGTGTTCGCGCCGTTCGCGCTCGCGGTCATGAAGGAGCCGTTGAAGCTCGACTTCCTGTGGGCGGGCCTGTGCCTCGTCGGCGCCGTGTACTTCGTCTTTCGCGGCCGATGAGCGCAGCCCGATCGCTCGAGCGCTTTCGCCACATCGCCATCGAGGGGCCGATCGGCGCGGGCAAGACGACGCTGGCACGCCTGCTCGCCGAACGCATCGGCGCCGAGCTGATGCTCGAGCAGCCGGGCGAGAACCCGTTCCTCGCCCGCTTCTACGGCGACCGCGCCGGCTACGCGTTCCAGACGCAGCTCTTCTTCCTGTTCCAGCGCGAGCGCCAGTTTCGCGCGATCGCGCAGCCGAGCATGTTCGCGCAGACCATCGTCAGCGACTTCATGTTCGCCAAGGACGCGCTGTTCGCGCAGCTCAACCTGAGCGACGAGGAATATCGCCTCTACGCGCAGATGCACCAGCCGATCGCGGCGCAGCTCGGCGAGCCCGACCTCGTCGTCCGCCTGCAGGCGATGCCCCCTTCGCTGCTGGCGCGGGTGCGGCGCCGCAGCGTCGCGATGGAGCACGGCATCGACCTCGCGTACCTGGAGCGCCTGTGCGACGCCTACGCGGAATTCTTCGCGTCCTACGACGGCGCTCCGGTATTCGTCGTCGACACCGAGCGCTTCCATCCGCTCGAGCGCGACGCCGACTTGACCGAGCTGGTGGAAACGCTCGAACGTTTCCAAGGACGCCGCGGCGTTCTCGGCGCCGCCGCCGCCGACATCGCCTTCGACTGATCGCGCCTCGTGCGAGCGCGCCCGCGAGGCGCGTCGCCTCAGGGCTTCCCGACGACCGTGCCGATGCGGATGGCGATGTTCTTCGCGCCCGGCGTCACGCCCGTGGTCTCGCCCGAGAGATCGCCCGGCTGAGGGATCGCGTTGCCGCTCTTGCTGATGCGCGCGCCGACGGTCAGTTGCGGCGCGCTCGACAAGTTCATTCCCGGCGCCATCGCCATGCTGTCGTCCAGCTTGAACGCGAGCGGCAGGTCCTTGACCTTGGCGCGCTGGACGGCGAGCGGCATGCGGCTGCCGCTGGCAGCGCGTGCGAAGACGAAGACCGAGTCGTCCGGGCCCGCCTGAGCCGCCACCTGGGGATCGAGCGTCACCGTGCCGCTCACGCTGTTGCCGGGCGCCGCCTGTGCCGCGTTCGCAGGCCCAGGCGCGGGCGCCGGTCGGGGCGTCGGCGGCGCCGCTGCGACAGTCGTCGGCGGCGGTGCCGCGCCGGTCGCGCCCAGCTTCTCGCGCGCGTCGCCGATCATCGCCTGCACCTGCGGCGCGAGCTCGCTGCCGGGCGGCAGCTGGTCGGCGATCTTCTGCCAGTAGTCGATCGCGACGGCATAGTCGCCGCGGTCGAAGGCAGCGCTGCCGGCGAGGGCGAGCGTCTTGTGATGTTTCGGATCGGCTTTCAGGGCGCGCTCGATCAAGGCGATCGAGCGCGGGTTGTTCGCCGTCTGCTGGGTCGCGGCGACGGCGTCGGCGTAGTCGGCCAGCAGCGGCGCGCTGTCGGGCCGCAGCTCGGCGGCGCGGGCATAGGCGGGAATCGCCTCGTTGAAGCGGCGCAGGACGGTGTAGGAGCGGGCAAGCATGGTCCACCCCTCGGCGTCGTCGGGCTTGTCCTTCAGGCGCTCGGCCAGCTTGCCGAGCATTTCCTCTATCTGCTGCACGGCGGCAGGCGTTGCGGCGTTCGAGGTGTGCGGCTGCCCCTCCGCCGCGGAGGCCTCCGTCGCGGGAGGGGGGCCGCCAATCAAGGACGGCGAGCCGGTCTTCCAGTAGCCGACTCCCGCCAGAGCGACGACGAAGAGAAACAGCAAGCCGACCAGGGCCCACGAGGGACGCGCCGTCGGCGCCTTGTCGATGCCGGCGAGCAGGCCCTCGCCGATCTCGCGCTCGATCGAGCGTCGAGCCTCGTCGTAGCGGCGATCGTCGAGCCGGCCGGCGTCGTGCTCGGCCTTCAGCTTCTGCAGCCGGGCGCGCGCCGCGGCGAGGGGATCGAGGGCGGCCATGTCAGGCGGGGCCGGGCGTGCCGGCGTTAGAGGAGGCGAGGGTGACGTCGACCGCACCGGGCTCGTCGGCGAGCTCGTCGTCGGCGTCGAACGCTTCGGCGGCCATGCGGCTGCGGCGCCGCAGGACGACGAGGAGGACGGCGCCGCCGCCGACGAGCATCAGCGCCGGGCCGAACCAGAGCAGGAACGTCGTCGCGCGCAGCGGCGGGCGATAGAGAACGAAGTCGCCGTAGCGCGCCGTCATGTAGTCGATGACCTCGGCGTCGCTCTTGCCTTGCTTGAGCAGGCTGCGTGCCTCGCGGCGCAGGTCGACCGCGAGCGAGGCGTTCGAGTCGGCGATGGTCTGGTTCTGGCAGACCAGGCAGCGCAGCTCCGAGGTGATGCGGACCATGCGCGCTTCGAGCGCGGGATCGGCGGCCTCGGCAGGCGCCTCCTTGGCGAGGAGCGACAGCGATGTCGCCAGGATGAAGGCGCCGAGAACGAGGCGATACGCAGTCATCAGGCGTCGAGCTTCTTCAGCAGCGGCTCGATCTTGTCCGCCAGGACCTCGGGCGTCAGCGGGCCGATGTGCTTCATGCGGATGACGCCGTTGCCGTCGATGACGAAAGTCTCGGGGACGCCGTAGACGCCGAAGTCGATGCCGACGCGGCCGTCCTCGTCGAAGAACGATGCGTCGTAGGGGTTTCCGAAGCGCGCCAGCCAGGCGCTCGCGTCGGGCCGGGTGTCCTTGTAGTTGAGGCCGTAGACCGGGACCACGCGCTTCTTCGCGAACTCGACCAGGATCGGGTGCTCTTCGCGGCAGGCCACGCACCACGACGCCCACACGTTGAGGATGAACGCCTTGCCCTTCAAGTCGCCGAGGCGAACGGTCTTGGCGGCGTCGTCGAGCCGGGTGAGGGAGAACTTCGGCGCCGGCTTGTCGATCAGCGGCGACGGCACCTCGCGCGGGTCGCGCTTCAGGCCGACCGAGAGGACGAGCGCCAGCGCGAGGAAAGCGCCGAGCGGGATCAGGAACCAGAGGCGCTTCATGCGGTCGCGGTCGCGTAGGCGGGCGCGCGCTCGCGAGCCCGGGCGCGATAGCGCCGATCGCTCGCGGCAAGCAGCCCGCCGAGCGCCATGATCAGGCAGCCGCCCCAGATCCAGTCGACGAACGGCTTGACGTAGATGCGGACGATCCACGCCGCGCCGACCGGCTCGCCGAGCGAGACGTAGAGGTCGCGCGTCAGGCCGACGTCGATCGCCGCCTCGGTGAGGGTCGTCTGCGTTGCCGGATAGAAGCGCTTCTCGGGGCGCAGGGTGGTGATCTTGCGGCCGTCCTTCGTCACCTCGATCTCGCCCTGCGCGGCGCGGTAGTTCGGGCCGCGCACGTCGCTCGCGCCGCGGAAGGTGAAGACGATGCCGTCGATCGTCGTCGTCTCGCCCGGCCCCATCTGCACGTCGCGCTCGACTTCGCCGCTGCGAACGAGCGTGACGCCGAGGATGAAGACGGCGACGCCGACGTGCGCGATCATCATGCCGACCATCGCCCGCGGGATCTGGCGCGCGCGGTGCATCACGCTGGCGCGCACGCCCCCGGCGGGCCGCAACCGCTCGGTGAGGTCGGTGGCGACCGAGGCGACGATCCAGAACGCCATCAGGAGCCCGGTGGCCGCGACGATGCTCACGCCGCCCTTCAGCCAGGCGACGATCAGGGTGGCGACGACGGCGCTGCCCGCCGCCCACTTGAGCCGGGACGCGAGATCGGGAAGGGCGGAGTCCTTCCAGCGCGCCATCGGTCCGACGCCCATCAGGAAGATGAGCGGCGTCAGGAGCGGCACGAACACGGTGTCGAAGTAGGGCGGGCCGACCGAGATCTTGCCCATGTTCATCGCGTCGAGCGCGAGCGGATAGAGCGTGCCGAGCAGGACCGCGCCGCAGGCGACGACGAGGAGCACGTTGTTGCCGAGCAGCAGCGTTTCGCGCGAGAGGAGGCCGAAGCGGGCGCCGAGGCCGACGCTCGGCGCGCGCCAGGCGTAGAGCGTCAGCGACGAGCCGATGACGATGACCAGGAAGGCGAGGATGAAGAGGCCGCGGCGCGGATCGGTCGCGAACGCGTGCACCGACGAGAGCACGCCCGAGCGGACCAGGAAGGTGCCGAGCAGCGAGAGCGAGAAGGCCAGGATGGCGAGCAGCACGGTCCAGTTCTTGAAGCTGTTGCGCTTCTCGGTGACGGCGAGCGAATGGATCAGCGCAGTGGCGACCAGCCAGGGCATGAACGAGGCGTTCTCGACCGGATCCCAGAACCACCAGCCGCCCCAGCCGAGCTCGTAGTAGGCCCAGGCGCTGCCGAGGGCGATGCCGATGGTGAGGAAGATCCAGGCCGCCGTGGTCCAAGGACGCGTCCAGCGCGCCCAGGTGGCGTCGAGGTTGCCGCCGATCAGCGCGGCCACCGCGAACGAGAACGCGACCGAAAGGCCGACGTAGCCCATGTAGAGCATGGGCGGATGGATCACCATCCCCGGGTCCTGCAGGAGCGGGTTGAGGTCGCGCCCTTCCGGCGCGGCCGGGATGAGGCGATCGAACGGGTTCGACGTCGCGAGCAGGAAGAGCAGGAAGCCGAACGAGAGCAGGCCCATGACGGCCAGGATCCGCGCCGACACCTTGTCGGGTAGGTGGCTGCTGAACGTCGCGACCGCGACCGCCCAGAACGTCAGCATCAGCAGCCACAGCAGAATCGAGCCTTCGTGGCTGCCCCAGGTCGCGGCGATCCGGTACTGCAGCGGCAAGGTGCTGTTCGAGTTGTTCGCGACGTTGAGGACCGAGAAGTCGTTGCCGACGAAGCTCAGCGCGAGGCAGGCGAAGGCAAAGGCCACGAGCACGAACAGCAGCCGTGCCGAGGGCCGCGCCAGCGCCATCCAGTCGGCACGTCCGCGCGCCGCGCCGAGCATGGGCATGATGCCGAGCACGGCGGCGACGCCGAGGGCGATCCACAGTGCCAAGTGGCCGAGTTCGGGCGTCATTTGCGGATCCCTTCGGTGCTCATCGATTCGGCCAGCTTCGGGTTGCCCAGCTGGGCGCGTTTGAGCGCGTCGGCGGCTTCGGGCGGCATGTAGTTCTCGTCGTGCTTGGCCAGCACCTCGCGGGCGACGAACACGTCGCCCTGCAGCTGGCCCTGGGCGACGACGCCCTTGCCTTCCTTGAAGAGGTCGGGAAGGATGCCTTCGTAGCGGACGGTGATCGACTTGGCCGTGTCGGTGACGACGAAGCTCGCCTTCGTTCCCTCGCGCTTCAAAGACCCCTTCTCGACCATGCCGCCGATCCGGAACGTGCGCGCACTCGGCGCTTCCTTCGCCGCCACTTGCGAAGGCGAATAGAAGAAGACCAGGTTGCTCTGGAAAGCGTTCAGCACCAGCGCGGCGGCCACGCCGACGGCGCAGACGATCCCGCCCGCGATGGCCAGACGCTTCTGGCGCGGCTTCATCGCGGCGCTCCGACGAGCTCTCGGCGGGCGCGGCGATGGCGCAGCGCGACCAACACCGGCTCGATCGCCATGCAGGCGATGGTCACCGCGTACGAGCCCCACACGTAGGTGCCATAGCCGCCCATGGCGAAGAACTCGGCGGCGCTGTTCCAGTTCACGAAGTTGCTCCTTGACCGGCGGGGCTGCGACCGACTGCTTCGCTCGCCCACGCCGCGTGATTGTCGCGTTCGAGGGCGATGGCCCTGGTGCGCACGAAGACCACCGCGAATGCATAGGCCCAGAACGCCAATGTCATCAGCAGCATCGCCAGCAGCATCACGCTGGCCATTTTCGGCGCCGCGGCGACGCTGACGCTCGCCCCCTGATGCAGCGTATTCCACCAGATCACCGAGAAATAGATGATCGGCACGTTGACGCTGCCCACCACGGCGAGCAGGGCGCCGGCGCGGTCGGCGCGGCGCGTGTCGTCGATCGCCGAGACGAGGGCGAGGTAGCCGCCGTAGAGGAAGAGCAGGATCAGCTCGGAGGTCAGCCGCGCGTCCCAGACCCACCACGTGCCCCAGGTCGGCTTGCCCCAGAGCGCGCCCGTCCACAGCGCCAGGAAGGTGAACAGCGCCCCGGTCGGCGCGATCGCCCGGGCGACGATCGACGCCAGGCGGGCGTTGAAGGCCCAGCCGATCGCGGCCCAGAACGCCATCACGACGTAGAGCAGCATCGACATCCAGGCGGCGGGAACGTGGATGAAGATGATCCGGTAGGCGTCGCCCTGGGTCGCATCGGTGGGCGCGCGCAACATGCCCAGGTACAGGCCGATCGCAGCCAGGATGGCGGCGACGGCGGTGAACCACGGCACCAGACTGCCGGCGAGCGGATAGAACGCGGCCGGCGAAGCGAAGCGGAAGAAGCGCCATGTCGTGCTCACCATCGATCCTCGTGCGCGGTCATTCGGTCGCGATGCGCAATGCCGCCGCCGTGGCGATCGGTGCGAGCACCGCGGTGAAGATGAAAAGCGCGCCGAGCAGCGAATAGTGGCCGCCCGGCGACGTGCCGGCGTCGACCGCAGCGACGGCACCGGCACCGAAGATGATCGCCGGAATGCAGAGCGGGACGATGATCAGGATCAAAAGAACGGCACCGCTGCGCAGGCCGAGGGTGAGCGCCGCGCCGAGTCCGCCGAGCAGGCTCAGCACCGGCGTGCCGAGCACGAGCCCGGCGATCAGCGCGCCGATCGCGGCCGGTTCCATGTCGAAGAGCAGGCCGAACACCGGCGCCGCGGCGACGAGCGGCAGGCCGGTGAGCAGCCAGTGCGAGACCGCCTTGGCGACGACGATCGCGATGCGCGCGCCGGGGACCAGAAGCATCTGCTCGAGCGAGCCGTCGGCGTGGTCGGCCGCGTAGAGCTGGGTCACCGACAGCATCGCCGCCAGCAGCGCCGCGACCCAGACGACGCCGGGCGCGATCTGGCGCAGCATCTGCGGCTCGGGGCCGACGCCGAGCGGGAACAGGCTCACCGCCACGGTGAAGAAGGCGATCGGCAGGACCACGTCGACGCGGCGCCGCGCCGCCAGACGCAGGTCGCGCGCGACCAGCACGGCGAACGTGCTCTTCATGCAAGGGCGGGCTCACGCAACTGGACGACGACCGGCGGAGGCTCGTCGATCGGCAAGGGCAGATGGCTGGTGAGGACGACCGATCCGCCACGCTTGGCATGCTGGACGAGGATCCCTGCGAGGAGCTCGACGCCGGCGGCGTCGAGGGCGTCGAAGGGCTCGTCGAGCAGCCACGGTCGCAGCTCGCGCTGCGCCGCCAGGCGCGCCAGGGCGACCCGCCGACGCTGCCCCTGCGACAGCGTGCGGACGAAGGCGTCCTTTCGGCTGGTCATGCCGAAGCGCTCGAGCGCGGCGTCGACGTCGCCCCCTTCAACGTGGCTGCCGCCCAGATGAAGCAGGAAGCGAAGCGACTCGGCGACCGTGAGGTCCTCCTTCAGCGCGTTCGCGTGCGCCAGGTACAGCGGCCGAGGCGCGATCTCGGGCGCGCCGGCCCAGGCGATCTCTCCCGCCGCCGGCGCCGACAGTCCGGCGATCGTTCGCAACAAGGTCGTCTTGCCCTGGCCGTTGGCGCCGCGGATCCAGACGATCTGTCCGGCGCCGACGACGAAGCTGATCGGCGCGAACAGGACGCGATCGCCGCGCCTGCACTCGAGGTCGCGCACGACGAGCACGGCATCGCCTGCCGCCGTCATGCTTCGTGCCGAGTCGTCCGCCATCGATCGTCCTCGCCCCGGGGTGGCAGGGCGTGGCCGGCATTGTCGCGGAACGCGTGCCGGCGCCCGTTCCCGCTTTGTGAGCGCTCGTACACTCGCCCGTCCCGCCCCCGTTCACCCCCGATCCGACCGCCAGAGGAGACACGATGCTGTTCGGCAAGCTGCTGCCGCGCGAAGGCAACTTCTTCGAGCTGTTCAACCAGCACGGCGCGCACATCGCCGAAGGCGCGCGCGCCTTCATCCGGCTGATCCAGCACTACGCCGACCCGGAACTGCGCGACAAGCACGCGAGCGAGGTCGGCCACTCCGAGCGCCAGGCCGACAAGATCACGGCCGAGGTCAACCGGCTGCTCCACAAGACCTTCATCACGCCGATCGACCGCGAGCAGATCCACGGCCTGATCAACGCGATGGACGACATCCTCGACCTGCTGCAGGACGCGAGCGAGACGATGTCGCTCTACGACGTGCAGGCGATGAACGACGACATCCTGCGCCTCGGCGACCTGAGCGCGAAGTGCTGCGAGCGCGTCCAGCACGCGGTCTCGCTGCTCTCGACGATCAGCCAGCCCGACGTCGCCCAGGCGGCCCTCAAGACCTGCGAGGAGATCGACCGCCTCGAGTCCGACGCCGACCGCGTCATGCGCTCGGCGATGTCGCGCCTGTTCCGCGAGGAGAAGGACGTCCGCGAGCTGATCAAGCTGCGCGCCATCTACGAGCTGCTCGAATCGATCTCGGATCGATGCGAGGACGTTGCGAACCTCATCGAGGGCGTCGTCCTCGAGAACTCCTGAGCGGCCGTTCCGAATGACACCGACCGAGATCTCGTTCGGCGTGGTGGCGCTGCTCGTCGCGCTCGCGGTCGCGTTCGACTTCATGAACGGCTTCCACGACGCGGCGAACTCGATCGCCACCGTCGTCTCGACCGGCGTGCTGAAGCCGCAGCAGGCGATCGTCTTCGCGGCGTTCTTCAACATCGTCGCGATCTTCATCTTCCACCTGAGCGTCGCCGCCACCGTCGGCAAGGGCATCGCCCAGCCGGGCGTCGTCGACCATCACGTCGTCTTCGGTGCGCTGATCGGCGCGATCGCCTGGAACTTCGTCACCTGGTGGTGGGGCATCCCGTCGAGCTCGTCGCACGCGCTGATCGGCGGCATCGTCGGTGCCGTCATCGCCAAGGCCGGCGCCGGCTCGCTGATCCCGGCCGGGATCTGGAAGACGGTGATCTTCATCTTCCTCTCGCCGGTGCTGGGCTTCCTGCTCGGCGCGCTGCTGATGGTGCTGGTCGCCAACATCTTCCGGCACGCCTCGCCGCTCAAGGTCGACAACCTGTTCCGCCGCATGCAACTCGTTTCGGCCGGCCTCTACAGCCTGGGCCACGGCGGCAACGACGCGCAGAAGACGATCGGCATCATCTGGATGCTGCTGATCGCCTCGGGCTACGCCAGCGCCAGCGCGGCGATGCCGCCGACGTGGGTGATCTGGTCCTGCTACATCGCGATCGGCCTGGGCACCATGTTCGGCGGCTGGCGGATCGTCAAGACGATGGGCCAGAAGATCACCAAGCTGAAGCCGGTGGGCGGCTTCTGCGCGGAAACGGGCGGCGCGATCACGCTTTTCCTGGCGACGGCGCTCGGCATCCCGGTCTCGACCACGCACACGATCACCGGCGCGATCGTCGGCGTCGGCTCGGTGCGGCGCGCCGCGGCGGTGCGCTGGGGCCTGGCGGGCAACATCGTCTGGGCCTGGATCTTCACGATCCCTGCCTCGGCCTTCGTCGCCGGCGTCTTCTACAGCGTCAGCTTCGCCCTCTTCACCTGATCTCGGCGCGCGACTCGAAGTAGCGCTGGGCGGTGAAGGCGATCGTCGCCACGGTGACCGAGGCGCCGACCGCGAGCGCGACCACGACGGCGACGTACGTCGCCCAGCCGCGCCCTGCGCCTGCGGCGCCGCCATGGCGGGCGGCCCAGCGTTCGTCGCTCGCGAGGCCATAGACGATCGCCTGCAGCATGGTCGTCGCCAGCATGACGCCGAGGAACGGAACCAGGAGAGAGCCGAGCGAATCGTCGACGCCCATCTGGCGCATGCGCCACAGGCCGTAGGCGCCGACGGCTGTCGGAAGCGCGTGCAGCCAGGCCCAGGGATCGCGCGCGCCGTGAAGGTAGAAGCGATGCAGGCCGAGGCTGCCGCCGACGAGCGCGAGCCAGGTCGCGACCGCCCGCGACCGGGGCCGGCCGACGGAGCCCGGTGCGGGCATCAAGCCGGTGCCGCGGCGTCGCCCGGCCCGAGATGGCGCTGCATGACGACGACGTCGAGCCAGCGCTCGAACTTCCAGCCGGCGGAGCGGATCGTTCCGGCATGGGCGAAACCGAGCGCGCGGTGGACGCCGATCGAGCCGACGTTCTGCGAGTCGCCGATCACGGCGAGCATCTGGCGCGCGCCGGCGGCCTCGCATCGGGCGAGGAGCTCGCTCAGGAGGAGGCGGCCGAAGCCGCGACCGGCCTGGTCGGCGGCGACGTAGACCGAGTCCTCGAGGCAGAAGCGGTAAGCCGGGCGAGGCCTGAAATGGTTCGCGTAGGCATAGCCACAGACCTCGCCTTCGCCTTCCAGGACCAGGTAAGGCAGCCCCTTGGCGAGGACATCCTCGCGCCGGCGCGCCATGTCGTCGAGGCCCGGCGGATCAATCTCGAAGGTGCCGGTCCCGTGGCGGACGTGCCAGCCGTAGATCGCGGTGACCGCGGACAGGTCGTCGGCCGTGCTCGGCCGGATCAGGAGGGAGGTCATCGGTGCGAATCTCGGCGAAGTTTATAATGCGCGGTTTTTCGCGGGATCCGTCCCGTCATCGAGGTACTCACCATGGTCGTCATCCGGCTGGCCCGCGGCGGCGCGAAGAAGCGCCCCTTCTTCAACATCGTCGTCGCCGACTCGCGCCTGCGCCGCGACGGTCGCTTCATCGAACGCGTCGGTTTCTACAACCCGGTCGCCTCGGGTGCCGAGCAACCGCTGCGCGTGGCCTTCGACCGCGTCGAGCACTGGACCGGTCACGGCGCCCAGATGTCGCCGACCGTCAAGCGCCTGGTCGAGCAGGCGAAGAGCGCCGCCTAGTTTCCCCGCGCCGGGTCGAAGCGACGTGGCCCGCGACGCGTCGGCAACGTGGCCCGACGACGCCCTCGAGGTGGGGCGCATCGGTGAAGCCTGGGGGTTGAAGGGCGGGTTCCGGGTCCTGGCCTACGCCGATCCGCCCGACGCGCTCCTCGCCGCCTCGCACTGGCATTTGCGGCCCGCCGAAACGCCGCGCCGCCCCGCCGGCGCCGTGGTCTTGCCCGAGATCCTCGAGATCGCCAGCGTTCGCGCCAGCGGCGATGGCCTTGTCGCATCGTCGCCAGTCGTCGCCGACCGCAGCGCCGCCGAAGCCCTGCGCGGCGCGCGCATCTTCATCGCCCGCTCGCAATTCCCGAAGCCGGCCGACGACGAGTTCTACTGGGCCGACCTGATCGGCCTCGCCGTCGTCAACCGCGACGGCGTCGGCCTCGGCAGCGTCGTCGGCCTGATCGACACCGGGCCGCACAGCGTGCTGCGCATCCGGCCCGACGGAGCCGACGCCGACGAGGTGCTCATTCCGTTCGTCTCGGCCTACGTCGACGGCGTCGATCTGGCGGCGCGCCGGATCGTCGTCGACTGGGGCCTCGACTTCTAGCGTCGCGCCCGGGCCGTCATGCGCATCGATGTCATCACGCTGTTTCCCGAGCTGTTCTCGGCGCACCTGGTGCACGGCGTCACCCGGCGTGCGTTCGAGCCCGGCCGGGTCGAGGTCCACCTCTGGCCGCTGCGCGATTTCGGCGATCCGCCGCACGCCCGCGTCGACGACCGCCCGTACGGGGGTGGCCCCGGAATGGTCCTCCTCGTCGAGCCGCTCGAGCGCGCGCTCGCCGCCGTCCGCGCCGCCCGGGCCGAGGCGACGCCCGCACCGCTGGTCAGCTTCTCGCCCGCCGGAACGCTCCTGCGCCAGGAGACGGTGGCCCGCTTCGCCGCCGGGGCGGGGGCGATCCTCCTTTGCGCGCGCTACGAAGGCATCGACCAGCGCTTCATCGACGCCCACGTCGACCTCGAGCTGAGCATCGGCGACTACGTGCTCTCGGGCGGCGAGCTGCCGGCGCTCGTCCTGCTCGACGCGCTGGCGCGCCTGCAGCCGGGCGTCCTCGGTGACGCCCGGTCGCACGAGCAGGACAGCTTCTCGGCCGGTCTCCTCGACTGCCCGCATTTCAGCCGGCCCGAGCGCCTGGCCGGCGGGGCCGGCGTGCCGGAGGTCCTGCTCTCGGGAAACCACGCTGCCATCGCCGGCTGGCGGCGCGAGCAATCGCTGGCGCTCACCGCCGAGCGCCGCCCCGATCTCGTCGCGGCGGCGCGCGCCGAGGGTCTGCTTGGCGCGGCCGACGAGGCGTACCTGGCCCGGAAGGGGCCGGCAAAGCTATAATTTCGGGTTTTTCGATCCTCTGCCGCGCTGGAGCCTTTGCTCCTCCCAGAAGAACGGGCCGCTTGCCGGCCCACGCCAACCCGGCGCGCGCGCACGATCGCAGGAGCCCTCCGTGGACATGATCCAGACCCTCGAGCGGGAAGAAATCGCTCGCCTCAACCGCACCATCCCGGCGTTCGCGCCCGGCGACACCGTGATCGTCAGCGTCAACGTCGTCGAAGGCACGCGCAAGCGCGTGCAGGCGTTCGAAGGTGTCGTCATCGCCAAGCGCAATCGCAGCCTCAACTCGAGCTTCATCGTTCGCAAGGTGTCGAGCGGCGAAGGCGTCGAGCGCACCTTCCAGACCTACAGCCCGCTGATCGCCTCGATCGAGGTCAAGCGGCGCGGCGACGTCCGGCGCGCCAAGCTCTACTACCTCCGCGATCGCTCGGGCAAGTCGGCCCGGATCAAGGAAAAGCTGTCCTGATTCCGTCGCTCGGGTAGCTCCGGGGAGCGCTCACGGCCAGCCTGCCTTTCGATCCCGAGAGCCTGCCGGTTCTCGGTGCCGATGGCCACCTGCCCGCCGTTGCGGCGGCGAGCTTTGCGCCGGCCGCGATGCGGCAGCGATTCGTCGCACCGCCAGCCTGGCAACCCGAGATCAAGTTCGAGAAGCGCTTCGTCGAGCGCGAGTCGACGCACGCGTCGGTGCTCGTCCCACTCGTGCTTCGCGCCGAGATGACGGTCCTGCTGACGCAGCGCACCGACCACCTCAACGACCACCCGGGCCAGATCAGCTTTCCCGGCGGCCGCGCCGAGATGAGCGATGCCGATGCGACGGCGACGGCCCTGCGCGAGGCGCATGAGGAGATCGGCCTGGAGCCGTTCGAAATCGAGGTGCTCGGCAGCCTGCCGACCTACTCGACCAGCACCGGCTTCATCGTCACGCCGGTGATCGGCCTGGTTCAGCCCGGCGCGGCGCTGCGGCTCGATCCGATCGAGGTCGCCGAGGCCTTCGAGGTGCCGCTCGCCTGGCTGATGAACCCGGCGAACCACCAGCGCCACGCCGTCGAAGTCGCCGGCGCGACGCGCGAATTCTTCTCGATCCCGTGGCAGGGCGTCGACGCCAACGGCGCGCCGCGGCGCTATTTCATCTGGGGCGCGACGGCGGCGATGCTGCGCAACCTCTACCGTTTTCTCGCCGCCTGATCGAGCGCACGAGGCCGACGCGCGGCGCCTTGCGTGAAGGGCCGCCGCTATGATCGGCCGGGATGAGTTTTTTCGCCGTCCTGATGGCGCTCCTGCTCGAGCAGGTGAAGCCGCTGCCTCGCGGCAACGTCGTCCACGACGCGCTCACCGGCTGGATCCGTGGCACCGCGCGCAACTTCGATGCCGGCAAGGACAGCCACGCCTGGGTCGTCTGGGGCATCACCGCGCTCGTGCCGACGATGGCCTGCGCCGCGGTCTACATCGGGCTCGCCCGGATCAACACGCTGCTCGGTCTCGCCTTCGACGTGGCGGTCCTGTACCTGACGCTCGGCTTTCGCCAGTTCAGCCACTACTTCACCGACATCCGCACCGCGCTCGAGCGCGGCGACGAGACCCTGGCCCGGCGGCTGCTCTCCGAATGGCGCCACCTCGATGCCAGCGAGCTGCCCGCCTCGGAGTTCCTGCGCCACCTGATCGAGCATTCACTGCTCGCGGCGCACCGCCACGTCTTCGGCGTCTTCTTCTGGTTCGTGCTGCTCTCGACGTTCGGCCTGGGGCCGGCGGGGGCGGTGCTGTATCGGCTCGCCGAGTTCGTCAGCCGCTACTGGTCGTTTCGCGTCGGCGATGCCGCAATCGCCGTCAACGAGCGGCTGAGCGAGCTGTCGCTGCGCCTGTTCCACGTCCTCGACCACGTTCCGGCCCGACTGACGGCGTCGGGATTCGCGGTCGTCGGCAACTTCGAGGAAGCGGTCAACTGCTGGCGCCGCGATGCGACGCTCTGGAAGCACGACAACGAAGGCGTGATCCTCGCCGCCGCCGCGGGCGCCGTCGGCGTCCGCCTCGGCGGGGGCTCTGCGCCGGGACTGACGCCCGATCGTGCCAAGACCTTCGAGGCCGGTGCGCCGCCCGGCTCGGCGGCGGCTGAAGGATCGACACCGGGCGCGCCGCCGCAACTGGGTCACCTGCGCAACGTCGTCGCCCTGGTCTGGCGCTCGGTCGTTCTCTGGATGCTGCTGCTCGCGCTGCTGTCGCTCGCCAATCTCATCGGCTAGCGGTCGGCGCCAGCTCGTCGAAGATCTCGCGGTAAATGCGATAGCGCGACTCGGCGATCTCGCCGCGGCCGAGCGCGGCGAGGACGCCGCAGCCCGGCTCGTGGCGATGGCCGCAGTTGTAGAAGCGGCACTCGCTCGCATGGCCGCCGATGTCGGGCATCAGGGCGGCGAGGCGGTCGGCGGCGATGTGGCGCAGGCCGAACTCCTGGAACCCCGGCGAGTCGATCAGGGCGCTCGAGCGCGCGGCGTCGAGCCAGTACCACTGGGTCGCCGTCGTCGTGTGGCGGCCGGTGTTGAGCGCCTGCGAGATCTCGCCGATCTGCGCCTTGGCGTCGGCGACCATCAGGTTGACGAGCGTGCTCTTGCCGGCGCCGCTCGGACCGAGGACGAGCGTCGCCCGGCCGGCGAGCAGCGGCGCGAGCCCGGCCCGCGCCTCGGCGCCGTCGCGTTTCAGCGCCAGCTCCAGGACCTCGACGCCGATCGCCTCGTAGGGCAGTAACCGCTCGCGCGCCGCGGCGAAGCTCGGCAGGTCGCGCTTGTTGAGGACGATGCGCGTCGCGATCCGTGCGTCGGCGGCGGCGATCAGCGCGCGCGCGAGCTGCGACTCGCTGAACACCGGCTCGGCGGCGACGACGACGAGCAGCTGGTCGATGTTGGCGGCGAACGCCTTCGTCTTCCACTCGTCCTGGCGATAGAGCAGGTTGGTGCGCGGCATCACGCGGTCGATGACGCCCTCGTCCCCCGACGTCTGCCAGTGAACGCGATCGCCGACGACGGCATCGCTCTTCTTGCCGCGCGTGTGGCAGAGGATCCGGGCGCCGTCCTCGCGCTCAACCAGCAGGCGCCGGCCGTGCCCCGAGACGACCCTGCCTTGCAGTGCTTCGGCCAGACCGTCAGCCAAGGAAGGCGACGAGGGCATCGGCCTTGGCGGCGCAGATGAAGTCGTTCACCGAGATGCCGCTGGCGGAATGGGTCGAGAAGCGGACGATGCAATGGTCGAAGCGCACGCTCAGGTCGGGGTGGTGATCCTCGACGTGGCACATCCAGGCGAGCGCATCGACGAAGGCCACGGTTTCGAGCCAGCCCCTGAACGAGAACTGCTTCTCGATCGCACCGCCGGCCTCGCGCCAGCCGCTCATCTGCGCAAGGTGGTTGCGGATCGCGTCCGCGCTCATGGCGTTCGCGCGCGCGCTGCACTTCTGGTTCAGGAAATCGGTCATGGTGCGATCGGCTCCGGGGACCGGCGCACGAGCGCGGCGAGGCGTTCGACGGCCGGCGGGTGGGAATAGTAGAAGCGCGCATAGAGCGGGTCCGGCGTCAGCGTCGACGCGTTGTCCTCGTGCAGCTTGAGGAGGGCCGAAGCGAGCTTGCCGCCGTCGGCATGCGCGGAGGCGAAGGCATCGGCTTCGAACTCGTCGCGGCGCGACCAGCCGGCGAAGAGCGGCGCCACGAACACGCCGACCACCGACGAGACGAGCAGCAGCAGGATGAGCGCGAGCGCATCGTTGGGCAGGGTCAGGTTGGGCGCCACGCCGAGGCCGCCGTAGAACCAGGCCCGGGTCGACAGCCACCCGAGCAGCGCGAAGAAGGCCAGCGTGATCGCCGCCATCGCGACCATGCGCTTCCTGATGTGGCGCAGCTTGAAGTGGCCGAGTTCGTGGGCCAGCACCGCCTCGACTTCGCCGATGGCCAGGCGCGACAGCAGCGTGTCGAAGAAGACGACGCGCTTGGCGCTGCCGAAGCCGGTGAAGTAGGCGTTGGCGTGCGCCGAGCGCTTGCTGCCGTCCATCACGAAGAGGCCGCGCGCCGCAAACCCGGCGCGCGCCATGAGGGACTCGAGCCGCTCGCGCAGCGGCGCATCCCTGAGCTCCTCGAAGCGGTTGAAGAGCGGCGCGATGAAGCTCGGCACGATCACCTGCGCGGCGACAGCGATCGCCATCCACGCCGCCCAGGCCCAGAGCCACCATGCCGCGCCGGCCGCGCCCATGATCCACAGCACCGCCGCCAGAAGCGGAATGCCGATCACGGCTCCGAGCCCGGCGCCCTTGGCGGCGTCCGCGAGCCAGAGCCGCCAGGTCATTCGGTTGAAGCCGAAGCGCTGCTCGAGGCGAAAGGTCGAGTACCACTCGAACGGAAGGTCGAGCACGGCGCCGACGATGACGAAGGCGACGACCAGGGCGACTTCGTAGGCGAGCGCGCCGGCGCGCGGCGCGACGGCCTCGCGCACCGCCGCGTTGAGGGCGTCGAGACCGCCGAACAGCGTCCAGCCGAGCAGGACGGCGGCACCGGCGACCATCTGCCAGTGCGCCAGGCGCGCCTTGGCGAGCGTGTAATCGGCGGCACGCTGATGGGCAGCGAGCTCGACCGACGAACGAAAGGCCGCCGGCACCTCGCCACGATGGAGCGCGACGTGGCGCACCTGGCGGGCGAGCAGCCAGGCGCGCACCGCGAGCGACGCGACCAGCGCGGCGGCGAAGACGCTCGTCCAGGCGAGGGGAGTCATGACATCAGTGTAGGTGCGGGCGCGCCCGGGAGAGTGCTGCGAGAATTTCGCCCTTGGAGCCCACGATGCCGACCGACGCCCTGCTGACTGCCGACGACCACAACCTGGTCTGGATCGACCTCGAGATGACCGGCCTCGTGCCCGAGCGCGACCGGATCATCGAGATCGCCGTCGTCGTCACCGACGCGCAGCTGGGCCGGCGCACCGAGGGCCCCGTCCTGGCGATCCACCAGAGCGACGAGACCCTCGCCGGGATGGACGCCTGGAACACCGGCACGCACGGCCGCAGCGGTCTGACCGACCGGGTCCGCGGGTCGAACGTCGGCGAGGCCGAGGCCGAGCGCCGGGTGATCGAGTTCCTGCAGCGCTACGTCAAGAAAGGCGCGTCGCCGATGTGCGGCAACAGCATCTGCCAGGATCGACGCTTCCTCGCCGTGACGATGCCGGCGCTCGAGGCCTTCTTCCACTACCGCAACCTCGACGTCAGCACGCTGAAGGAGCTGGCACGGCGCTGGCGCCCCGAACTGCTCGCCGGCTTCCGCAAGGCTCAGGCGCACACGGCGCTCGCCGACATCCACGAGTCGATCGACGAGCTGGCGTACTACCGCGAACACTTCCTGCGCGCGCCGCCGCCGGCGCAGGGTGCAAGAAATCAGTCTTCGTTGTAGAATCATGGGCTTGCCGCAAGCAACTCGATCGAGTCACCTCGACAGGGACTTGCGGCGATTCGTTCATCCCCTCTGACCGTCTCGGTCGCTCGTCTCCGGTTTCGCCGGAGCTCGTGCGCACCGAGCTCTGCACGCAAGGTCGGCGGCGATGCCGTCGCTGAGGCCTATTCGTGCCGGCTCCGCTGGAGCCACCGGGCTTTCTTTCCGCGACCGATCCGCCTTCGCTTGCGAAGGCTGGCGCTGCCGCGCACGAGCCGGCGGCGTTGCGACCTGAGCCTTGTCATGACCTTCGAATCCCTCGGCCTGCCCGAGCCCCTCCTTCGCGCCGTCGCCGATGCCGGCTACGCCGCGCCCACCGACGTCCAGTCGGCCGCCGTCCCGCCGGCCCTGGCCGGCACCGACCTGATGGTCGCCGCCGCCACCGGCAGCGGCAAGACGGCGTCGTTCATCCTGCCGGCGCTCAACCGCGTCCTCGCGGCGCGTGCGGACACGAGCAAGCGGCGCGAGAAAGGCACCGTCTACGGCCCGCGCGTCCTCGTCCTGACGCCGACGCGCGAGCTGGCGATGCAGATCGCCAAGGCGGCCAGCGTGTACGGCCGCCACGTCCCGGGCCTGCGCGTCGCGACCGTCGTCGGCGGCGTGCCGTATCCGGCGCAGCTGAAGGCGCTGCGCGGTCCGCTCGACATCCTGATCTCGACGCCGGGTCGACTGCTCGATCACCTGCAGACCGGCAAGGCCGTGCTCGAGAACGTCGAGATGCTCGTCCTCGACGAGGCCGACCGCATGCTCGACATGGGCTTCATCGACGACATCACGACGATCGCCGACCACGTGCCGAGCGCGCGCCAGACGGTGATGTACAGCGCCACCTTCCTCGGCAACGTCGCGCGCCTCGCCCAGAACCTGCTGCGCGAGCCGCAGCGGGTCGACGTCGCGTCGCACACCGACACCCACGCCAACATCGAGCAGCGCATGCACTGGGCCGACAACTTCGCGCACAAGAACGCCTTGCTCGACCACATCCTGACGCAGCGCGAGGTCGAGCAGGCGCTCGTCTTCACGAGCACGCAGATCGACGCCGATCGCCTGGCCGACCGCCTCGCGCAACTCGGCCACTCGGTCGCGGCCCTGCATGGCGGCATGCCGCAAGGCCGGCGCAACCGCGTCCTGCAAGGGCTGCGCTCGCGCCAGCTGCGCATCCTCGTCGCCACCGACGTCGCCGCGCGCGGCATCGACGTGCCGACGATCAGCCACGTCGTCAACTACGGTCTGCCGATGAAGCCGGAAGACTACGTGCACCGCATCGGCCGCACCGGCCGCGCCGGCCGCGACGGCCTGGCGCTGACGCTCGCCGAGCGCATGGACGCCGGCATGATCCGGCGCATCCAGCAGTTCACGACGCAACCGATCCCGGTCGCGACGATCGCCGGCCTCGAGCCGAAGAGCCCGCAGCCGAAGGTGTTCGCCAACGCGCCCGCGGGCCGCGGCCGCCCGGAAGCGCATCGGCCGCACGCGCAACGTCCGGGCGAGCGCCGGCCGCCGTTCGCCGAGCGGAGCGCACCGCGCGACTTCGCGCCGC
>JBDTPG010000010.1:0-37274 GCA_039932815.1 Caldimonas sp.
CCGGGCGTCGCGTTGCCCCAAAGCAGCCGGTCGTGACCGGCTGCAACCGGCCGACAGTGTGAGTACGCGTTCGCGGCCCTAAGCTGACCTCTGCCGGTCGGCCTCGCTGCTCGAGTGGCAGCAACCCGGAAGCGCTGGGAACTGGCGGTCCCGGCCATCTGCGCAACGGGCGGTCGTCTCGCTCGCCAGCTAGGCATGTCGATTGTCTGGGCGGCCGCTGGCCTCGCCGCCGGCACGTCCGGGCTCGGATGCAAACGTACCAATTCTTGTCGGGTGGTCTCTGGACAAACCTTGCCAAGTGGGGGGATGCGCGTATGGTCCGTTCAATCAGCAGCGAGTGAAATCATTCGTCGCCCGCCGCGAAGCGTCGCCCCCATAGAGAGACGCCCCGTGCCAACGGACTTCAGAGACCTCCCCGATGCCGATGCTTGGCAACGCATCCCGGGGCCGCGCCAGTTCGAGCCGCTCAGCAAGGCCCCGTTGGTTCAAGGGAGAAATCACTATGTTTACCTACATTGGCCTGGTCAGCTTCACGGACAAGGGCATTCAAGCGGTCAAGGACACGACCAAACGCGCCGCCGCAGCGAAGGAGGCCGCGAAGAAGTTCGGCGTGAACATGCGCGAGATCTTCTGGACCATGGGCGACTGCGACATGGTCTGCATTCTGGAAGCGGAAGACGAGAGTTCGCTGGCGGCCTTCAATCTCACGCTCGCCGTGCAGGGAAATGTGCGTTCGCGCTCCCTGCGTGCCTACTCGGCCGGCGAGATGGACAAGATCCTGGCCAAGCTGCAATAGGACCGCTGCGGGAGGTTCGGCATTCGTGCGACTTGGTCCTCACGGATGCCGGTGACGCCGACGGCAGCTTCTTTCGGGGGCAGTCGACTTCCCCCGGCAGCGTCAGGATCCGCCAACCCAATTCACCTACAGCCCCGACTTCGACCATTGCGGCGCGCAGCCGCATCCGCTGCGCCCGATCGGCCAGCGGATAGTTCCCCAGCCACGTGTCGGCGCTGAAGGCCGGCTCGAGACTGCGGATCTCGAAGCGCGAGGCAGCAGGAAGATCTCGATGCCGGCGCTCCATGAAGCCATGAGCAGGGCGTCGATGACACCGATCGGTACAGAGATCAGCAGGGAAGCGAGCAGCGCGCGGGCGCCCGGTCCGGCAATCGCGCCGCCGTAGAGTGCACCGACGCCCGCACCGATGATCGCGGCCATGCGCACGACGCGCATGAAGCGCCGCAGTCGTTCGCGCGTGACGGCGGAAAGCTTGGCGGCCATCTGCCCTCGACTCTAAGGGCACGACGACGGACGCTTGATCTGGCCGCGCAGTCTCGATCGAGAAAGCATCGCCTGCCGAGCCTTGCAACGCGGCGACCGAGCGCGCCAAGCCGCGGGTGGGTGGCGTTGGCGCTTCGCTGTGGCAGTCACCGCTGTGCGATGACTGCCCTGCGCTCCTCGGCGCCACAGAGCGCGCCACCTTCGACCCACCCGCGGCCTGGCCTGCCGCAAGCGTCGCACACGACCTGCACGTTGAAGCCTTCTTCGAGCGCGCAGATCGCCGGGGAAACGATGCACACGTCGGTGGTCACGCCGGCCATAACGAAGTTGCGCTTGCCGGTCTTGCGGCAGGCGTTGGCGAAGTCTTCGTCGTCCCAGGCGTTGACCACACCCTTGCGCTTGATGCGTGCGCCGAACTCCTTGGGCGCAATCGCTTCCAGCTCGGGTATCAGAGGCCCCTGCACGTTGACGTTGGTCTCCTGGCTCGAGGTCAGCACCAGCGGCATCTCGGTGCCCCTGGCGAACTTGGCCAGGATGATGACATTGCGTTGCAGCAGCGCCAACGGCGTACTCGACGCCCAGGTGTTGGTGCCGACTTGGTGGTCGATCAGGATGATGGCGGTGCCGTCGAGGTTGAAGCGGAACATGGTCGTCTCCGAGGGGTGTGCCGGGTGAGTGATCAAGTCGCACAAAGGTTGGGTATCGCAACCTTGCTGAATAAATGCGGCGCAGCCACCGCGCTTGACGGGTAAGCACCCAGAGCGCTTTGAAAGTCCGGATGCGTGAAGGCCGCGCGAAAGTGCGCCACCGATTCCCACACCGCATAGTTCAGAAACACGCAGCTGCCGGCGATGCCACGATGCAGTTGCGTGGAGATATAGCCCGCTTGCTGCTTCATCCAGTTGGCGTCGGCTTCCCAGGCCTTGAGCAGCGCGGGCACATCTGCGGCGTCGACGGTGAAGACGTTGATCAGGATGACCGGAGCCAGGTCTTCGCCGAGCTGATTGAAGATGGGCACCTGGGTGTCCATCGGACGAAGTTGGAGCATGGGCTGCGCCTTTCTGGGTGAACGATGGCAGGGTATGAGAGGCATTACCGGAAAACGCGCTGGGAGAGTCTATGCAGCACATCAGGTAGTTCCGGCGAAGGCCAACAGCCTGCTTGTCATCGCGTTGATGACCATGAAAGTCAGAGGTCAGATAACAGGACACCAGCGCTGCACCGCCTCCGCCGTGTCGAATGGCCCAGTGTTGAAACAGATGCGCGCCTGGGGGGCATGTTCATGGACCACGTTGAGCACTTTCTCGAACAGGAGGAAGTTTTTAGCGATGGTGCGCAAACCGGCACCGATCACGACGCAGTCATAGCGGCTCTTCTGCAACGTCGCTCGGATGACGTCCTCGGCGGTTTCGCCAAAATCGGTCAGGCACAGTTTGGCGTCGTAACCCAAGGCGTTCAGTGCAGCGATGTCCTTGTCCAATCCGCCTTGAACCTTCTCGGCAGTCATGCCAGGAAATGCGGCGTATGCCGGATCTGCGAAGTTGATGAGTTGCGGCTGCAGGCCAACTGATAAAACCGATTTACTTGAAGTCATGGTGTTTCTCTGGGTGGCGGTGGAAGGTTTCGGAAGGTTTCGGAGGGTCTGACGCACAGGGTTGGTTCACTACGCACGGGCTCGCTCAATGTCCCTCGGCAACTACTCGCAGGCTGTCAGCCGCCAGGTGCACCGACGTGGAGAACCATCTTTCCGCGTGCCTTGCCGGCCTCACCGAGGCGGTGTGCCTGCGCCGCGTCGGCAAGCGCGAATTCCTGGCCGACGACGATGCGCACGCGCCCGTCATCGACACGCTCGGCCAGTTGAGCCAGCACCGCGCCGCGCGGCGGCGTGAAGACGAAGGCCGCGCGGACACCCGCTGCGGCCGCGCGCTCGGGCGGCGGCGGCATGGCGGTCGCGACGAGGATCCCGCCCTGGCGCAGCGTCGCCCAGGACGCTTCCTGCGTCGGCCCGCCCAACGTGTCGAGCACGATGTCGATGTCGCGCGCGATCTGCTCGAAGTGCTGCGTGCGGTAGTCGACCACCTCGTCGGCACCGAGGCTCTTGACCAAGGCCAGGCCGTTGCCGCTGGCCGTGGCGATGACGTGGGCGCCGCGCTCCTTGGCCAGTTGCACGGCGATCGCGCCGAGCGCGCCGGCGCCTCCGTGGATCAGCACGCGCAGACCGCGTTCGACATGCGCAGCCTCGATCAAGGCGGTCCACGCGGCCTGGCCCGCCATGGGCAGGGCCGCCGCGGTGGCGAACGAGGACGTGCGCGGCTTCTTGGCCACTTGGCTCGCGTCCACCGCTACGTACTCGGCATAGGTGCCGCCGCGCGCGAACTCGGCGTAGAAGCAGACTTCGTCGCCAAGTTCGAAGCCGCTCACCGAACCGCCCAACGCGGTGACGACGCCGGCCGCATCCGAGCCGAGCGTCATCGGGAAGCTCTTGGGCATCTGCGCGGCCATGGCGCCCGAGCGCATCTTCCAGTCGATCGGGTTGATGCCGGCCGCGACCACGCGCACCAGCAAGTCGTCAGCGCCGCAGGTGGGCACCGGCGCGTCTTCGAGCTGCATCAGCTCCTGCCCGCCGTAGGCGTGGATGCGGATGGCTTTCATGTTCGATGTCCTTTCGTGAAGGGCCGCAGCTTGACCTGTCTTGCCGGGGTGCGATAGCGACAGAAACGGACAAGACTTTTCCATCCGTGAAATAGACTGCCCGGGGATGGACGATCTCTCGGTGCTGCATGACATGACCTTGTTCGTCGAAGTGGCGCGCACGGGCAGCTTCAGCCGTGCCAGCGCGAACCTCGGTGTGCCAGGGGCGACACTGTCGCGGCGCATTGCCGCCATGGAGCGCAAGTTCGGCGTGCGGCTGTTCGACCGCACCACACGCCGGGTCGAGTTGACCGATGCCGGACGGCGCTACTTCGAGCGCTGCGGGGATCTGGTCGACCAGGCTCGTCTGGCGCAGGAAGCGCTGCGCGACTCCGCTGCAGGCCCGACGGGACATGTCCGCGTGTCGATGCCGGTCGACATGGGCGTCAACCATGTCGGCCCGCTGCTGCCCGAGTTCACGCGTCGCTATCCGGGCATCACCTTCGAACTCGATCTGTCGCCCAGCCACCGCGATCTGGTGGGCGAGCATGTCGATGTGGCCATCCGCATCGGCGACGTGAAAGGCGATCAACTGATCGTGCGCGGCATCGGCACGGTCGAGATGCTGATGTTCGCTGCACCGGCCTACCTGGAGCGTCACGGCGAGCCGCAGCAGCCGGCCGACCTGGTAGAGCACGAATGCCTCAACCTTCCGGCGCCGCAGCGCGAGGCGCGATGGCGCCTGCTGCGTGACGGCGCCGCCATGGAGGTCACGGTTCGTGGGCGCCTTGCCACCAACAATCTGGGACTGATGCGGCTGCTGGCCGAGCGCGGATTGGGCATCGCGGCGCTGTCGCATGCGCTTGCGCGCGAGGCAGTGAACGCGGGGCGGCTGGTGCAAGTGCTGCCGGGGTGGACCCTGCCGCCTTTGCCGGTGCATGCCGTGATGTCGACGCGACTGCAGCCGGCCAGCGTGCGAGCCTTTGTCGATTTCCTCGCGGCGCGCCTGCTTTTTGTTTGACCGGAACGCCGTCACTGTCGCGATGTGCGACATCACGAGCTTCAGGTCACTGAACAAGGGATCTGCTCACGCGGCGGCCTTAACCAATGGCAGCTTTCTGCTGTCACGACCACCGACTGCTGCCGCGAAAGCGTGAACACACCCACAAGCCCGGAAGCTGTCGGTTGGCGACGACGCCTTCGCCGAAACTCGGCGGCACACGCTTTCACGGTGCAAAGCGCACCCTTGTTGGCCCTCAACTTGATGGGAGTCCATCGACTTGGTGGGCCGTGCGCGCCAATGAATCCGAGTGGTCGAAGTGGGTTGCCGGTCGTGAGGCACTCCACTTGTCGACGTCGGCGCGGCGCCAGGCAATGGCGCGCGGTCCCAGCTTTACTGGTGTCGGAAAGGTGGCGGTTCTCACGAAGCGATAGATCGTCGACCGGCTGAGTCCCGTGCGCGCGACGACAGCGCTAAGGCGCAGGAACGTTGGCGGCTCTGCACGTGGTGCGACAAGTTGATCTATGAGCATGCCGGACACCTCATGAGCGCAATTTACGATTGCAGCTCCGGGTCGGAGAAGAAGAATTCGCCTAAATTCTTTCGCTTGCGCATTGAGGTGCGAGATCTTCCGCGTGGCTCCGCCATCGTCGGGACGCCGGACTCCTACGATGGATGCGCCCCGCTTCAGAATCGGAAGTGCCAGATTCCCCTCAGTCGAGAAGTCTTGTGTCGCGCGGAAGGAGTAAGCCTGCAACGCGGACGAGACCTCTTCTATGTGCCGCCTCGACGAAGGCCTCTCCACCGTCGCTCGCGTTCAAGGCTCGCTCGACTTCAGCGAGGCACATTGGAAGGCGTCGGCTAGGCCGGTTCGAAGTTGTCATAGGAGATCGGTGGTTGATGGAGTTGGCACAGGTGTTACGGGGATAACTCTGGGGGTAACTCAGCGGGCCAAAACCTCAGATAACCTAGCAAGGGCGCCGGGTTTTCGGCTACGTTCGATTCCCTTCACCCGCTCCAACGGTCGCCTGAAGAAGGCACCGTCTCATCCTGGCGTTGTCCTCAGCGCAGGAACGCGCTGAGCGCGACCACCCCCACGAGAGCCAGACAGGCGGCGGCCAGCAGCCAGGCCGGCACAGCTGACGCCTTGCATTCCGCGAGCATGCGACGGATTCGCTGATCTCTTTCGGTGTCGTTCATGCGGGACCTCGGTGATTACGTCGACCTTCAGTCCGAAGTACGGCGCGGCGCCGTCAAACCGGACAAGCGTCGGTCGTCGACGGCGCGATGCGCGATCGCAGCACTGGCGAGCCGGTGCGGCGACCCGCCGGATCGCCGGGCCCACGATCCCACCCGTCAGTCGCGCTGACCGGTTCGAACGGCGCTTCCCGTACTAACTGGCGACGGGCAGTTGACCGTCATCAACCTAGACGGGAGAACCACATGATCGAAGCGCGCTCCACTTTCAGTACCGCGACATTGCACGCCTGGACGCGGTTGCCAACGTCCATGCGGCTCACCGTCGCCATCGTTGCCGTGGTTGGAATGGCCTCCCTGGCGGCGACCGCGTTGGATACGCCGGCCATCGTTCCTGCCAAGGTCCATTCCGCTGTCGGTTCTGCGCCGGTGCGCGATCCCAGCGTCCCGGAGGCGAGTCTGGTGCTTCCTGCGGACGATCGCCAGCAAGAGACGTCGATTCCCACTTTCTGAGCGACGAGGAATCGCGAGACACCCCTGCTTCTCTTGGCAGGGGTGGCGCTCCCGGCACGCCTGGCAGAGGCGCTGCTCGCCACGAAGGACAGGGGACGTGTTCGGCTCCGGAGACCCGTCGCCACGCGATCAGGAGGTGACGACGCGCACCTCCTGGTCGGGACGGTTTCGCTAGGCCGCCTCGGCGCGTTCGCGGGACGCCACCTGGCAACACGCGTGCACCTCGTCGTCCTCTCGAGTCATGGCCATGCCGGCATTCGCGAAGATGCGACGCATCGGCAGGTTGCGCGCGAGGCACATGCCGAGCACCGAGTGGGCGCCGATCGATTGGGCGAAGCGCCGCGCCTCGGCCATCAGCGAGGAAGCGATCCCCTTGCCGCGCTGGTTCGCATCGACGCTGAACGCGACTTCGACGCGCGCTCGCTTGCCGACGGAGTACACGCAGCCATGCGCGAACGCCACCAGCTTGCCAGCTGAATCGACCACCCCGAGAACCGCGTCCGTGCCGAAGCGGATGCCTGCCACGTAGCGGCGAATCGTCTCGTCCGTGACCACGCCGGCGGCAAACCTGAGCGAGCGGTCGACGGGATCGAGGCGCAAGAGATGTTCTTCGATGGGGATGACATCGGCGGCTTGGAGGGCTCTGATGGGCAGGGACATTTGCGACTCCCGAAGGCATGGGCGCTTTGCCCACATCCCGAAGTACGGGTCGCCGTCGTCAAACCGGACACGACATCCGGTGTCCGCTTCGGTGCTCGCTTCGCGTACGAGGAGGCACAGGCGCAGTTGCGCCGAACGCCGGAGTCGCCCGTGTCCAACCTTCTTCTCCTGGTCGCCTGCCTGGTCGTCGGAATGCTGCTGCGGCGCTCGGCGCGAACGCCCGCCAATGCCCACCAGGCGTTGAACGCCGTCATCCTCCACGTATCGCTTCCCGCGGCAACGCTGCGCGCGCTGCACGGCTTCGCGTTCGATCCCAATCACCTCTGGCCCGTGCTCATGCCGTGGGGCCTGTTCGCCATCGGCGCGGCAGCCTTCTGGGGCGTCGGCCGCTGGCTGCGCCTGCCGCGCGCCAGCGTGGGCGCGCTGACGCTGGTGGGCGGGCTCGGCAACACCTCGTTCGTCGGCTTGCCCATGATCGAGGCATTGCACGGTCGCGACGGCCTGGGTCTGGGGCTGTTGATCGACCAGCTCGGCTCCTATCTGGTCCTGGCCACGATCGGCGTCTTCGTGGCCGCCATGTACGCCGGCAACGCGCCCGCATCCGCGACAGCGACGCTGAAGAAAATCGTGACCTTTCCGCCACTGATTGCCCTGGTGCTGGCAGTCGCGCTGCGGCCGCTGCCTTTTCCGGCGCCGCTCGACGCCGCGCTGGCACGCGTCGGCGACATGCTCGCGCCGCTTGCGCTGCTCTCCGTCGGCCTGCAGCTTCGACTCGCGGCGCTGCGTAGCCAGGCCCGGCTGCTCTCGATCGGCCTGGGCTACAAGCTGGTCGCCTGCCCGGCCATCGTCTTCGCCGTCCTCTGGCTGCTCGACGCACAGCTCGACATGACGAGCCGCGTCAGCCTGATCGAAGCGGCGATGCCGCCGATGATCGGCGCCGGCATCGTCGCCGCCGAGGCCCGCCTCGACACGCCGCTCGTCTCGACCATGATCGGCATCGGCATCCCCCTCGGGCTCCTGACGGCGACGCTCTGGCATCATGCCTTCGCGCACCTGCTGTCGCTGTAGCCGTCCCGATCGAGCAAGCGCTCGCCGGCTACCGGCCGCGGCGATGCGTCGGAGGACGCGTCGATGCCGGAACTCACTGCTCTGCTGGGCGCCGCGCGCCAAGGCGACTCGCAGGCCGCCGGGCAGGCCTTCACGCTGCTGTACGACGACCTCCGCAAGCTCGCGCGCTCGCGCCTGCGACAGCACCGCACGATGACGCTGCTCGACACCACGTCGCTGGTCCACGAGTCGTACCTGAAGCTCGTCGGCCACGAGTCGCTGGCGCTCGAAGACCGGCACCATTTCTTCGCCTATGCGTCACGCGTGATGCGTTCGGTGATCGTCGATTTCGCGCGTGCGCGGCTGGCCGAGCGACGCGGCGGCGACGCCGAGCACGTCGTTCTCGACACCGCGTTGTCGGAGCGAATCGCCGGCCCCGAGACCGACGTCCTGCAGGTTCACGAGGCGCTCGAAGTGTTAGGGCAAGCCGATGCGCGGCTCGCCCAGATCGTCGAGATGCGCTACTTCGGGGGCATGACCGAGGTCGAGATCGGGGAAGCGCTCGGCCTCTCCGAACGCACCGTGCGGCGTTCTTGGGAAAAGGCGCGCCTGCTTCTCATGGCGGCGCTCGGGTAAGGCCCGCCGCGCCGCTCAGCGATGACCGGGTAGGGCCGTTTCCGAGTACTCCGTCGCGGCGCCCGACGCGCGTATCAACCGCGACAAGGCGTCCACGTCGTAGATCGATCCCGCCAGGGTCGTGCCGACCGAACCGGCAGAGTCCGCGAACGGCATCGGCGCGAAATCGGTGGGCGCCGAGGCCCGCGACGACCAGGCGGCATCCCGGATCGAGTGCCTGGCGCGGAGCCGCCGCAATGCGCTCCGGAACGAGCCTTCGTTGATGTCGAGCCCGAGCGTTCGCAACTCCTCGACGATCACGACCTGGGAGACGCCGGCGCGAATGGCGACCTCGATGTCAGCGAAGACTTCACTCAACACCGCCGTCTTGGAGCGCTTGGCGCTGTCCGACGCCAGCGATCGAAGCCGGTTTGCTGCTTGGTCCACATCCATCTGAGGCAACGCTGGTAAAGCTCTCCGTCGATCAGCCCGGTAGAAATCTACGCCGCCGCGCGCCATTCACCCGCGTCTGAAACGCTTCATTACCGTTCTTTCCGAGGGTCGCGCCGGAGGTTTGACTGTTACGTCGGAGTTTGTCGGGTTCTTACTCAAATGGTCGCAGCGCTGCGCCGGAAGTGACACTTGCTGGGCGGATGCCGCCTGGCGCCGACGCATCGGCCGATACCGGCGCACCCGGCGCTAGCGCCAGCGTGCGAAGAAGCCGGCCCAACCCGAAGGCGCGCCGCGGGCGGACGGGTGGCTGCGCGAGACGAGCAGCGCACCGATCAGGTACAGCGCGTTCATGAGCCGGCTGGCCCGCTCGACGCTCATGCCCGGCCAGCGTGCGATGTCGCGCAGCGGCGCCGCATCGCGCTCCAGCCGGAGGATCGCCGAGGCGATCGCGCCCCGCGTCGGCGGCAGCGCTCTCTTGTTGGACACGACGAGGCGATAGGCGACGCGCCCGCCGATCTCATCGAGCAGGGTCGATCGCGGCCCGCTCATCGCGGCCGCCCAGAGAAGATCCGTCAGCGGGCGATAGCGGTCCGCGCCGGCGACGCGCTCGGTCATGACGCTGCCCGGTGCACGGACGCCGGGCGGCTCGATGCTGAGGAGACGCAGCCCCGACATCGCCGCGGTTTCGGCGAGCACATCGCGGGGCGAGTGATAGAGGCCCTCGCGCGGGAAGAGCGTGACGGGCCAGACGAAAGCGCCTTGCTCGAGGCAGAGAAGCGCGGCCTCGTGATTGCGGAGGCACGCGGCGATGACCTCGAGCACGTCTCCTTCCAAGCCAGCGCCCTGCAGGCGCCGCAGGTCGGCGAGCAGAGTCGTCGGCAGCAGCGTCGGCCGGTCCGCGCCGTGGTCGATGCCGAGGCTGCCCTCGCGGCGGGCACGGCGAAACGCGCTGACCCGCCACAGGCTGGAGGTATCGAATCCCTTCATGAAGGCTATTGTCCCTGCGGCGGGCAAGCGCCATGCCGCTCGCCGCGATCACCCTGCGGCCCGCGTGAGCGACGGCGCTTGCTAGCCTCCGCTCTTTGCACCGGAGAATCTCATGAAGGAAACGTCCGCCGACACCCATCCGCTCAGCGACCTGGCCTACGACTGGATCACGCTGATCCAGAACAAGGCGCAGGCGCTGATGGCCTACGACCAGTACATCAAGGACGCTGAACAGGCACGCTCGCCGGAGTGCGCTGCCTTCTTCCGCAAGGTCCACGACGCCGACAAGGCTCAGCTCGCCGAAGCGAAGCAGCATCTGGTGGCCGTGCTGCAGGGCAAGATGGGCGCCGGCTGATTCGGCGCAGGGCTAACGGCTGGATTCGCGTCGCAGCAAGGTCGAGCAGAGCCGCGTGACGAGCAGGTGGACGACCACCGGCACGAGGGCGCCCGCCGACGCGGCCGGGACCCCGGACTTCACGTCGCTTCGCTGACCCATTCGGCCTGTTCGACCGATTCGTCGTCCTGCAACGAGGGTGCGCCGCCCGACGCGGCGATCAGGCGCGGCACGATGGCGGCGCGGCGCCGAGCGAGGATCCGCATCAAGGTGGCGGCATTGCGCTGCCCCTGATCCTCGTTGTTGTTGTTCATCACGACGTGGGTCGTGAAAGTCTCCGGCGCGAGCCGCTCGACGCGGACGGCGATGTCCTCGAGCTCGGCGTCGGGATAGTCGTAGTCGAATCGCTCCGACGCGACGGTCGCGCCCTTGATGTTCCAGGTCTCGTGATTGCGCCCGTGCATGCGGACCAGGGCGAAGTCGATGTGCGTCGATTCCCAGACCGGCGGCACGCTGTTGTGGAAGCCCTGCGGACCGTCGATGACGGTGTGGACGACGTTGAGTTCGCGCTCGAAGGCGAGCGTCTCGCCGAGGTGCGCCTCGTCGAACCAGGTCCGGTTGCGGAACTCGACGCTGACGGTGTAGCCCTTCATCTTCTCGACGCAATGCGCGACGTGCGAATGGCCGCTGCGATTGCGCAGCAGCCAGGGCGCGAACTGGAAGTGGACCATGCCGAGCTTGCCGGCGGCGCGAAGCGGCTCGAGCGACTCCTTGAACCGCTGCCAGAGCGCCTCGCGCAGGTCGCCCGGAATGTCCTTGAAGTAGAAGCTCGGCTTCAGGGTCGTGGGGAGCTCCGCGCGCAGGTCCGGCGGAAGCACCTTGGCCGACGTCGCGTGCCCGGTGAACAGGCGAAACGCTTTCATGTTCAGGGTGAAGTGCGCCGGCGTCCGGTCGGCCCAGGCCTGCGCGGTCTGCGCCAGCGGGATGGCGTAATACGAGGTGTCGACCTCGACGAGCGGGAACTGCGCCGCATAGAAGCGCAGCCGCGCCTCGGGGCTGCTTGCGCCGCGCGGATAGAACTTCTTCGAGGCGATGAGCGACTTGTCGCTCCACGACGCCGTCCCGACCAGCACCTTCATCGAGTTCTCGGCACAGAGAGTTGAACCGAGTGTGCCACCGCGAAGCGAAGCGCATCGGGCGAGGGGCCAGGACGGGCGCGTCGGTTCAACTCTGTGCCCGCGGCGGACGCGGGCTTTGCGAGGGCGGACGAAGCCGGTACCAATCTACTTGTGGCACCAGGGCTGGGTGTCGGCCCAGAACGGCTCGGCGGCCGGATCCCGTGGCGTCGCGCCGGTGCCCTTCGCCGGCGCCGGGTTCGACAGGCCCCAGGAGGCGAACCCGATGCGGCGTACCACCAGATCGCGAACCGCCCACCGGCGCGGGTCGATCGAGCGGGCGGCGGCATGCCAGTCGTCCGTGCCGAACTTCTCTCCGCGCAACACGTGCGCAAACAGATTCATCGCCATGACAGATCATCCTCGAGATCCTCGAGTCTCGGCACCGGCGCTGCGCCGGCTGGCGCGAGTCTCGCTCAGGTGGAAGACGGCGTCGTCCCTCCGATGGAGGAGGACGCGACGACCTTTCTCGGCCCCGATGCTCGCGCAAACGCATGTCCTGGCGGTGACATTTCTCGATCGCCGCGAGCGGCGCCGGGGCGGTGCGATTCACGCTTCCTAGAATGAGCCATGACCAGCTTCCGGCGCCGCTCCCCGTGAGCGCATCGCAGCTCCGCGTTCTCGCCGTCGCCAGCGCCGCCCGTGCGGCCGGCTTCGCAGTCGAGGCCAGCCCCGGCTGGCGCGAAGCGCTCGAGCGGCTCGGCGGGGACGACGATGCCTTCGATGCCGTCCTCGTCGACGGCGACGCGGCACCGGCGTCGCCGGCCGAGATCGCGGCCGTCGCCGAACGCGTCGCGCTCGTGGTCGCCGTCGTCGAGCCGGACGCGGAGCACGCGCTCGGCTGGCTGCGCGGCGGCGCCGACGACGTCATCGGCCGCGACGAGCTCGCCGGGGCCGCCGGCTGGCGCCGCATCCGCTTCGCGGTCGAGCGCCGGCGGCGGCGAGACCTGGGCCGAAGCGCCTATTCGACCGATCCCGGCACCGGGCTGCCGCACCGCCAGCAGCTGGTCGAGCACCTGAGCCAGCTGCTGGCGCTGCGCGAGCGCGAGCCGGCGCCGATGGCGGTGCTCGGCTTTCGCGTCGAGGGCCTGCGGCCGCTCGGCGCCGGCGCCGAAAGCACCGATTTCGAGACGCTGCGCCGCAAGATCGCCGTTCGGCTGCGCGCCGGCGTGCGTGCCAGCGACGTCGTCGCCGCCGTCGACGACGATTCCTTCGCGGTCCTGCTGGGCTCGATCCTCACGGCCGCCGACGCCGACCGCGTCGCCGCCAAGCTCGTCGCCGCGCTGCTGGCGCCGTTCAGCGTCGGTACGCTCGAGCGGTCGGTGGCGGTTGCCTTCGGGATCGCGCAGTACCCCCTAGACGGCCGCGACGCCGAGCGCTTGCTGCGCCGCGCGCTCGCGCTCGCCGCGGCGGCGCCGGCGACGGCGGAGGCCGGCCCGGCGACGGCTCGCGACGCCGGCGGCGGCGAGCGCGCCGCCGCCAACGACGAGCGCTAGGCCGCCGCGCCACTGCGGGTTGTCGGGGCGCGCGCCGCCTCGGCGGCGATGCCGGACAATCGTCGGCCCATGCCGATATCCTTGCGCCTCCTCGCCGGCAGCCGCCCCGCGAGCCCGCCGCCGCCGAAAGCTCCCCTGTGAAAGCCGCCGAGATCCGATCGACGTTCCTGGAATTCTTCGCCTCGAAGGGGCACACGGTCGTCGCCTCCAGCCCGGTCGTCCCGGGCGACGACCCGACGCTGCTCTTCACCAACGCGGGGATGAACCAGTTCAAGGACGTCTTCCTCGGCTTCGACAAGCGCGCTTACGTGCGCGCGGCGACGTCGCAGAAGTGCATCCGCGCCGGCGGCAAGCACAACGACCTCGAGAACGTCGGCTACACGGCGCGCCACCACACCTTCTTCGAGATGCTGGGCAACTTCAGCTTCGGCGACTACTTCAAGCGCGATGCGCTGAAGTTCGCCTGGGAGCTGCTCACCGTCGTCTACGGGCTTCCCGCCGACAAGCTCTGGGCGACGGTCTACGCCGAGGACGACGAGGCGTACGACATCTGGAAGAACGTGATCGGCCTGCCGGCCGAACGGATCGTGCGCATCGGCGACAACAAGGGCGCGCGCTTCGCCTCCGACAACTTCTGGATGATGGGCGACACCGGCCCGTGCGGCCCGTGCAGCGAGATCTTCTACGACCACGGCGCGGGGATTGCCGGCGGCCCGCCCGGCTCGCCCGACCAGGACGGCGACCGCTACATCGAGATCTGGAACAACGTCTTCATGCAGTTCAACCGCGACGACGCGGGCGTGATGCATCCGTTGCCCAAGCCGAGCGTCGACACCGGCATGGGCCTGGAACGGTTGAGCGCGGTGCTGCAGCACGTGCACTCGAACTACGAGATCGATCTGTTCGTCAACATCCTCGCCGCAGCCAAGCGCGAGGTCGACGCTGCCGGCGCAGGCGACTGCGATGCGAACTCGCCTTCGCTGAAGGTGATCGCCGACCACATCCGTGCCTGCAGCTTCACGGTCGGCGACGGCATCGTCCCGGGCAACGAGGGCCGCGGCTACGTGCTGCGCCGAATCGCCCGCCGCGCCATCCGCCACGGCTACAAGCTCGGCGCCCGCAAACCGTTCTTCCATCGCCTGGTCGCCACCGTCGTCGCCGAGATGGGCGATGCCTACCCCGACCTGCGCGCCCAGTCGGTCCGGGTCACCGCGGTGCTCAAGCAGGAAGAGGAACGGTTCTTCCAGACCATCGCCAACGGCATGGAGATCCTCGAGACGGCGCTGGCGGCGCTCGCTCGAGGTCAGACGCTCTCAGGCGACGTCGCCTTCAAGCTGCACGACACCTTCGGCTTTCCGGTCGACCTCACCGCCGACGTCTGCCGCGAGCGTGGCGTCGCCGTCGACGTCGAGCGCTTCGAAGCGCTGCTGAACGAGCAGCGCCAGCGCGCGCGCGCCTCGGCCAGGTTCAAGATGGCGCAAGGCCTCGAGTACGGCGGCGGCGCTTCGACCTTCCACGGCTACGAGACGCTGGTTCACGACGCGGCGCGGGTCACGGCGATCTACGTCGAAGGTGCCGCAATCGAGACGGCGAGAGCGGGCGACGTCGCCGTCGTCGTCCTCGACCACACCCCGTTCTACGCCGAGAGCGGCGGCCAGGTCGGCGACACCGGCGAGCTGCGCAACGCGGCCGCGCGAATGATCGTCGAGGACACGATCAAGGTGCAGGCGGCGGTTCCGGGCCACCAGGGCCGCATCGTCGAAGGGTCGCTCTCGGTCGGCGACGTCGTCCAGACCCGGGTCGACGCCGAGCGGCGCGCGCGCACCGTCCGCAACCACAGCGCGACCCACCTGATGCACAAGGCGCTGCGCGAGGTGCTCGGCGAGCACGTGCAGCAGAAGGGCTCGCTCGTCGACGCCGACAAGACGCGCTTCGACTTCGCCCACAACGCGCCGCTCAGCGACGACGAGATCCGACGCGTCGAGGCGCTGGTCAACGCGGAGATCCTGGAGAACCACGCCACCGAGGCGAGGGTCATGCCGATCGAGGAAGCGAACAAGCTCGGCGCGATGATGCTGTTCGGCGAGAAGTACGGCGACGAGGTGCGGGTTCTCGACATCGGCTCGAGCCGCGAGCTGTGCGGCGGCACGCACGTGCAGCGGACCGGCGACATCGGCCTGTTCAAGATCGTCGCCGAGGGCGGCGTCGCCGCCGGGGTGCGCCGGGTCGAGGCGGTGACCGGCGACAACGCGCTGCACTACCTGCAGTCGCTCGAGGCGACGCTGGGCCGCCTCGCCGCCGAGCTGCGGTCGGCGCCTGACGAGGTTCCGGCGCGCGTCGGCCAGGTCATGGATCACGTCCGCGCGCTCGAGAAGGAACTCGCGGCGCTGAAGGGTCGGCTGGCCTCGGCGCAGGGCGGCGACCTCGCCCCCCTTGCCGTCGACGTCAAGGGCCTGAAGGTGCTCGCCGCGCGCCTCGACGGCGCCGACGCGAAGACGTTGCGCGACACCCTCGACAAGCTCAAGGACAAGCTCAAGACCGCGGTGATCGTGCTCGCGGCGGTCGACGGGCAGAAGGTGCAGATCGCCGCCGGCGTCACCGCCGACAGCACCGGCCGCGTCAAGGCCGGCGACCTCGCCAGCTTCGTCGCCGCGCAGGTCGGCGGCAAGGGCGGCGGCAAGGCCGACATGGCGATGGCCGGCGGCAGCGATCCGTCGCGCCTGGGCGAGGCTCTGGCGTCGGTCACCGGCTGGGTCGAGGAGCACGCCTGATGGACATGCTATTTCTGGAAGGCCTCGAGGTGCCGTGCCGGGTCGGCTGCAGCGACCCGGAGCGGGCGACGCCGCAGTCGCTGCGCGTCGAGGTCAAGCTCTATTGCCCGTCGCTGCGCGATGCGGCGCTCGCCGACGACCTCGAGCGGACGGTCGACTATCGACTCGCCGGCGACCTGATCGATGCCGTGCAGGGGCGCGAGTACCTGCTCATCGAGCGCGTCGCCGAGACGCTCGCCGAAGTCGTGCTGCGCAATCCCCTCGTCGATCACGTGACGGTCAGCGTCAAGAAGCGGCCACCGGTGCAGGGCCTCGAATGGGCCGGCGTGCAGATCACGCGCGGCCGGGGCGACGTGCCGCCCGCCAGGGACTGAGGCGGCAGCGGTGAAGGTGGTCAGCAACACCGCGGTGTCGCTCGACGGCCGGATCAACACGCGCGAGCGGCGCTTCACCTTCTTCGGCAGCGCGCGCGATCACGCGCGGATGAGCCGGCTGCGCGCCGAGGCCGATGCGGTGCTCGTCGGCGGCGCGACGTTCCGCAACTGGCCGCATCCGGCGCTGCCCGATGCCGACGATCGGCCGCTGCTCAAGGCGCGGCCGTGGAACGTCGTCGTCAGCCGCTCGCTCGATGTGCCGCTGACGCCGGAGTTCCTCGCCGAGCCGGCGATCCGGCCGCTGTTCGTGACGCGCGCCGGCGCCGTGAAGCCCGGCTTCCCGGCCGAGGTCGAGGCGTGGCCGGGCGAGGGCGACCCGCCGGTCGGCTGGATCGTCGAGCGGCTCGCCGCGCGCGGCGTCGAGAACCTTCTCGTCGAAGCCGGCGGCGACCTCCTGTTCCAGTTCCTCGCCGCCGACGCGATCGACGAGATGCACGTGACGCTGTGCCCCCTCGTCGTCGGCGGCGACGCGCCGACGCTCGCCGACGGCGCCGGCTTCGACCGCGACGACGTGCGGCGGCTGGCGCTGGTCGCGAGCGAGGTCGAGGGCGACGAGGTCTTCCTGCACTACCGGAACCTGCGCGGAGGCCCGCGATGACCGCCGCGATCACGGTCCGGCGCGCCCGCACCGACGACGCGGCGGCGATCGCCCGGATGATGGACGAGCCCGTCGTCTACGCCAACCTGATGCAGATGCCGCACGCCAGCGAGGAAGCGCACCGGACGCGCATCGCCGACAGCATGGCGCCGGGCAAGACCGATCTCCTGCTCGTCGCCGAGAAGGACGGCAAGGTCGTCGGCTCGGCCGGGATGCATGCGGCGGGGCCGGCGCTGCGGCGGCGTCACGCGGTGATGATCGGTCTCTCGGTCGTCTCCGGGGCGCAGGGCCAGGGCGTCGGCAGCGCGCTGATGCAGGCGCTCTGCGACTACGCCGATCGCTGGATGGGCGCGCTGCGCATCGAGCTCACCGTGTACGTCGACAACGCCGCCGCGATCGCCCTGTACCGCAAGTTCGGCTTCGAGACCGAGGGCCGCCACCGCGGCTACGCCCTGCGCGACGGCACTTACGTCGACGCCTTCGCGATGGCGCGCCTGCATCCGTCGCCGCCGGCCCTCGCCCCGGCGGCGGCCGGTACCGATCCCGCATGAGGGCGCCACGTTGCATCGTCGCGCTGCTGCTCGCTGCGGTCGCAGCGTTCGCCACTGCCCAGGAGCGGGTGTCCTTTCCCAGCTTCGACGGCGCCGGCAACGCGCCCGTCGTGCTGAGCGGCTATTTCTTCGCCGCGGCGACGTCGCCCGCGCCGGCGATCGCCATGTTCCACGGCTGCGGCGGCGCCTACGACAAGAGCGGCGCGCTGGCGCGGCGCATGCGCGAATACGCGACGCTCTTCAACGGCCTCGGCTTGCACGTCCTCGTCGTCGATTCGCTGACCGCACGCTACGAGAAGGAACTGTGCACGCAGCGCAACGGGGCCCGGCGCGTCACCCAGTCCAACCGCCGCCTGGACGCCCTCGGCGCGGTCGCCTATCTGGCCGATCGCGCCGACGTCGATGCCGCGCGGATCGGCCTCATCGGCTGGTCGAACGGCGGCAGCACGGTGCTGTCAGCGACCAACCTGCGCCACCACGACGTCGCCGCCGCCACCGTCAAGCCGGCGTTCGCGATCGCCTTCTATCCCGGTTGCGAGACCGACCTCAGGCGCGGCTACACGCCGTCGGCGCCGTTGCTGATGCTGGTCGGCCAGCTCGACGACTGGACGGCGGCGGCGCCTTGCCTCGCACTCGCCAGGTCGGTGACGGAGATGCGCCCCGAGATCGTCGTCTATCCCGGTGCCTGGCACGGCTTCGACTCGGATGCGCCGGTGCGCCTGCGCAAGGATGTCCCGAACGGCGTCAACCCCGGCAAGGGCGTCCACGTGGGCGGTAATCCGGCTGCGTGGCGGGCGTCGCGCGATCGCGTCGTCCGCTTTCTCGCCGATCACTGAGCGAGGAACGCGACCCTCAGCGCGCCGCGGCCCACATGACCGCGAACCAGCCCTGGGGATCGGACCAGCGCCGAGGCGCCCCGAAGCCGGCCGCGACCAGCAGGTCGGCGAACCCCTCGGGCGTGTACTTGTAGGAGTTCTCGGTGTGGATCCGCTCGCCGGCAGCGAAGCGTCGCTCCCCGCCCGGCCACGACACCTCGAGCGCGGTGCGCGCCTCGAGGTGCATCTCGATGCGCGATTGCGCTTCGTCGAAGAACGCGACGTGGCGCCATTGATGCGGCGCGAAGTCGCTGCCGACGAGTCGGTTCAGGTTCACCAACGCGTTGCGGTTGAACGCCGCGGTGACGCCGAGCGAATCGTCGTAGGCGGCCTCGAGCACCGCGCGCGGCTTGACGAGATCGACGCCGATCAGCAGGCCGCCGCCGCCGGAGCGCTTGCGCACGCGCGCCAAAAAGGCAAGCGCCTCGTCGGGCGTGAAGTTGCCGATGCTCGAGCCGGGGTAGAAGAAGACCGGACGGTCGTCGCCGAGCAGCCCGGCCGGGAGGTCGAGCGTCGTCGAGAAGTCCTGGCCGAGGCCGGCGATCTGCAGTTGCGGATGGTCCCGCTGCAGCTGGCGCAGCGCGTCGCGCAGGAACTCGACCGAGACGTCGATCGCGACGTAGCGGCTCGGCTCGAGCAGCGGGAAGAGACGTGCTGCCTTGGCGCAGTTGCCGGCGCCGAGGTCGATCAGGGCCATGCCGGCGCCGATCGCACCCGCCATCTCGGCGCCGTGCGCGGCGAAGATCGACGCTTCGGTGCGCGTCGGGTAGTACTCCGGCAGCTCGGTGATCGCCTCGAACAGGTGCGATCCGAGCTTGTCGTAGAAGAACTTGGGCGCAACGCTGGCGCCGGGTGCGGCGAGCGCGACCAGCGCGTCGGCACGCTCGCGCTCGGCGTCGGCGAGCCAGGTCTGGACGAATCGGGGAGATCTGGGTTCGTTCATCGCGCGCGGCAGCTTCGGCTGGGTGGGAGTCGGGCCCGTGCCGCGCACCTTACCGCGGGATCGCCCAGAATGCAGCGATGCCCAGCAATCGACGCGCCTTGCCCGGGGGCCTTTCGCGCCGCCGGGTGGTCGGCCGCGCCATCGCCGTGGCGGTCGGTGCGGCGCTGCCGCCCGGATTCGCCCTTGCCGGCCACGTCGTTCGCGCCTGGCCCGCGGGCCGGCCGGTGCCGCCGCTCGAGGTCGTCGATCTGGCTGGCAAACCCTGGCGCCTCGAGGCGCTGACCGGTCAGGTCGTCGTGCTCAACTTCTGGGCGACGTGGTGCGAGCCTTGCCGGCTCGAGATGCCGTCGCTCGACGCGATGGCGGCGCGGCGCCGCCGCGAAGGCCTCGTCGTCGCCGCCGTCAACTACAAGGAGCCGCCGGACGTGATCCGGCGCTTTCTCGAGCGTGCGCCGTTCAAGGCGCAGATCCTGCTCGACAGCGACGGCGATGCGACCGTCACCTGGACGCCGCGTGTCTTCCCGAGCACGATCATCATCGGCCGCAACGGCCAGCCGGTGCACGTCGTCGTCGGCGAGCTCGACTGGGAAGGCGCGGAGGCCAAGGCGCTGCTCGATCCGCTGATCGCTGCGACGGGTCGCGCCTAGCGCCGGCGACAGGCACGGCGCATTCGAGACCGGGCAAGCCCTCAGCGGACGAGGGCGGCGAGGGCTCGCCGATAATCGGCCTGCTCGTGAATCCCCCTGTGCCATCGTCTGCCGCCGAACTCGCGGGCCGCCACATCGTGCTCGGCCTGACGGGCGGCATCGCCTGCTACAAGGCCGCCGAGCTGACGCGCGCGCTGATCAAGGCCGGCGCCACCGTCCAGGTCGTGATGACCGAGGCGGCCGAGCAGTTCATCACCGCCGTGACGTTGCAGGCGCTGTCGAACCGCACCGTCTACACCAGCCAGTGGGACGCGCGCGAAGCCAACAACATGGCGCACATCAACCTGACGCGCGAGGCCGATGCCGTGCTGATCGCACCGGCGAGCGCCGATTTCGTCGCCAAGCTGCTGCACGGCCGCGCCGACGATCTTCTTGCGCTGATGTGCCTGGCGCGGCCGATCGAGCGCTGCCCGCTGCTCGTCGCGCCGGCGATGAACCGCGAGATGTGGGCGCATCCGGCGACGCAGCGCAACTTCGCCCAGCTCCGCACCGACGGCGCGACCGTGCTCGGTCCGGGCAGCGGCGACCAGGCGTGCGGCGAGTTCGGCGACGGGCGGATGCTCGAGCCGGCCGAGCTGCTCGACGAGCTGATCGCCTTCTTCCAGCCCAAGCTTCTCGTTGGAAAGAAGATCCTGATCACCGCGGGGCCGACCTTCGAGCCGATCGATCCGGTGCGCGGCCTGACCAACCGCTCGAGCGGCAAGATGGGCTTCGCCGTCGCACGCGCGGCCGCCGAGGCCGGCGCCGACGTCACCCTCGTCGCCGGGCCGGTGGCGCTGGCGACGCCGCGCGGAGTGCGCCGCGTCGACGTCACCACCGCTGCCGAGATGCATGCCGCAGTGATGGCGGCCGCCGCGCAGAACCAGGTGTTCGTCGCCACCGCGGCGGTGGCCGACTGGCGCGTGGCCGAAGTCGCGAGCGAGAAGATCAAGAAGAAGGAAGGGCAGGGCGTGCCGATGTTCGCGCTCGCCGAGAACGTCGACATCCTCGCCGCCGTCGCGGCGATGCCGGGCGGACCCTTCTGCGTAGGCTTCGCGGCCGAGAGCGGCAACCTGCTCGCCAACGCGAGCGCCAAGCGGCTGAAGAAGAACGTGCCATTGATCGTCGCCAATCTCGGCCCGGCGACCTTCGGCCAGGACGACAACGTGCTGACCTTCATCGACGCGCATGGCGCGCGCGAGCTGCCGCGCGCCGGAAAGCTCGCGCTGGCGCGCCTGCTGGTCGCCGAGATCGCAGCACGGATCGGCGGCGCGTCGATATGAACGAAGCCGGTGCCCGAACGCGCGTCGACGTTCGTGTCCTCGATCCGCGCATCGCCGATCGAATGCCGGCGTATGCGACCGCCGGCAGCGCCGGCCTCGACCTGCGCGCCTGCATCGACGCGCCGATCGTGCTGGCGCCCGGCGCCACCGAGCTGGTGCCGACCGGCCTCGCGATCCATCTCGGCGATCCCGGCTTCGCGGCGATGCTGCTGCCGCGCTCGGGGCTCGGTCACAAGCACGGCATCGTCCTCGGCAACCTCGTCGGCCTGATCGACTCCGACTACCAGGGGCCGCTGATGGTGAGCTGCTGGAACCGCGGCCAGGCGCCGTTCACGATCGAGCCGTTCGAGCGCATCGCCCAGATGGTGATCGTTCCGGTCGTCCAGGCGGAGTTTTGCGTCGTCGCCTCGTTCGACGCGAGCGAGCGGGGCGAAGCAGGGTTCGGCTCGACCGGTCGCCGCTGATCGGGCCTCCGATCATGGACGCGACCCTACGGCCCGATCGGCGGCCCGCCGGTGATCGCCGCCGTTCGCAGCGCCGCCGTCGATGCGCGCATCGAGCGCGCCTTCGAGGCCGCCTTCCTCGCCGCGGCGGCGCTCTGCCTGGCCGCGGCCTGGGCCGCCAGCCGGGTTCCGACGCTGCGCTTCGACGGCGAGCAGACCGTCACGGCGTCGGCCGTCCGGTGAGGGTTACCGGTTGTTCTCCAGGCATCACAATCTCGGGCGCATGAAAACCAGGGTCATCGTCGGGCTGGTCGCCGCCCTCGTGGTCGGCGCAGGCGCCTACGCTTGGTTGCGCGGCAACCCGGGCGGCGACGCCGCCGTCGGCGCCGCCGCGGCGCCGGCGTCATCGGCCTCGGCCGCGGGTGGCGCGCCGGTCAGCGTCACCACCGTCGTCGTGCAGAAGAAGGATGTCGACGTCATTCTCGACGCGACCGGCACCGTCGCCGCGCTCAACAGCGTCGACGTCCGGCCGCAGATCGCCAGCACGATCACCAAGGTGCAGATCAAGGAAGGTCAGTTCGTCCACGCCGGCCAGCCGCTGTTCACGCTCGATGCGCGCAACGACGAGGTCAACGTCACCAAGGCGAGGGCGCAACTCGCCAAGGACCAGGCGGCGCTCGCCGATGCCGAGCGCCAGCTCGCCAGGAGCCGCGACCTGTTCGCGCAGAACTTCATCTCGCAGGGCGCGGTCGACACCAACCAGACGCTGGTCGAATCCGCGCGCGCCGTCGTCGCGGCCGATCGCGCCGCGATCGAGTCGGCGCAGGTCGGCCTCTCGTATAGCCGGATCGTCGCGACGACGGCTGGCCGCGCCGGCGCGATCAACGTCTACCCGGGCAGCACGGTGCAGCCGACGGGCAACGCGCTCGTCACGATCACCCAGCTCGACCCGATCTCGGTCGCCTTCAGCCTGCCGCAGCGCAACCTCGGCGATGCGCTGGCGACGTTGCGTGCCGGGGGCGGCAAGGTCACGGCGGTCCTGCCCGAGGGCGCGGGCACGGTGACGGGCAAGCTCAAGTTCGTCGACAACGTGGTGGACGCCGCGTCGGGGACGGTCCGCGTCAAGGCCGAGTTCGCCAACAAGGACGAGCGGCTCTGGCCGGGCGCGTTCGTCACCGTGCGTCTCGCCGTGCAGACACTGACGGACGCGAGCGTGATCCCGCAGGCGGCGATCATCCAGAGCCCTCGCGGCAAGATGGTCTACGTCGTGGGTGCGGGCTCGAAAGCGACGCCGCGGCCGGTCGAGATCGCGTACGCGAGCGGCGAGGAAGTCGTCGTCACCGGCGTCAAGCCCGGCGAGCGGATCGTCCTCGACGGGCGCCAGAATCTGCGGCCGGGCGCGACCGTGATCGATCGCCCGGCGGGCGACGGCGCGGGCCGCAGTCGACGCGGCGGCGCCGCATCGGGCGCGTCGAACGGTGCATGGTCGGCCTCGGCGGCGGCGATGAGCGAGGCCGGTCGCGGCCCGGAGACGACCGCGATCCGGCCGGCGCCCGCCGTCTAGCGGAACGCAACGTCGTCGACGCGGCAGAAGGCCATGAATCTTTCCGAGCTCTTCATCCGCCGCCCGGTCCTGACTGTGCTGCTCAACGCCGCGATCGTCGTCGCCGGCGCGATCGCCTTCAACAAGATTCCGGTGGCGGCACTGCCGAGCTACAACACGCCGGTCATCAACGTGTTCGCGGCGTTGCCGGGGGCGAGCCCGGAGTCGATGGCGACCTCGGTCGCGCTGCAGCTCGAGAAGCAGTTCCAGACCATCCCGGGCCTGGCGGTCATCAGCTCGACCAACACGCTCGGGGCGACCAATGTCACCCTCGAGTTCGACCAGGGCCGCGACATCGACGCTGCGGCGGTCGACGTGCAGGCGGCGCTGCTGCGCGCGCAGCGCCAGCTGCCGCAGGACATGACCGTCCCGCCCTCCTACCGCAAGGTCAATCCCGCCGATGCGCCGATCCTGTTCATCGCCCTGACGTCGCCGTCGATGAGCCTGTCGGACCTGAACGACTTCGCCGAGCACCTGATCTCGCCGACGCTATCGACGCTGGACGGCGTCGCGCAGGTGAACATCTTCGGCCAGAAGCGGTTCGCGGTGCGCGTCCGCGTTCAGCCCGACGCGCTCGCGGCGCGCAACATCAGCCTCGACGAGCTGACCAACGTGCTGCGCGCGGCCAATGCCAACACACCCGTGGGCACCCTCGAGGGACCGGCGCAGACGCTGACGCTGACGGCCAACCGCCAGCTGCGCAATGCCGCCGAGTTCGCCGAGCTGATCGTCAGCAGCAAGAACGGCAGCCCGGTGCGCCTGCGCGAGGTCGCGCGGGTCGAGGACAGCTACGAGACCGTGAAGACGTCGGCGACTTTCAATGGCGAGACCTCGATCTCGCTCGCTATCCTGCGACAGTCGTCGGCGAACACGGTCAAGGTGGTCGATGCGGTGCGCGCGGCGCTGCCAGGCTTTCAGGCGCAGCTGCCGCAGTCGGTGCGGATCAATCTCGTCAACGATCGGTCGGTGTCGGTGCGCCAGGCGTTGCACGACGTGACGCTGACGATGCTCGGCACGATCGCGTTGGTCGTGCTCGTGATCTTCCTGTTCCTGCGCCGCTTCGTCGCCACCGCGATCCCGACGCTCTCGCTGCCGGTGTCGCTGGTCGGCGCGGTGTCTTTGCTCTGGGCCTTCGGCTACACCATCGACAACATCTCGCTGCTCGGCCTGACGCTCGCCGTCGGCCTGGTCGTCGACGACGCGATCGTCATGCTCGAGAACATCATGCGTCACGTCGAGAACGGCGAGCCGCCGTTCCAGGCGGCGCTGCGCGGCGCGCGCGAGGTCGGTTTCACGATCATCTCGATCTCGACATCGCTGGTCGCCGTGTTCATCCCGATCTTTTTCATGCCGGGCGTGATCGGCCTGCTGTTCCACGAGTTCGCGGTGATCGTCTCGCTGGCGATCGTCGCCTCGGCATTCGTCTCGCTGACCCTGGTGCCGATGCTCGCCAGCCGCTTCCTGAGCGATGAGGCGCACAAGAAGCGGCCGGGAGCGATCGTCCGCTCGTTCGAGCGCGGCTTCGACGCGCTGCTCGGCGCGTACTCGCGCTCGCTCGACCTCGCCCTGCGCCACCGGGGCGTCGTTCTCCTCGCCGCATTGCTGACGTTCGTCGCCACGGCGTGGCTGTTCGTGACGATCCCCAAGGGATTTTTCCCTCAGGAGGACATCGGCCAGCTGCGCATCTCGACCGAGGCGTCCGAGGACACCTCGTTTCCGGCGATGGTGCAGCTGCAGGACCGCGTCGCCGCGATCGTCCGCGCCGACCCGAACGTGGAGACGGTCAATTCCTTCAACGGCGGCTTCGGCTCGCAGAACACGGGTCGTCTCTTCGTCAATCTGAAGCCGCGTGCCGAGCGCCAGCCGATGAAGGTCGTCGTCGAGGGTTTGCGCAAGAAGCTGCGCGATGTTCCCGGCATCGCCGCCTACATGCAGCCGATCCAGAACCTTCAGCTCGGCGGCCGCCAGAGCAAGGCGCAATACCAGTACATCCTGCAGAGTGTCCAGGCCAGCGAGCTGAACGATTGGGCGCTGCGCCTGCAGGAGCCGATGCGCGCCGACCCGATGTTTCGCGACGTCACCAGCGATTCGCAGCTGAAAGGCCTGCAGGCGTCGCTCAAGATCGACCGCGATCGCGCCAACACGCTGGGCGTCTCGATCGACGCGATCCGCTCGGCGCTCTTCAGCGCGTTCGGCGAGCGTCAGGTGTCGACGATCTATACCCCGGTCGACAGCTACCAGGTGATCATGGAGGTCGCGCCCGGCGCCAAGCAGGACGAGAGTGCCTTCAACAACATCTACGTGCGCTCGGGCAGCGGGGGTCTGGTGCCGCTGTCGAGCTTCGCGACGGTCGAGCGCTCGGTCGGACCGACCTCGATCAACCATGTCGGCCAGCTGCAGGCGGTGACCGTGTCGTTCAACCTCGCGCCCGGAACGGCGCTCGGCGACGCGACCGCCAAGATCGAGAAGTACCGCGAGCAGATCCGCTTGCCGGCGTCGATCATCACGAGCTACGGCGGCGATGCCGCGGTGTTCAAGAGCTCGCAGGGCAGCCAGGCGATCCTGATCATCTCGGCGCTGCTCGTGATCTACGTCCTGCTCGGCGTCCTCTACGAGAGCTACGTCCACCCGCTGACGATCCTCGCCGGCCTGCCGTCGGCGGCGGTCGGGGCGCTGCTGACGCTGCGCCTCTTCGACCAGGACCTGACGCTGATCGCGACCATCGGCATCCTGCTGCTGATCGGCATCGTCAAGAAGAACGCGATCATGATGATCGACTTCGCGCTCGACGCGCAGCGCCACCAGGGCATGTCGCCCCACGCGGCGATCCGCGAGGCCTGCGTGCTGCGCTTCCGTCCGATCATGATGACCACCCTCGCCGCGCTGATGGGTGCGTTGCCGATCGCGCTCGGCCTCGGGGCCGGTGCCGAGCTGCGCCAGCCGCTCGGACTCGCGGTCGTCGGCGGCCTGGTGTTCTCGCAGGCGATCACGCTCTACATCACGCCGGTGATCTACCTCGCGCTCGACCGCTTCAGCGGCAAGGGTCCGGTGCAGACCCCCGAAGTCAAGGTCGCCGCGGGCACGGTACCGGCGTCGGCGGAATAAGTCGAGCCCGGTGCGCGCGCGCTGATCGCGCGTGCCGGCGCGACCCGGTCAGTGCAGGTGCGGGCCCGGCAATGCCGCGGCGAGAACGCTCAGGCCGGTGCCGCCGACGCTGCCGGCCTCGATCTCGGCGTCGCTCGCCTCGCGCACGTCGCGGACGACGAGCGCGAGGCGCAGCGCGATCCCGGCCAGCGGGTGGTTGCCGTCGAGGACGACGTGATCGGGATAGACCTCGGTGACCGTGTAGATCGCGTCTTCGGGAAGGTCGGCGGTGAGGGCCCCGGGGGGCGGTCCTTCGAACTGCATGCCAGGCTCGACGACGCCTTCGGGAAAGATCGCGCGCGATTCGAAGAAGACCAGCTGCGGGTCGTAGTCGCCGAAGGCATGCTCGGGCTCGAGGTGCAACGTCGTCTCGAACCCGGCCTCCTGTCCCTCGAGCGCTTCCTCGACCTTGGCGAGGAGATCGTCGCCGCCGAAGAAGAACTCGACGGGCTCGTTCAGCTCGTCGATCTCGGCGCCCTGCGCATCGGCGAGGCGCCAGGTGAGGCTGACGACGCAGGGTGCCGCGATTTCCATCGAATCATCATCGCACAATGAGGCATGGATTCGCATCGGCCGATGGCCTTGCTCGGGGGTCTCACGACCGCCGAGTTCATGCGCCGACATTGGCAGAGAAAGCCGCTGCTGGTGCGGGCTGCGTGCCCCGGCGGGCTGGCCGGCGTCGATCGCGCCCGCCTGTTCGCGCTCGCCGCCAGCGACGACGTCGAGTCGCGCCTCGTTGCCCGTTCCGGCTCACGCTGGTCGGTGCGTCCCGGTCCGTTCGCGAGGCGCGCATTGCCGGCGCTGGCCGCGCCGGGGTGGACGCTGCTCGTCCAGGGGGTCGACCTCCACGACGACGAAGCGCATCGACTGCTCCGGCGCTTCCGCTTCATCGGCGACGCACGTCTCGACGATGTCATGTGCTCCTACGCGAGCGACGGCGGAGGCGTCGGCCCGCACGTCGATTCCTACGATGTGTTCCTGCTGCAGACGTCGGGCCGCAGGTGCTGGCGCATCGGTCGCGCGGCGAAGGCGCGCCTGCGCGACGACGTGCCGCTCAAGATGCTCGCCGACTTCGAGCCGAGCCAGGCGTGGGAGCTCGATCCGGGCGACATGCTGTATCTGCCGCCGGGTTGGGGCCACGACGGCGTCGCCCTCGGCGCGTGCATCACTGCGTCGATCGGCTTTCGCGCGCCGCGCGCCAGCGAGCTGGCGGCGGACGTCGCCCAGCGGCTCGCCGAGGCGGCGCGCGACGACCACGGCGCTGCCGATGCTCGGCGCTATCGCGATCCCGGCGCGGGCGCGACCGATCGACCGGCGCGAGTTCCCGAATCGCTGCAGCACTTCGCCGATGCCGCGCTCGATCGGCTCGTCGGCGATCGCAGCGCGCGGTCGCGCGCGCTCGGCGAGGTCCTGAGCGAGCCCAAGCCGGGAACCTGGTTCGATCGCGTCGCGACGAGCCCGGAGCTTGCCGGCGCGATCGCTCTCGACCGCCGCACGCGCATGCTCTACGACGATCGATTCGTCTTCGTCAACGGCGAGGCCTACCGCGCCGGCGGGCGCGATGCGACACTGATGCGCCGCCTCGCCGACGCCCGCCGGCTCGACGCCGCGAGCATCGCCGCTGCCAGCGGCGTGGCGAGGGAGTTGCTGGCCGAGTGGCTGCGCGCCGGATGGTGCGCGGCCGAGACCGATGGCTTCGACGACGACAATGAGACGCCATGACCGACGACACGATCACCCCGATCGGCTCACGCGCCGAATTCCTCGACGCCGTCCGCAACGCGTTCATGCTCGCCGAGCGGGCTGGCGCGCGCGAGATCCTGCTCGTCGATCCCGATTTCGCCGACTGGCCGCTCAACGAGCGGACCGTGATCGATACGCTTTCGCGCTGGGTCGATTCGAGCCGCGCGCTGATCGTCCTGGCACACAGCTTCGACGAGCTGGCGCGGCGCCAGCTGCGCTTCGTCGAATGGCGCCGGCAGTGGACGCACGTCGTCCAGTGCCGCAACGATCCCGAGCTCGAGGCCGCCCAGATCCCGACTCTGCTCGTCGTGCCCGGGCACACCTGCCTGCGCATCCTCGATCGCATCCGCTGGCGCGGAACAGTGTCGGATCGACCGGTCGACCTCACCGAATGCCGCGACAACGTTGACGCGCTTTTGCAACGATCGGTCGAGGCCTTCCCCGCGACCACCCTCGGTCTTTAGGGAAAGCCCCTAAGGCGTCTATAATCGTCGGTTAGGCACTGGAAATGCTTGTTCTTTCCATGTCTTGCAGACGATGGGGCTCTTCGATCCAGAGGGTTCCCACAATTGCCGGTAATTGTCCGAACTTAAAATCGAGGAGAAACATGAAAACAGCATTGTTGATGGTGACCCTGGCCGCCGCCATTTCGTTCGCTGCCTGCAGCAAGAAGGAAGAGACGACCACCACGGTGACGCCGCCGGCGACGATGGCGCCCGCGCCCTCGACCACGACCGTCGTCACGGTCCCCGATGCCGGCGCCTCGTCGGCAATGGGCTCGGCGATGTCGGCCGCGTCGTCGGCGATGGACGCTGCCACCTCGGCGAACATGGCCGCTTCGGCCGCGATGAGCGCCGCCTCGAAGTAAGTCGTTTCGGCGACCGCAGGAAGCCGCCTCCGGGCGGCTTTTTGTTTGTGCGCCGCGTTTCGTGCCCGCTTGCGGTGGTTTCGCTCAGCCCAGTTGCAGCCAGGCGAAGCCGTCGACCGGGTCGGCGATCACGATGTCCTGCGGCTGGCTTCCCCACGCCCCTGCCAGCGCCTGTCGCACCAGCTCGGGCCGGTTGTTCTCGCGGCTCAGGTGCGCGGCGACGAGGCGGCCGAGGCGGGCGCCGACGCCGCTGCCGAGCAGCTCGACCGCCAGCGCATTGCTGAGATGCCCGTAGCGCCCGCCGATGCGGGCCTTGAGTGAGGGCGGATAGCGCGACGCGGCGAGCATCGCCTCGTCGTGGTTGCACTCCAGGATCAGCGCGACGCAGCCGGCGATGCCGTCGAGCATGTGCTCGGTGATCGAGCCGAGGTCGGTGAGGACGCCGAGGCCATGCTGGCCGTCGCTGCAACGCAGCTGCAGTGGCTCGGCGGCGTCGTGGGCGACCGTGAACGGCCGCAGCTCGATGTCGCCGATCGCGATCGCGTCGCCGTCGCGCGCGAAGCAGAGCCGCGCCGGCGCCGCGCTCTCGCCGATTGCGCGCCAGGTGCCGCGGCTCATCCACACCGGCAGGTCGTGGCGCTCGGCCAGCGTCAGCGCACAGCCGATGTGATCGCCGTGCTCGTGGGTGACGAATACGGCGTCGAGATCGGTCGGCGCGAGGCCTGCGCGCGCCAGCCTCGTTTCGAGCTCGCGCAGCGAAAAGCCGGCGTCGACCAGCAGGCGCGTGGTGGTGATGCCGCTCGTCGCCTCGACGACGGTGGCATTGCCGCTGCTGCCGCTGCCCAGACTGCAGAAGCGGATCACGCGGGCCTCCGTCGGCCCGGTCGGGCGGTCATCGGTCCTCGGGCTAGCGCAGGTCTTCGAGGAGCAGCTTGACGATTCGCGTGCCGGCTTCGCCGGTTTCAGGCTTGCCCTGCGAGTCGAGCACGGCGACCGTGCTCGTCGTTCCTTGCGAGCTGACCTTGACCCGATACTTCGCCAGGCTCGCGATGTCGTTCTTCTTGCGCGCGAAGTTGAGCATCTTGCTGAAGAAGTTGGGCTCCTCGCGGCCGGCGAACGCCGGATCCACGTAGCGGACGAAATACAGCCCTTGGCCGCGATCGCGGTCCTCGACCGTGAAGCCGCTCCGGTCGAGGGCGATGCCGACGCGCCGCCAGGCCCGATCGAAGCCGTCGTCGATCTGCAGCGTCGGCGTCGGCTGGCCCTCGACGAGGCGCGCCTTCGCCGGGCCAGTCGGTGCTGCCGTGCCCGCCGCGACGATGACGCGAGCCTGGTCTTCCTGCGCACCGAGCTTGACCATCAGGCGGGCGAGAAAGGCGGCTTCGAGCTGGTGGTCGGTCGCTCTCGGCTGCCAGGTGGTCTGGTCCTGGCGCTGGCCGACATACACCTCGGCCATGCCGCGGTGCGTGATGAAGATGTCGCTGCCCGTGGCAGTGCGTTCGACCCGAGTGGTGAACTTGTCGAGCTCGCTGGTCGAATAGAGGGAATCGAGCAAGCGGCCGACGGTCGAGCGGATGAAGTCGGTCGGCAGCTTGGCGCGGTTCTCGGCCCAGTCGGTCTCGAGCACGCCGGCGTCGGGACGATCCTGGACGAGGTTGAACCCGTTGTCCTTCCAGAACGCGCGCAGCTGCGGATAGATCGCCTCCGGTGCGACCGTCGTGCTGAGCCAGCGATCGTTGCCCTGGCGCTCGATCCGGAAGGCGCCCGCCGATTGCGGCGCCACCACCGGAACGATCGCAGGGCCCGGCGCAGAGGCGGCGGACTGGAAGGTCGATGCGCTGATGACGCCGCTCGACTGCTGATAGCGCGACTCGCGCGACAGCTGGGTCAGGTCGGGCGGCACCTCGAGCGCGGCGGTGCGGGTCGTCGACGTCGAGCGGTAGTCGACCTTGTCGCCGGACAACAGGTTCTCGACCGTCGAGCAGCCAGCGAAGAAGGCGAGGCACGACAACACGGCCGCGACGCGAGAGAAGGGGGAAAGGGTCACTCTGGAAGTCTCCATCGGTGTGCTGCAGGGCCGCGATCGGGGCGGCCGCAGCGCGGAACGGGCTCAAGCCCCGTCGGCTCGGTGCTCGGGACGAACGAATCGAAGGCTCACGCCAGCCCCGCGTCGCGCAGGGCCGCCTCGACGACGGCATGGCTCGCTTCGCCGATCGGCAGGATCGGCAGCCGCACGGTGGCGCCGCAGCGGCCGAGCCGCTGCAGGGCCCACTTGGTCGGGCCGGGGCTCGGCTCGACGAACAGCGCCTGGTGCAGGCTCAGCAGCTTGAGGTGCAGGCGGGCCGCCTCGCGCGCGTCGCCGGCGAGAGCCGCGGCGCAAAGCGCCTGCATGGCGCGCGGCGCGACGTTGGCGGTGACGCTGACCGTGCCGTGGCCGCCGAGCAGCATCAGCGCGACGGCGCTGTCGTCGTTGCCCGAATAGAGCGAGAAGCCCTTCGGCAGATCGCGGACGAGCGCGGCGGCGCGAACGATGTCGCCGCTCGCCTCCTTCACGCCGACGATGCCCGGCACCTGTGCCAGCCGCACCACGGTCTCGGCCTCCATGTCGGCGACGGTTCGCGAGGGCACGTTGTAGAGGACCATCGGAATGTCGACGGCTTCGGCGATCGCCTTGAAGTGCCGGTAGATGCCTTCCTGCGAAGGCTTGTTGTAGTAGGGCACGACCGACAGCGTGCAATCGGCGCCGACCTTGAGCGCGAACCGGGACAGCTCGATCGCTTCGGCGGTCGAGTTGGCGCCGGTGCCGGCCATGACCGGAACGCGGTCGCGCGCATGCTCGACCGCGACGCGGATGATCTCGCAGTGTTCCTCGACCGTGACCGTCGGCGATTCGCCGGTCGTGCCGACGACGGCGATGCATTGCGTGCCTTCGCCGATCTGCCAGTCGATCAGGCGGCGCAAGGCGTCGAAGTCGACGCTGCCGTCGTCGCGCATCGGCGTGACGAGCGCAACGATGCTGCCGGTGATGGGTTTCATGGCGATTCCAGAATCGGACGATTCTAGCGACCCGGCGCCGCCGGCCCGGGCGTCAGCGGATGGCGCGCCACCGCGTCGCCGCCCGGCTCGCGAATCGCCGCCACGCGTTGCACGAAACGTCCGGGGTCGTTCAGGAATCCGTCTTCGTAGGCCACGATGCGCAGACCCGCGGCGGCGTCGAGAAGTTCACCGGAACGGAGGAGAAAGTCGGGTCGCGCGGGCCGGCCGACGGTCTCGTTGCCGGCCGCGAAGGTTTCGTAAAGCAGGACGCCGCCGGGTGTCAGCGACGCCATCAGGGTCGGCAACAAGGGGCGCCAGAGGTAGTTGGTGACGACGACCGCATCGAAGCCGCGGCCGGTGAGGGGCCAGGGCCCGCCTTCGATGTCGGCGACGACGACCTCCGCCAGGGTGGCCAGCGGGGCGAGCGCAGCGTCGTCTCGATCGATCGCGGTGACCCGGTGACCGCGCGCCGCAAGCCACCGCGCATGCCGCCCGCTCCCCGCCGCGACGTCGAGCACGCTGCCGCCCGGCGCGATGAGGTGCGCCCAGCGCTCGATCCAGGGCGAAGGTGCGCTCGGGTGCGACGACATCGCCGTCAGAAGCAGGCCCAGATCCGGTTGGCGAGGTCGACGGCGAGGTCCGGCCTCTGGTAGGCGACGAAGACCGCGGCCAGCACGAAGGCCGCGCCCGTCCAGGCGGCGATGCGCGAGCGCTTCACGCCGGTGTCGGGCGCAGGATGGCCCGCTCGCGGATCGGCAGGTTGACCGCCGCGGCGACGAGACCGAGGGCGATCGAGATCCACCAGACGACGTCGTAGCTGCCGGTGGCGTCGTACAAGCGGCCGCCGAGCCAGACGCCGAGGAAGCTGCCGACCTGGTGGCTGAGGAAGACGAAGCCGCCGAGCATCGACAGGTAACGAACGCCGAAGATCTCGGCGACGATGCCGTTCGTCAGCGGCACGGTCGAGAGCCACAGGAAGCCCATCGCCGAGGCGAACAGGTAGACGCTCCACGGCGTCAGCGGCGCGAGCACGAAGGCGACGATGGCCAGCGAGCGCAGCGTGTAGATCGACGACAGCACGTAGCGCTTGGGCAGGCGGCCGCCGAGCAGGCCGGCAGCGTACGAGCCGAACACGTTGAACAGGCCGATCAGCGCCAGCGCCGTCGTCGCCACGCCCGGGGTGAGGCCGCGGTCCTTGAGGTAGCTCGGCATGTGGACGCCGATGAAGGCGAGCTGGAAGCCGCACACGAAGTAGCCGGCGGTGAGGAGCTGGAAGTTGCGGTCGCCGAACGCTTCGCGCAGGGCCGAGCCGATGCTTTGCTGCAGCGCCGCCGGTTCGCCGGACCTCGGCTCGCGCAGGCCGAACGCGAGCGGGACGATGAAGAGCGCGGCGAGGGCGAGGAAGAAGAGCGCGTTCTGCCAGCCGACGCCGCCGATCAGGCTGCCTTCGATAGGCACCATCAGGAACTGGCCGAACGAGCCGGCGGCGGCGGCGATGCCCATCGCCCAGCTGCGCTTTTCCGGCGCGACGTTGCGGCCGATGACGCCGTAGATGATCGCGTACGTGGTGCCGGCCTGGGCCATGCCGATCAGCACGCCGGCGCCGCCGAGGAAGCCCGCGCCGGTGGTCGCCAGGCCCATGGCGACGAGGCCGCCGGCGTAAAGCAGGCTGCCGACGACGAGGACGCGAAACGCGCCCCAACGGTCGGAGAGCGCGCCGGCCAGCGGCCCGGCCAGGCCCCACGCCAGGTTCTGCATCGCGAGAGCGAAGGCGAAGGTCTCGCGGTTCCAGCCGCGCTCGATCGTGACCGGCTGCAGCCAGAGGCCGAAGCCATGGCGGATGCCCATCGAGATCGTGACGATCGCGGCGCCGCAGACCAGCACCTGCGTCATCGACAGCCGCTTGGCAGCTGAAGCCGCCGAAGGACTCGCGGCGCTGGTCATGTCGCCGTCGTTGCGCGACTGACGCGATCGATCAGCTCGATCGACGGCGCATCCAGCTGCAGGCGCGCCGCGGCGACGAGCCCGTCGAGCTGCTGCGGCGTCGTCGCGCTGGCGATCGGCGCGGTGATGCCCGGCCGCGCGATCTGCCAGGCCAGCGCCACCTGCGCCGGCGTCGCCCCGACCGTCGCCGCGACGGCGTCGAGCGCGCCGAGGATGGCCAGGCCGCGCTCGTTCAGGTACTTCACGACCCCGCTGCCGCGCACGCTCTTGCCGAGGTCGGCGGCGCTGCGGTACTTGCCGGTGAGAAAGCCGCTCGCCAGGGCGTAGAAGTTGATGACGCCGACGCCGTTCTCGATGCAGACCGGCTCCAGCTCGCTTTCGTAGGGCTCGCGCTCGACCAGGTTGTAGAGCGGCTGCAGCGATTCGTAGCGCGGCACGCCGAGGCGCCGGCTCGTCTCGAGCGCGAGCGCCAGGCGCGGCCCGGTGTAGTTCGACGCGCCGATCGCGCGCACCTTGCCTTCCTTGACGAGCTCGGCGAAGGCTTCGAGCGTTTCCTCGAGCGGGGTCGCGGCGTCGTCCTCGTGCGACTGGTAGAGGTCGATGACCTCGGTCTTCAGGCGTCGCAGCGACGCTTCGACGGCACGCCGGATGTACGCCTTGGACAAGCCCTTGTCGGCGTCGCCCATCGGCTTGCCGACCTTGGTCGCGAGGACGATTCGGTTGCGTTTGCCGCTCTGTCGAAGCCACTTGCCGATAGTCGTTTCCGATTCGCCTCCGACATGGCCGGGCACCCAGCGCGAGTACACGTCGGCGGTGTCGACGAAGTTCATTCCCGCGTCGACCCAGGCGTCGAGGAGGCGAAACGACATCGCCTCGTCGACGGTCCAGCCGAACACGTTGCCGCCGAGGCAGATCGGCGACACCTGGAGGGCGGAGCGGCCGAGCGGGCGGAGGTGGGACGCGGGCATGCGTCGATTCTTGCAGGACACGAGAGATCGCGTCGGCGACGGGCGAGACGCGAAGTGGGCGTGGCAGTGCTGCCTAGAATGCCCCGCCATGGCGAGCAAGGCAGGGCAACCGCAATACGGCGAGGCGTCGATCCGCGTCCTGAAGGGCCTGGAGCCCGTGAAGCAACGGCCGGGCATGTACACCCGCACCGAAAGCCCGCTTCACGTCATCCAGGAAGTCATCGACAACGCCGCCGACGAGGCGCTCGCCGACGCAGGGACGTCGATCGACGTGACGCTGCACGGTGACGGCTCGGTCAGCGTCGACGACGACGGCCGCGGCATTCCGTTCGGCCTGCATCCGGAAGAAAAGGTCAGCGTCCTCGAGATCGTCTTCACGCGGCTGCACGCCGGCGGCAAGTTCGACAAGGGCGGCAACGCCGCGTACAGCTTTTCCGGCGGCCTGCACGGCGTCGGCGTCAGCGTCACCAACGCGCTCGCCAAGCGGCTCGAGGTGACGGTGTGGCGCGACGGCCGCGTCGCTTCGATCGCGTTCTCGGGCGGCGACGTGATCGAGCCGCTGGTGCTGCGCAAGGCCGTTGCTGGCGACAGGAAGAGCGGCACGCGCATCCGCGTCTGGCCCGATCCGCGCTACTTCGAAAGCGCCGAGCCGCCGCGCGCAGAGTTGACCCATCTCCTGCGCAGCAAGGCGGTCCTCATGCCGGGCGTCAAGGTCTCGCTGACGGTCGAGAAGGCCGGCCGCGCCGAGACGGAGCGCCAGGACTGGCTCTATGCCGCCGGCCTGGCCGATTACCTGATGCAGACGCTCGCCACCGACCCGGTGATCCCGCTCTTCGAAGGCAGCCACCACGCCGACGGCCGCGAGAGCGAGGACGTCGCCGTCGGCGAGGGCGCGACCTGGTGCGTCGCCTTCACCGAGGACGGCAACGCCCAGCGCGAGAGCTACGTCAACCTGATCCCGACCGTCGCCGGCGGCACCCACGAGTCGGGCCTCAAGGACGGCCTGTTCCAGGCGGTCAAGGGTTTCATCGACATGCACAGCCTCTTGCCCAAGGGCGTCAAGGTGATGCCCGAGGACGTCTTCTCGCGCGCCAGCTTCGTCCTTTCGGCGAAGGTGCTCGACCCGCAGTTCCAGGGCCAGATCAAGGAGCGCCTGAACAGCCGCGAAGCGCTGCGCCTGGTCTCGAACTGCATCCGCCCCGCGCTCGAGCTGTGGTTGAACCAGCACGTCGAGCACGGCAGGAAGCTCGCCGATCTCGTCATCCGCCAGGCGCAGACGCGCCAACGCGCGAGCCAGAAGGTCGAGAAGAAGAAGGGTTCGGGCGTCGCCGTCCTGCCCGGCAAGCTCACCGATTGCGAGAGCCGCGACCTGGCGTTGAACGAGCTCTTCCTCGTCGAGGGCGATTCCGCCGGCGGCAGCGCCAAGATGGGCCGCGACAAGGAGACGCAGGCGATCCTGCCGCTGCGCGGCAAGGTGCTGAACTCGTGGGAGGTCGAGCGCGATCGCCTCTTCGCCAACAACGAGATCCACGACATCGCGGTCGCCGTCGGCGTCGATCCGCACGGCGCCGGACCCGAGGATCGCGAGCCCGATTTCTCCGGCCTGCGCTACGGCAAGGTCTGCATCCTCTCCGACGCCGACGTCGACGGCTCGCACATCCAGGTGCTGCTGCTGACGCTCTTCTTCCGCCACTTCCCGAAGCTGATCGCGCGCGGCCACGTCTACGTCGCCAAGCCGCCGCTGTTTCGCGTCGACGCGCCGGCGCGCGGCAAGAAGCCGGCGGCCAAGATCTACGCGCTCGACGACGACGAGCTGCGCGCGACGCTCGATCGCCTCAGGAAGGAAGGCGCCCGCGAAGGCAGCTGGAGCGTGAGCCGCTTCAAGGGCCTGGGCGAGATGAACGCCGAGCAGCTCTGGGACACGACCCTCAATCCGGAGACGCGGCGCCTGCTGCCGATCAGCTTCAACGCCGTCGGCTTCGCCGCCACGGTGGCTT
>JBDTPG010000011.1:0-36835 GCA_039932815.1 Caldimonas sp.
CGGCCGCCAGGGGCGCCAGCGAGGGTGCGGTCAACGCCAAGCGGGCGTCGACGAGGGGATCGCGAACCAGGTCGCCGAGGCGGCCGTCGAACTCGAGCCGCGCGCCGCCCGAGGTCGCCTCGCCCCGGGCGCGAAAGAGGCGCCCCGTCTCGGCGAAAGTAAGCACCTCGCCCGTGGTGGCATCGATGGCGAACGGCACGTCGCGCCAGCGCCCGCGAACCACGAGCTCGGTGGGCATCGCCTCGTCGTCCGTCGCCGCGGCGATGCCGCGCGGCGTGGCACGGGCTTCGAGGTCGAGCTCGATCCGCTCATGCACGAAGCGCACGGCGGCGTTCTCGCCGCGGATCGCGAGCACCTTGAATCGCCCCGGCCCACGGTCTTCGGGTTGGCTCAGGCGCCAGTTGCGCAGGCCGTCGCTGCGGCGCTCGAGATCGACTTCCCCCTCTCGCAGCGTCATCAGCGCGATCACCGGACGCCGCTCGCGAACGCTCGACCAGGAAAATACTGCCGTCACCGCGGCGAGAGCTGCGAACGGCCGCTGCGAATCGGCCCACGGCGTGTTGTCGATGCGGACATCGCGAATGTGCACGACCGGCTGCAACGCCGCAGTGAGCGTCACCCACATCGAGCCGAAGTGAACGTTGCGCTTGGCGCTCGCCGAGAGCTTGTGGCTCATCAACGGGGCGAGCCACCAGGGCTGCAGCAACAACGTCAGGACGACGAGCGCCGCGAGCGAGCCGATGGCCAGGCCGACGGCGCGGGCCCGCGTCCTCGGCGCGGTGTTGACGGTGGCATCGGTCATCGGATGGGCGAGAGCAAATGCGGCGGCGATGATGGGTGATCGTCCGACATGACAGTCGCGACCAGGGAGGGAAACTCGCCTCGATCAGGGCAAGTCCCGAACCCAGGAGAACCGACGATGAGCGCTCCGCGCACCCCCACTGATCCATCGATTGCCGACCCCGGCAAGCCATCCGCGAAGGGGAACACGGCCAAACCGGCGCCGGAGCGCCCGACCGGCGTGCCCGATGCACGCGCGAAGCGCGCCCCGCAGGACGACGATGAAGACGAATGGCGCCACGAACCGATCGCTCCGGTCGACGAGACCAACCCCTTGCGCTCCCTCGGCAAGGCCGTGGGCGACACGGTCACCGGATCCGACCCGGCCAAGCGCGTGCCGCCGAAACGCTGACCGCTTGTTCGCCCGCTCGCCGTTCGCGTAAGCTCGCTCCGCCCTCGTTCCCGCGGGCGCGGGCACATGTCCTTCAGCGAGAACGCGCCGACGATGAGCGACATCTTCATCAGCTACGCCCGGCCCGACCGCGAGCGCGCCCGCCTGCTCGCGCAGGCGCTCGAGCAGCGCGGCTGGTCGGTGTGGTGGGACCACGACATCCCGCCGGGCCGCAAGTTCGACGACGTGATCGAGGAAGCGCTCGCGGCCGCGCGTTGCGTGGTCGTCCTCTGGTCGCAGGCATCGACGGCGTCGGACTGGGTCCGCAACGAAGCCGGCGAAGCGATGCAGCGGCAGGTGCTGATCCCGGCCCTGATCGATGCCGACGTCAAGATCCCGCTCGGCTTTCGCCGCCTGCAGGCGGCCGACCTGTCGCGCTGGCGGGGCGAGTCGACGGTCGAGTTCGAGCAGTTCTGCGAAGCGGTCGAACGAAATGTCGGCCCGCCCGGGGGTGGGGACAAGCCGCCGCCGGCACCGCCGCCGCGTCCGCCCGAGCCGATTCGTCCGCCGCCGCCTGCGCCTCCGGTGCCGCCACCACCTGCGCCAGCCGCGACGAAGAAATCGCCATGGTTCTGGGGTTCGCTCGTGGCGGGCATCGTCGTCCTCGCGGGCGTCGCGTCACTGCTGGGCGAGTCGGCACCGGTTCCGGCGCCGCTGCCCGGCCCGGTGGCTGCGACCGGAACGAGCCCGCCCGGCCCGGCGGCGTATCCCGTCGGCGCGGCGTCGAACATGAACGTCGCCTGGTTCGACAACGCGCTGATGTACCGGGGAACGCTGTCCTGGGACGGCCGCTCGAACGCCGCCTCGCTGTCGGTCGACGTCGTCGATGGCCAGACGAAGCGCAGCATCGGGCATCGTCAGGTGACGGCCTACGGCCACGCCGATGCGCCCGGTCGAAACGTGTTCTCCACCCAGATCCCTGTTCCTGGCGACAGCAAGACGGCGGGAGCCCATGTCCACAATGTCAACCTCGTGTTCGAGCAGCAGCCCAATGGCAGCTGGGCTCTCGTTCGCAACTGCATGTCACCCGGCGATTGCTACGAGCTCAATCGCTGAAGCGAGCGTCGGTTGCAGCGGTAGCGGCGCGTCGTTTGCTGCGCCTGCGCCATGAACAGTCCGACGGCGGTGGGAAGCACTCCCGGCGAACCGACGCGCGACGACGTCGACGCGATCCCCGGGCCGACGCTGCTCGAATTCGGCACGTCCTGGTGCGGCCATTGCCGAGCAGCGCAGCCGCTCATCGCGGCAGCGCTGCGGGCACACCCCGCGGTGCGGCACCTCAAGATCGAGGACGGCAGCGGCCTGGCGCTCGGCCGCTCGTACGGCGTCAAGCTGTGGCCGACATTGATCTTCCTGTCCGACGGGCGCGAAGCAGCGCGGCTGGTCAGGCCGCGCGACGCGAGCGCGCTCGGCAAGGCGCTCGAGCTGATCGCCCGGCCCGATTGAGCCGCGCGCGCCGAGCGCCCGCGCGGCTACGCTCAGGGCTTGGGGCCGTTCGCCGCGGTGTTGCTCAGGCCGGTCGGGTTGGAAGCTTCGCCCTTGGCGTCTTTCTTGTCGACCGTGCCGAACTTGGCGTCGGCGCGGGCCGTCGTCTCGCGTGCCTTGACGGCGATCTTGTGGCCGACACGGCGGCCTTCGTTCGCGGTCTTGTGCGCCACGCGACGGGTCGAGTTCGCGACCTTGTGGGCACCGCGACGAACCTTGTCCCGGGCTTCGCGCGTGTCCTCGCGGACCCGATCCTTGGCCTCGCGAGCTTCCTCGCGAACCGTTTCGCGGCGCGTTGTCGTCGTGCCGGTATCGGCGCGGTAGTTGGCGAGCGCCTCTTCGCGGTTGCGCTCGCGGCGCTCCTGGTCCGACTGGCCGGAATAGACGGTCTGGGCGCTCGCGCCGATGGCCGCGAAAGCGGTCAAGGCGAGGACGATCCTGGGCATGATTTTCATTACAGTTCCCTTTGGCGTGAGGCAGCAACGCAACGACGCTGCCAGTCGACCAGTATTCCGGCTGCACGCGCCAGAAGCATCGGGCCGGGTCCCTGTGCTTCTGGCCGACAGTGGCTCTTCCCGGCGTCGGAGTTGCCCTACGAGGCCCCCTGATCCCCATGAAAATCGCGACCTTCAACGTCAATGGCATCACCGCGCGCCTGCCGCGCCTGCTCGAGTGGCTCGCCGAGTCGCAGCCCGACGTCGCCTGCCTGCAGGAGCTCAAGACGTCGGACGAGACCTTCCCTGTCGACGCGCTGCGCGATGCCGGCTACAGCGCCGTGTGGCACGGCCAGAAAGGGTTCAACGGCGTCGCCATCCTGGCGCGCGGCGACGACCTGGTCGAGCGCCGGCGCGGCCTGCCCGGCGACCCCGACGACACCCACAGCCGATATATCGAAGCAACGACGCACGGGCTGGTGGTCGGATCGATCTATCTGCCGAACGGCAATCCGCAGCCCGGGCCGAAGTTCGCCTACAAGCTGGCCTGGTTCGAGCGCCTCGCCGCGCACGCGGCCGGCCTGATCACGAGCGACCAGCCGGTCGTCCTCGCCGGCGACTACAACGTCGTCGCGACCGACGAGGTCGGCGACATCTACTCGCCGCGCTCCTACCTCGACGACGCGCTGCTCCAGCCGGAAACGCGCGCGGCCTACCGCAGCCTCCTGGCGCAAGGCTGGACCGATTCGATCCAGCATCTGCATCCGGGCCAGCCGATCTACACCTACTGGGACTACTTCCGCAATCGCTTCTCGCGCGACGCGGGACTGCGGATCGACCACCTGCTGCTGAACGAGCCGGCGTTCTCTCGCCTGCAGTCGGCCGGGGTGGACAAGTACCTGCGCGCGCGCGAGAAGCCGAGCGACCACGCGCCGACCTGGATCACGCTCGGCGATTGAGGGCTACGAGGGCAGGAAGTCGAGCGGGTAGTTGACGACCATCTCGTTGACGTCCTTCGCGCCGAAGTCGAAGGTCCGGATGCGCGCCAGCAGCTTGGCCTCGATATCCGGCATCTTGAGCTCGCTCGAGACGAGGCGCAGGTCGGTGATGCCGCCCGAAGGCGCGATCGTCAGCTTGAGGACGACCTTGCCCTGCAGACTGGGCTCGTCGCGAAGGGCGCGGTTGTAGATGGCGTAGATCGATCCCTTGTTGCGCTCGAAGACGAGGCGCACGTCCTCGATCGCGCGCGACGCCTTGCCGCTGCCGCCCTTTTGCAGGCTGCCGCCGCCACCGCTGCCGTTGCCGCCGGCGCCGCCGACGCCGCTGCCCGTGCCGTCGCCGCGGCCGCGCGAGCCGCCGCCGCCGGCACCGCCGCCACCGCCACCACCGATCACGCCCTCGACCATCGTCAGCGACTGGCCCGCGAGGCCGCCGCCGCCGGTGTTCTTGCTGTAGCCCGCGGTGTTGATGCCGCCGCTGCCGTTGGTGGCGTTCGACGTGATCATCGCCCGCACCGGCACGCCGGCCTCGGTGCCGGCGCCGACGCCGACGCCGACGCTGGTGCCGACGCCCGGCCCCTGCTTGACCGGCGCCAGCTGCACCGCGATCGGCGCGCCGTGCAGTTCCTGCAGGTCGTTGTTCATGGCCAGCAGGCCGATGCCGGCGACCTTGCGCCGCGCTGCGTCGATCTCGCCCGGCGGCTTGTTCGGCACCGGCACGCGCGCCTCGGGCACCGGTGCTTCCTTGTTGAGCGCGACCTTGGCCGGCGCGTCTGGCTTTCTCGCCGGCGGCTTGATCGGGTCGGGCTTGTTGTTGTTGAGCGCGACCGCCTTCTCGGGCGGCGGCTTGGGCAGGTCGGCCTTGGCCTTGGGCGGCGTCGCTTTCGGCGGCTCGGGCTTGTTCATGTCGATCAGCAGCTTGGCCATCGGCGCCGACACCAGCGGCGCGAGCGTCGGGTCGGGCTGGCGCACCGGCAACCAGGGCATCAGGATGAAGAAGATCGCGCAGGTGATGAGAACCCGCTCGGCGATGCGGCGAAAGCGCGCGTCGTCGTCCGACGACGCCGACCACGGCAGGACGCGCGAACGAAACGAGACGCGGCCGCGCTTTCGCTTCGGCTTGCCATGGCTGCGGTCGTCCGGACTGCTGTTCATAGACACGCGGCCGGCCTCGGACATGCGCGCTGCCCTCACGGCTCGAACCTTTGGCGCACCGCGAACGAGACGTCGGTGAAGCCGGCGCGCGCCGCCGTGAACATCACCTTGCGCAGCAGGCGATAGGGAATGTCCTTGTCGCCCATGATGGTCACGCGCTTGCTGTCGGTCACGTTCTCCTTGAGGATCACTTCGCGCGACGCCTCGACGTCGAGCTCGGCCTTGAGCGGCTGGATCAGGTCGCTGTCGACCCGCAGCGCGTCGGTCACCGACGCGACCACCTTCCCGCCGACGAGGATTTCTGTGCCGGTGACGACGACCATCACCGTCTCCTTGGGCGGCTTTTGCGACATCGATTCCGGCAGCTGGACCGCGCGCGTACTGGAGATCGTCTCGACCCCGACGTTGGACATCAGGAAGAAGATCAGGATCGTGAAGACGTCGATCAGCGACACCAGGTTCATGTCGACCATCGACTGATTGCGGTTGCGCCGCTCGGCGCGCTTCTGGATCGGGGATAAGGGCTTCATGTCGGCGCTACTGCCTGATGACCGGCGCGTCGCCGACGGAGATGTTCGGAAAGTAGTCGGTCGTGACCACCTGAGCGCCCTGCACCTGATGCCCGGCGCGAACGGCGTCCATCACCTGCACGACGCGGTCATAGGGAATCTCGTTCTCGACCAGGACGCTCGCGTCGTCGTGCTGCGGATACTTCAGCTTCAAAGCCTGCAGCAGCGCGGAGACGTTCTGAATGTCAGGCCCCGTGGCCAGGTTCGGGAACGGCGATCCGGGAAGCGCACCGCCATGCTTGTCGTTCACCTCGATGCGGTTCGCTCGCACGATGACCTCGAGCTTGAGCGGCTTGTTCGGGTCGAGCTTCTGCACCTGTTCGTTCGACTGGGCCGGCAGGCTGAGATCGATGACCGCCAGGTGCGTGAACACCGAGACCGACAACAGGAACGGCACCAGCACCACGATCAAATTGATGAACGCGGTGATCTCGAGGTGGGCCTGCGTCTTCTTCAGGCGGCGGGCGGGCATGTCGTTCCTCCGGAGAAATTCGAGTGTCGGATGCCGGCTCGGCTCAGCTCTTGGACGCCGCGTGCTCCAGCTTCAGGCGCTGGACGAGATTCAGGAAGCTCATCTTCGCGGCCTCGAGGCCGTCGACGATCTCGCTCGTCTTGGCCTGCAGGAACGAGTGGATGAGCAGGAACGGGATCGCGACCATCAGCGCGAACGCGGTGTTGTTCATCGCGATCGAGATCGACGCCGACAGCATCTGCGCCTTCTCGGCCGGGTTGACGCTGGCGACCGCCGTGAAGCCCTTGATCAGGCCGATGATGGTGCCGAGCAGGCCGACCAGCGTGATGACGTTGGCGAAGGTCGCGATGTAGTGCGTGCGCTTCTCGAGGCGCGGCACGATCTCCATCATTCCCTCTTCCATCGCGGCGTCGAAGTCCTCGCGCCGTCCCGGGCTCTGCATGCGCGTCAGGCCGTAGCTGACGATCTTGCCGACCGCGGCGTCGGACTGGTTGGCGACGCTCTGCACGTCGCGAAGCTGGCCCTTCTGCAGCAGCGGCAGCACCTGCGCCCAGACCTTGCGGTTCTGGTTGCGCGCCTTGCTGAGGAAGATGAAGCGCTCGACCGCGATCGTGATGCCGAGCGCCATGATGAGCGCGCTCGGATAGATGAACAGACCGCAGTCCTGGAAGAACTTGATGGTGGTTGAGAGGGCATCCATGGCTGACTCCGGTGAAGACTAGGAAAAGGTGTTTGGGTCGAAGGCGATCACTTGGCCGGCGCCGCGGGCGCAGGCGTCTGCGCCACGGCCTGCGCGTCGTAGCGGACCTGGCGGCGGAAGACTTCGCGGTCGAGCGGCGCGAGCGCCTCGTCGAGGACGCTGACGAGCGGCCGGCCGCTGAGGTCGCCGGCGCCGGGTTTCTTCCACGGCACGATGTAGGTGACCTTGGGCAGCTCGCGGTTGCCGATGATCTGGCTGCGGTCGAGGTCGGCCTGGTCGGGCTTGGCGATCACCGCCGGCTCGACGACTTCCTTCGCCGGCGCCTTCTTGCTTTGCGCCTGCGCCGGCACGCTCGCCCATGCGGCAGCGCCGGCGAGGACACCGGTCACGAGGATGCTCTTGACGTTCATGGCTTCTCCTGACGACTGACAGTGATCGGTGCGGCCTTGCGATTCTTGAGATCGGCGACCCATTTGGTTACCGTCGCGTCGCCGTTGGGCAGGAGAGCAAGATAGCGGCCATACAGCTCCAGCGCGCGCGGTGTGTCAGCAAGATACAAGTCATACAAGATGCCAAGGTTCAGCATCGCGGCGGCGTAGCCCGGATCGAGGGCGAGCGCGCGCTGGTACGCGTCGCGCGCCTTGGCGAACTGGCCCTGGTGTCGATAGGCGATGCCGAGCTGATTCAGGTAGATCGGCTGGCGCGGGCTGAGCTTGGCGGCCTGCTCCAGCTCGGCGACCGACTCCTTGACCTTGCCGGTCTGGCGATAGATCACGCCGAGATTGGCGTGCGGGCCGCCGAGCTCGGGGTTGGCCTGGGCCAGCGCCTTGTAGGCGCGCTCTGCTTCGTCGACGCGGCCGCTGCGCAGCGCGCGGCTGGCGTCGTCGAAGGCGCGTTGCGTCGCCGGCGGCACCGGAGTGTCGTAAACCGGCGGTGCCGGCCGAACGGGCGCCTGCGCCTGGGCGCTGGACGTGCCGGCGCTGCTGCTGCTGCCCGGCGTGACGGCGTCGCGGACGGCGCTGAAGCCGTCGCCGACGGTCGAGCAGCCGCCCGTGCCGAGCAGGACGACGAGCGCGCCGAGGCGCCAATGAGCGCTAGCGGATCGCATCGACGACCACCTCGCTGATCTCGGCCTTGCCGTAGCGAACCGGGCGCAGCTCGCGCAAGGCATCGAAGCTGCTCTTGACCCACTTGTCGTAGACGCCGCTCGCGCTGCGATGGGCGTTCACCTCGTGCAGCTCGATCGCCTTTTCCTCGAACGGGAACGCCTGTTCCTCGAGCAGGACGTTGTACTGATCGAGCTCGGCCTTGGAGAGCTTCTTCGGCCGCTCCGAGGTCATCAGCGCCTTGCCGAAGTCGCGGTAGACCGAGGCGATGCGGAAGGTCGCCGCGGTCGTGACGTCGGCGACGCCGTATTCGGCGGCGACCGAGTACGCCTTCAGGGCCTGCTCCATCTTTTCCTTTTTCAGCTTCAGCTGGCGCTGCAGCGGCTCGACCAGCGCGACCTGTCGATACGAGTCGGCGACCGGCTCGGCCATCGCCAGCGCCGCAGTCGCGGCGAGGTAGCGGGTGCGATCGGTGCGGGCCGCGCCGCCGGACTGGTCGGCAGAGAAGATCTCGCGCATCAGCGCCGCCTCGCGCGTCGGGTTGCCGGTGTCCTTGGCGATCTGGGCCAACCGATAGCGCACCTCGACGGCCGATTCGAGCGACGGCGGATTGAGCGCGAGGTAGCGCTCGTAGGCCTTCGCGGCCTGCGGCTTGGCGTTGCCCTTCTCGTACAGCTCGGCGGCCTGCCAGAGCGAGTCGCGCGCGACCTTCGGATCCTTGTTGGCGATCGCCAGGCGCTCGAATTCGGCAGCGGCGTTCGCCGACTGACCTTTCTCGAGGTAGACGACCGCGAGCTTCTTGCCCACCTCGGGCTGGAGTGCGTGATTCGGGAAGCGCTGGCGGAAGTCTTCGAGCGTCTTGATCGCGCCGTCCCAGTCCTTGATCGCGATCAGCGCCGCGGCAGCGTCGTACTGCGCGTTGGCGCGCACGGCGGATCCCGCCGACGCCACGGTGCCGACACGGGCGAAGCTCGCCGCCGCTTCCTTGTGCTTGCCGCCCGCACGCGCGATCTCGGCCTGCTTGTAGATGGCAGCCGCCTGGCGCTCGACGAGGTCGGCGCGGCCGGGATCCTTCTCCGGCGTGAGCTTGATCGCCTCGGCGAACGCCTTCTCTGCCCCGCCGAAGGCGCTTTTGTCGAACGAGGCGTAGGCGATCACCGTCCAGGCGACGCGACGCTGCGCGTCCGGCGCCGGCGGCTTCAAATCGACGACGCGCTGCGCGACCGCACCGGCCTGGTCGACTTCCTTCAGTGCATAGAGCTTCTCGGCGGCATCGGTGAGGACCGAGCCGACGCGCGCGTCGGCCGGGAACGCCTGCGCGAAACGGAGCGCGCTTGCCACCGTCGTTCGCTGCCAGGTGGGCTGGTCGGCGGGGGCCGCCTTCTTCAGCAGCGCCGCGTACGACAGCAGCGCGCCGTAGCCGGCGTCATGGCTCTTCTCGTACTTCGGATAGACGTAGGCCACCTTCTCGTACTCGACCGCCGCCTCGGCAAAGCGCGAGTCGTCGAACAGCAGCTCGGCGAGCAGGAAGTTGCTCTGCGCCGCCGCCGGGTCGCTCGGGAACGACGTCAGGTACTCGCGGTACCAGCGCACCGCTTCCTGCGAATCGGCGCTCGACTTCGTCTTCTGCGCGGTCGCGTGGAAGTGGCGCGCGAGCTCGGCCAGGCGCGTCTTCACGAGCGGCTGCGCTTTTTCCCAGCCCTCGGCGTTGACGCGGCGGAACTCGCTGGTCCGTCCGTAGCGCGCGATGTATTCCTTGCGCGACTCGATCGCCTGGTTGATGAAGCCGTTCTTCTCGTAGATCTCGATCACTCTCGCCTGCATCACCGGCGCTGCCGCGTGCAGCGGGTTCTTGCGCGCGAACGCGTTGAAGGTGTCGGCCGCGTCCTTGCTGCGCTCCTGCTTGATGTAGAGCTCGGCGAGCTGCTCGTACATGCGGAACTCGTACGTCTTCCTCGTCGGCGTCGTCATCAACGCCGGGATCGACTCGACCCCCTGAAGGTTGGCGAGGCTGATGCTGGCGACGCGGAAGGTGTCCTCGACCAGCTCGCGGTCGGCGCGGCTCAGGCCGGCGATCGCGTCGAGGCCGGTTTCGCCTTCCTTGCCGGCGACCTTGATGTCGAGCACGCTGAGGAACGACTTCAGGCCGTCCTCGAGCCGCCCCTGCTTGTACTGCGACCAGCCGAGCATGTAGAGCGAGCGGTCCTGGTACGGATTGGCATCGGGCGACGCGAGCACGGTCGCGAATGCCTTCTCGGCGCCGGCGTAGTTCTTGGTCGTGAAGAGCAGCTCGCCGCGCCTGAAATTCGCTTCGCTGGCGAAGCGGCTCGCCGGGAAGTCCTTGACCATGCGGTCGAGCGTCTTCTGCGCCGTCTCGAGGTCGCCTGTCTGCTCGTAGGCACGCGCCATCTGGTACAGGACGCGATCGTTGTTCGGGTCCGCCGGATAGGTCTTCAGGTACTCCTGGTAGCGAGCGACGGCGGCCTTGTAGTCGGGCGCCGCTCCGCCGACGGGCGTTCCGCCATGGGCGAAGCCTTCGGTGCGGTTCAGGCTCTGGGTGTCGGCGCTGTCCATCTCGAGGTCGCCGATCCGGCGCATCGCCTCCGAGCGCTGCGGCGCCGCCGGCGCGATGTCGAGGAACTTGCGGTACGCCTCGATCGCCTTCGCCTCGTTGACGGCGACGACGTCTTCCTTGTCGACGGTGACCTTGCGGTTGGCGAGCGTCTTCAGCGTCGGCTCGTTGTCCGGGGTGCCGCCGCCGCGGAACATGCCGCACGCGGAGAGCGCGCACGCCGCCGCGACCGCGAGCGCGGCCGGCCGGAGCGCGAGCCGGTCAGGGCTTGGCCGAGGCAGCGTGGTCTGCATCCTGTTTGCCATAGGCGCGGTCGTAGAGTTGCGCGAGCGCGAAGCGCGCCTGCGTCGTGTAGCCGGCGATGCGCTCCTGCTGCCCGGTCAGCTCGGCGATGGCGATGTCCTGCGCTTCGCTGCGCTGCTCGCGGCTGAGGCCGGCGACGCGCGGGATCATCACCTGCAGGATCGGATTGATCGCGGCGATGCGGCGCGCGAAGCGCTCGAAGCGGAGCGGCTCCTCGCGCTGCGCGGCCGAGAGCGCATCGGCGTGGCGCTTGGCCTCGACGAGCAGGCTCTCGATGCGATCGAGCTCGACCTTGGCGTCCCACAGGCGCCCCACCGAGTCCTGCGAAATCTGCCAGGCGAGGACGCCGGCGACCAGGCGAACCCGGTCGCGTTGCTTGAACGCTTCCTCGTCGGCGTTCGGTGCATCGACGATGCGGCGCATCTCCTTCATGCGCTCGAGCAGGTCGAGCTGCTTGGCATCGGCGAAGGCGATTCCGTCGCCGGCGGCTTCGCCCGTGGCGACTTCGGCGGCGACGGCTTCGCGCCGCTTGACGAGGGCCTCGACGTCGATCTGCTGCTGGCGCTCGCGCACCACCGGCAGGCGTTCCGCGAAGGCGGCGCGCCGCGTCGCCAGCATGTCCTCGAAGACGACGAGCTTCTCGCGCCAGTCGTCGAGGTTTCTCGCCAGGAAGCGCAGGTCGCGGTAGTTCTTGAGCGCCTCCTGGAACTCGTGCTGGGCGAGTACCTGGGCCAGGTGCCGGGCCCGCGGCATCTCGGCGAGATCGCGGATCTTCCAGAACCAGCCCATCTCCTCGCCCGGGTTCTGCTCGACCAGGGTGTCGATCATCTTGCCGGCGCGAATCGCCTTGATCGACTCGTTCAGGTCGGCGCTTTCGCGCTCGTACGCAGCGATCGCCGCCTCGTAGCGCTGCAGCGCCTGGCCGTAGGCACCGAGCTTGGCGTAGGCGTAAGGAATCGCGATGTGCGCTTCCAGCACCGCCGCCTCGCCGAACTCGCGCTTGGCGAGCTCCTGCCACGGCACGAGCGCGAGCTGGGGGTCGCCGAGCCCATCGGCGGCCCAGCCGAAACCGAGCAGCGCCTTGCTCGACTGCAGGCTTTCGAGGCGGACGCGCTCGAGATAGACGCGCGCGTCCTTGGACCTGCTTTCGGAGAGCGCCGAAAAGCCGAGGGCGACGTTGGCCCGGTCGCGCAGGCTCCGGTACTCCTCGGTCGGCGCCGAGTCCTTGCCGAGCTCGTCGAGGAACTGGCCGCCTCGCTTCGTCTCGCCCGACCTGAGCAGGGCGATGCCGAGGTTGTAGCGGACGTAGCGCGAGCTGGTTCCCTTCAGCGGCAGGCCGCTCAAGGCGCCGGCGGCGCCGGCGTAGTCGGAGCGCAGCATCAGCAGCTGGGCGAGCAGCAGGCCGCGCTCTTCCTCGAGCTGGGCGGGCAGCTTCTTCTCGACCTTGGCGAGCGCCGCCTCCGCCTCCGGCAGGTAGCCGCGCTGGTAGCGGATCTTGGCGAGATAGAACCAGGCCCGGTCGCGCACCGACTGCGAGGTGCCGCGGGCGATCATGCTGGCGAAGATCTCGCCCGCTTCCTTGGTCTGGCCGTACGACGCGAGCATGCCGCCGCGCAGGATCTCGGCCTCGTCGTCATGCCTGACGACGCGGTCGAACTGCTGCGACGCCATCAGCGTCGTGATCGACGTGAAGTAGCGGTCCTGGAAGAAATAGAAGAGCGCGTCGCCGTAATGCGGCGCCTTGATCTCATGCGTCGGCTCGGCCGGGCCGCTCGCGCCGAACGGCCAGGCCGCCGACGCCGCGCCGGGCGGCAGCGCCAACGCCGCCGCCGCAGCGGCGGCGCAGCCGATGCGAAGCGCGAGGCGAAGGGGGAAACCAGGGATCATGGGAAATCACTGCCAGAGCTTGACGTCGAACTCGGGTTGCAGCTTGCCGGCCGAGTCCTGGATGCGAAGCTCGATGTACTTGGCCTCGCCGGTCTTTTCGAACTTGACGTTGGCGCCGCGCCGATAGTCGCGCTCGTGCGGTCCCTTGCCCGTGAAGAAGGCGACCAGCTCGTGCTTGCCGTTCTTCAGGTTGCCGAGGTAGACGCGCTGGACGCCGCCGCGGTGCAGGGCGTCGACCTCGAGCGCTGTGTAGAGATAGTTGGCGACGACCTTGTCGTCGAGCTTCACCTGCACCGAATCGAGCTGGAACATCTTGCCCACGTCCATCGAGACGAAAAGCGCGACCTGCGTGTTGGCCGGGAACAGCAGCTCCTCCTCGAGCACGAGCAGATCGCGGTTGAGCTTGATGACGTCGCTCTTGACGTCCTGGATGCGGCCATCGAGCGTCCCGGCGACGGGCGCGCTGGCGGGCGCGCCGGGCGTGAGCGCGGCGCTGACCATCGCCGGCACGCTGGCGGCGGCCGAGGGAGCGGCGGCGCCGGATGCGGCGACGGACGCGGCAGGTGCCGACGCCGCGGTCGCGGTGGCCGCTGCCTTTGCCGCTGGCGCCGGCGTGGTCGCCATGGGCGCGCTCGCCGCGCGGGCGGCGGCGGGGGCGGTGGGCGCGTCGGCGCCCCACGACATCGGCAAGGCCACGGCCAGGACGGCGACGGCGATCAGTTTGCAGCTTCGTTTGAGCATGGCTGTCTCAGTAGGTGGCCGAGAGGTACACCTGGATCACGTTGGACGCGTAGCCGTAGAGGCTGCCGTCGCGCAGGTCGGTGAAGTCCTTGAACTTGAAGCGGGTGTATTCGTACGAGCCGTTGAGCTTGATGTCGTAGCGCCCGGGAACCCGGCGCAGGTTGTACGAGAGCTTGGCACCCAGGCCCATGTCGTTGAAGGTGCTCAGCTGGCGGTTTCGCGACACGTAGGTCGTCTCGCTGGTCGCGTTGTCGCTGTAGAAGAGCGCGTGCGACTGGCTGTAGTAGCGAAAGAACGTGTCGGCGAGCCAGTTCTCGCCGAAGTAGCGGCTGTAGCCGATCTCGGCGGTGTGCGCCTTGATGTCCCAGGTGTCGCGGAAGTAGCGGTACTCGACGTGCATCGAGTCGCGATTGCCGAGGTCGCCGACCAGGCGCAGCTTGATCGCGCGGCCCGAGCGCGTGCGCGGGTTGCGTTCCGGCACGGCGGCGCCGAAGACGCGGGCGACGCGGTAGGGGCTGCCGAGAAAGCCGTCGTCGGAGAGCGCCTCGAAGTTCGCGCTCATCAGCCAGCGCGTCGTCAGGATCTGGGTCGCGCCGACGCGGTATTGCCAGTGCTTGGCGGTGTCGCGGAACTCGGGCGAGTAGCGCTTCTTGACCGTGTCGCTGACGCGGGTGAAGCCGAAGGCGATCGTCGTCATGCCGCCGAAAACCTCCTGCGTCACGTCGACGCTGCCGGTATTGGCGACGTAGTCGGGCTCATGGCTGGTCATCGCGCCGACCGTGATCTGCGCGTCGCGGTAGACGTAGTCGGCGCTGAGGCCGAACTCGTGGCGCGTCTCGCGGTAAGGGCTCGCCGTCGTGACGACGTCGATCGAGGCGTTGCTGACTGCGTCGAGGTAGTACGTGCCGGTGAGCGAGACCTTGTCGAAGACGCTCTTGCGGACCAGGAACGCCGGTCCGTTGGCGTTGACGCCGCCGCCGGAATAGGAATGGAACAGCGTCTCGGCCTTGTTCTCGGGCAGGTCGGCCGCGCGCGCGCCGGCGACGCCCAGCAGGCCGCCGATGAGGCCGCCGATGATCGTCAGCAGCCGGCGCCAGAGGCCGATCGCCGCCTTAGTTGCAGCCACAGCCGCCCCCCTGGAATCCGGTCGCGCCGCGCCCGGCCTCGCGAACGACGCGGACGTGCTCGAAGTGCTTGTCGGGGAGCGCGTCGCGCGACAGCTTCATGATCGGATCGGCGAGACGCTCGCGCTCGTACGGCTTGACCCACGGCTGGATCGTCGGGAAGGTCGGCATCGCGCAGCCGCCGAGCAGCGAAACGGCGAGCGCGGCGGCGATGGCGAGCGTGCGGGCGGACGTCATTTGAGCAACTCCCGGATCTGCTTCTCGTAGTTGTCTTCGTAGCCGGCGAGGTAGCCGCGATGGACGTAGCGGACCTTGCCTTCGCGGTCGATGAGCACGGTCGAGGGCATCGTGCTCAGGTCGTACAGCTTGCTCACCGTCTTCTCGGTATCGAGCAGGACCGGGAAGGTGACGCCGAGCTTGGCCGCGACCTCGGCGGCCTTGGCGACGTCGTCGTCGACGTTGACGCCGAGGAGCATGAAGCCCGACGACTTGTACTTCTCGTAGAGGCGGTTCAGCTGCGGCATCTCCTGCCGGCACGGGCCGCACCACGTCGCCCAGAAGTTGACCATCACGACGCGGCCGCGCTGCTCCTTCAGGCGCAGGTTCGGGCCGCCCATGGCATGCAACGTGAAGTCGGGCGCCGCCGTCGCCGGCGCGATCGCCGACGACGCGGTGCCGGCGAGGACCACGAACGCGGCGCAGACGGCGAGCCGTAACGCGCGGCGAGGGGCGAGACGGCGAACGGGCGGTGCGGAGTTCATGGCGGCGACGGGGTCAGAAGTAGACGGTCAGACCGCCGGTGAGCTCGACGTTCTGCGTGTTCTGGCGCTTGCCGAGCAGGTCGAGCGAGAAGATGTGGTCGCGCAGGTCGAGCTGCAGCGCGACCCAGTCGGCGAGGTAGACGCGGTAGCCGAAGCCGCCGTTGAAAGTCGGCTTTCTCTGCTGGGCGAACTTGGTGCTGCCGACGCCGGCGACGACGTAGAACTGCGAGGGCCGCGCGCGCCGCCCGCCGAGGAAGATCTCGCCCGGCAGCAGGTTGTAGCCGATCGACAGGTTGTAGTAGGAGAGCTTTTCGCGGTCGGTCGCGAAGACGCCGCCCGGCAGGATCTGGCGGAACAGTTCGTCGCTGACCTTGGTCTGGCCGTACGCGGCCTCGACGAAGAAGTCCTCGGTGATGTGATAGCCGATGCGGGCGCCGTAGACCCAGCTCGAGCCGAAGTTCTGCGTCGCGTAGGTGCCGGTGAAGAGACCCACCTCGAAGTCGTTGGACGGGAACTTGGGCTTCTCGATGTCGCGCCGGTCGACCTGGGGGATGACGACCTGGTCGGTGTTGCCCGCCGGCGTGCTCTGGGCCAGCGCGGCGAAGCTCGCGGCGCCGAGAAGCGTGGTGAGGAGAGCCTTGCTGAAGGTCTTGTTGTTCATCGTGTGTGCCGGTTGACCGACGGCCCGTGCCGTTGGTTCAGGACGAAGGTGTCAGAAGAAGAAAGAGAACCCCGCGGCCCAGGCGCGGTATTCGGTCGATTTCTGGTCGCTGATGAAGGCCGTGTAGAGCGAGTAGTCGGCGCTCATCACGAAGCGCTCGGTCAGGTAATAGCGGACGCCGAGGCGGGCGACGGCGAGCTTGGCGTCGGTGTCGGTCGCGCCGATCAGGCTCTGGTTGGGGAAGTTCTTGAACTTGCCGAAGCCGACGCCGAAGAACGGCGAGATGCGGCGGTCGGACCATGGCTCGATCAGCACGTCGATGTGCCAGAGATTGGTGCCCGAGAAGACGCCCTGCACCTGGCCGAGGGTGCCCTCGAGGCTCAACGTGTCGGAGAAGCGATAGCTGGTCCACAGCTTCAACATCGGCTCGGACTTGAAGTGTCCCCAGGCCGCGCCGAGCTGCACCTTGCGAGTCAGGTAGTCATCGAGAAGAACGTCACGAAAGCTCTTGGCGCTTCCCGCCGCGGTGAGCGTCGACTCGAGCTGCTGGCGGCTGACCCATCCCACCTTGTTGTCTTCGGTGCGGATGCGGAACCAGTCGGTATGGCGCAGCTCGATCTCGACCCAGTCGTTGCGCGGCGCGACGAAGAAGATCGGATAGCCGCGGCCCGGGCCGGTGCGCAGCTCGATGTAGGGATCACTGATCTGCACCAGCTCCGACTTGCGCGAGCGCGGTGCAGGAGCAGGCCTCGGCGGCGCAACGACCGGTGCCGGCATGAGCGACGGCGCCGACGCGGCCGCGGGTGCGGGCGCTGACGCAGCCTCGCTTGCCGCCGCCGGCGCGGTCACCGCCGCTGCGCTCGACGCGCCCGCCGGTGCCGGTGCAGACACCGGAGCCGATGCCGATGCCGCCGGCGCGTCGGCGGCGAGTGCAGGGGCGCCGAGGAGCGCAACTGCGACACATGTCACGGTCCGGGCAGCGTGAAGCAGGAAGCCCACCGCATCGCCGCGTTCAGTTCGCGGTCTCATCGAAGCGCCGGCGCTCACTGGGTGTTGCACGTGCCGGTCTTGGGATCGGCCGGCGTGAACATGGTGTAGGTGGCGGGACTGAACTCGTCTTGCCCGAGCGGCGCGGGATGGGTGATCCAGTACTCGATCAGCTTGATGTTGGGATCGCTCTGGCTGGCGAAGACCTGCCCGCCGCCATGCAAGACGTTGAGCACGAGGGGCTTGAGGACAAGGTTGCTGACGCGGGTGTTGCCGACGATGACTTGGCCCTGCGCCGAGTAGAAGTTCTTGTAGATGTCGGTGGTGCGGACGACGTCCGGCGTATTGGCCGGGTCCGCGACGTCGACCGGCTGCGCAGCGGCGATCAAACGAAGAGCGCCGCCGGTGCCCGTCACTGTGTCGTGACAGCCACCGCCGGCGCAGGTGTTGGTGGTCGCTGCTCCCTGGGCCAGGAGCTGCGCCAGGAAGATCGGGTTAATGCACTTCTGGAAGTATGCGAAGGAGAGGTGCTGATTCCCCAGCGTGCTTTCGGGGTTGCTCACCACCGGCGGGTTACCGAGTGGATTCGATGAGCCTCCGCAAGCCGCCAGGGTTCCCAGCAACGTGATCGAGAGAAAGGTCCTTCGCAGTACGGTCATCAGCGTCAACAGCCTGTAGCGATCCAGCTGGCAATGGTGTTGTAGTTCGCGCTGCCGATCGGCAGGATCGCGGTCGTCTGCGGCGTCGCCCGCGTGGTCGGATGCGGGACCGTCGACGGCCTGCTCAGCAGATAGTTCGAAGCCGCGTTGCAGGCATTCGAGATCATCGACAGAGTCACTCCGTAGTCCCCTCTTGCATCGCCCGTGAGCACGAAGCGGTTGTTGCGGAACGATGTGCCGATGGGCACTGCGGACATGCTACTGCCGATGGCCTGGTGGCACGCCGCTGCGCACGTCGTAGTGAGGATCGGCAGGACATCCTTCTCGAAACTCGCCATGCTCAATCCGTTGATGGTCCGCACGTTCGCGCTCGGATCGAACGGATCGTTGTAGTACTGCCCGCCGAGGTCCATCCATTCGGCGATCAGGCGCTTCTCCGCGGCGTTGAGCATCGTCGCGTGATTGGGTGCGCCAGCCGGCGGGTTCGGGTGCGCCGTGCGCGAGTCGGCGCCGGACATCAGGGTCTGACCCGTCATGATCTCCATCAGGCGGCTCTTGCGCGCCATCCCGAGAGCATCGCCTTCGCTCGCCATGTTCTCGACCAGCGCCGGGCCGCGGACGATCTCGAGCACGCCCTCGCGGATGCGCGTCACGGGAAGCCCGGTCACGGCGTCGAACTGCGGGTCGCCGAGCAGGAGCTCTTCGTACGACTCGGTGCGGCCGGTGCCCGCCGTCGTCGCGCTCAGGTCGAGCTTGACGTTGTCGTTGTGGCAGGCCGTGCACGTGTTGGCGCCGCGGTTGCGCGTCCACAGCAGCGCGATGTGGGTCGGGTAGTTGATGAGCCCGTTGGTCGGCGCAGGCGTGACCAGGTCATCGCCGGCGACGGCATTGCCGGTGTACTTGAGGGCGATCGTCGGCCGCGCGGTGACGCCCGCCTTGGTGGTGTCGGCCCAGTAGTCGCTGAACATCATGTCGCCGACCAGCTTGAGCGCGTTGGCGTCGAGGCGGGTGCGCGTCGAGGCCATCGTCTCGCCCGACAGGTGCGAGGCCGAGAGGGCGGTCTTGATGCCGGCGGGCATGCTGTTGACGACTGCGCCGGAGTTGATCGCGCCGCCGCGACGCGGGCTGTGGCAGCCGTCGCAGGTGCGGCGCTCGCCGGGCCGGACCTGGATCCAGTTGGTGTGCGTCTGGAACGCGCGGCCCTTGGCGTCGATCACCGCGAGCGCGATCGGCGTGTCGGCCGGGACCTTCAGCTTGAACGAGCCGTCGGGCTCGATCGGCGCGTAGCCGAGGATCTGCTGCATCTCGAATTCGGTCTCGCCGATCGCGTTGCGCGTACCGGTCATCCCGGCGCCCGGCGGAATCGCGCGCACGGCACGAATGAAGCGGGCCGGCGCGCAGCCGTAGGCGGCGTTGGCCGGATCCTTCATCTTCACCAGGTCGGCGACCTGCGAGCGCGTGTCGGCCGGATCGGTCGACGCCGTCAACGCGATCTGCGTCGTGCAGCCGGCAGGTGCGTCGGATGCGGTGAGAACGCCCGTGCCCATGCGGCCGAGGCCGTCGGTGTCATAGACGCTTCGCACCTCGAGCAGGCCGAGGTTCTGCGCCGCCAGCGTCGCGTCGACGTTGGTGGGCAGGGTCGCGTTCGGCTCGGTGCGCGGCTGGATCGCGACCGGGTGGGTGTTCATGAAGCCGGGCGGCGCGGCCGCCACGATCAGGAAGGTCTGCGCCTTCGGATCGAACATGTAGATCGCGTACGACGGGCGCACGTTGTCCTGCAGCTCGTCGGCGGCCTGGTCTTCGGCCAGGCGCTCTTCGCCCAGGCGCGCTCTTTCGGCGTCGGTCAGCGTGGCGCACGACACGACGACGTTGGCGCGGCTGACCTGGCAAGGCGTGAAGCCGACCAGGATGCGATCCGTGCCGTCCCAGAGCGGGAACGGCGTCGTGATGCGGCCGTACTGCGACAGGCCGCGGCCGATGTCCAGCGTCTGCGACGTGGCCTGCTTCTGGCCCACGCCGGTGACGCCCGGATTCGCCGGCGTGTTCTGCTCGGAGAAGTTGGCGGCGTCGATCAGCATCAGGCCGCCGCCTTCATTGGTGCCCGACAGCGGCATCAGGTCGGAGGTGATGAAGCCCGCGTACTGGCCCTTCGGGTCCATGTCGCGCGGGTGCAGGAAGCTGTTGCCGGCGCTGTGCGCGCCGTAGAGCACGAACATGTCGGTGCCGTCCGGCTTGGCGCGGAACACCTTGAAGTGGTTGCGGCCGCCGACGTGATCCCAGCGCGAGAACATGATGTCGCCGTTCTGGCGGATCTTCGGGTTGCGGTCGTGGCTCTGGTTGAACGAGATCTGCGTGATGCTGCCGCCGTCGGCGTCCATCGTGTGCAGGTTGAAGACGGTCTCGCGCTCGTACTCGTCGAGCGCCTTGTAGCTGCGGCCGAGGGCCTGGTTGACGCTCGACTTGGTCTGGCGGTTGGAGGTGAAGACGTAGCCGCGGCCTGCCGGCAGGTAGGTCGGCTCGACGTCGTCGTTGCCGGTGGCGGTGAGGCGACGGAAGGTTCCGCCGGTCAGGCCGCCCACCGTCATGTCGTATTCCCAGATGTTCCAGCCGCCGGTGCAGGCGGGGACGGCGCCGATCTTCGACGTGTTGTCGGCCGGACACTTCATCGCGAAGACGATCTTCTTCCCGTCATACGAGACGTCAGGGCTCTGGACGTCGCCGCGGCCCTGGGTGAACTGGGCGGTGACGTTGTGCTCGAGCGCGCTCGCCGAGGACTTCTCGCGGATCATGAGATCGCCGCCCGGCGCGCTGGGGCCGCCGTTGGTGGGGGCGAGCATCATCGTGTTCGCGCGTTGCGCGTAGGCGATCGGCACGTCTCCCGCCACCGTGACGGTGGTCGAGTCGCCGCTGCTGGCTCCGCTGCCGCAGCCTGCGAGCGTGCCCGCCAACATTAAGCTGGTGGCCCATAACGATCCGGTCACGACCTTGTTCATCGAAGTCTCCTGGTGGTCTCGGGGTGCAAGTTCATTGCGTCGTCGACGCGCTGGATGGAGGCGGAGGTGCCAGTAATCCTGAAGAGAAGTGAAGCGCGCCGGCGGAATCAACTACTACCGCATCGACACCCGACTGTGTTTCGACGAGAGCCATTCCGCGCTCCACGCCGAGTACGAACACGATCTTTGATAGCGCCTCGCAGGTCAACCCGTCATCGGCAAGAATCGTCACGCTTTGTATTTCGCGCGGCGATTTGCCGGTCGCCGGGTCGATCAGGTGATGGAAGCGCGCGCCGTCCACATCGAAATAGCGCTCGTAGTCACCCGAGGTCGAGATCGAGACGTCCTCGAGCGGCAGCACCGCTGCGAGCTCGCCGGGACGGCGCGGGTCGCGGACGCCGATCGTCCAGGGCCGGCCGCGCCGGTCGCCGATGACGCGGCTGTCGCCGCCGGCGCTGACCATTGCATGGGCGATGCCGCGACGGCGCAGGATCGCCGCCGCGTTGTCGACGGCGTGGCCCTTGGCGAAGCCGCCGAGGTCGATGCGCATGCCGGGGCGGCCGAAGCGCACCGTGCCGGCCTGGCTGTCGAGGACGAGGTGGCGCCAACCGACCGCGGTCCGGGCGCGAGCGAGCTCGTCGTCGCTGGGGCGGACGCGATTGCGGTAGTCGTAGAGCTGGCCGACGGCGGCGTAGGTGATGTCGAAGGCGCCCCCCGACAGCGCCGAGAACTCGGCGGCCCGGACGATCAGGCGCGCCATCTCGGCACTCACCGGCACTGGCCCGGCGCCGGCGCCGCGGTTGATGCGCGTCAGCTCGGAATCGTCCTTGTGCGGGCTCATCGCCCGGTCGATGCGGTGCATCTCGTCCATCACCGCGGTAATGGCCGCCTCGCCGGCGGCTCGCTGGTCGCACCAGAGCTCGACGACGATGGCCGTGCCCATGATCGACTCTTCGCGCTTCAACCAACCTCCGGCAGCCGGCGCGGCACGGAATCGGCCTAGCACGGGTGCCTCGGGATGACTTGCCTTCGAGATGGCGAACACGACGGTGGCTCGACTTTCGTCAGGATGAACGGTTGCGGCGACGAATTGATACGAATGCCGTTCCCCTCCACGTACGCAGACCACGTGCCCGTCGCTGCCGGGCCGGTTGTGCGCCAGTTCACGGCACTATTTGCTCGCGGAATCCGGGCCGGCCGGGGCGCCGCACCGAGCGAGTGACGATTTTTCACGCTCATGCGTGCAGATGCTTCGCGTGTGACCGAACGCAACAAGGAGCTCGGCCGACGAGCGGCAAGCCGACCGGATTCAAGTGGTGTAGAGCGTCACCAGGAAGATCGCGAAGCGGTAGCCGACGACGATCACGCCGACCGCCACGGCCAGCGCCAGAGCGCTGACGACCCGGCTCCAGCCGGCCGCGCCGTAGACTTACCCGACGCCATATAGATATAGACCGTCGAGCAGGCGAGGATCAGCGCGGTCAGGGCGTTGTCGACCGGCGCCGAGGCAAGGCCCGCGCCTCCGAACGCGACCTCGACGAGGGCAATCATCAGGGCGAGGCAGAACAACAGCAGCAGGAAGGCGTACAGGTGGAGCGCGAAAACGACGTGGATCGAGAACGGCCGGCGGCTGCGCCGAAAGACCAGGGGCAGCAGCGGGGCGAAGGACACGGCCATCGCGATCACCAGCGACTTGGCATTGAGACCCACGGTGCGGTCGAATAGCGGCGCGAACCGATCGAGCGTCGTGCTCGCCGCCGCCAGACGGCGGGCGACTAGGTCCTGCGCCAGCGCGCTCCAGTCCTGGTGATGCAGATGCGAATCGAGCGAGGACGAGAAGACGCGAGTGTGGGTGAGTGACTGGACCGCGAAGAAGACGACGTTGGCGAGCAGGAACAGCTGGAACGGACCGACGAAGGGCTTGCGCCGGCCTTCGCCGTAGGCCAGGATCAGCCTGCCGGGATGGCGCAGCAGAGCGCGCAGGCCGCGCACGAGGCGGCCATCGACCCCGGCGACGGTCTTCGTCAGCTGCGCCGCGATCCCCTTCATAGACAGGTCGAACGGAACGACCGGCCGCTCGCCGCGGGCGGGACAGAACGGCGTCGTCGCCGCGGTCGCGCAGTTCGGACATGTCCAGGCCGAAACGACGGGATCCATCCATCCATCCTCGCCCGCGGGGGTACGCACGGGCCTGCTCAGCTCGCTGGGGCGAGCCGGCGCAGGCCTCCATCGACGCCATTTTGCCCGGCGCGGTCAGCGGCGATCAGGGACAGGGCACAGGCGCCGGGCAAACGCCGTTGAACGTACGCGGCGTCGTCTCCTTGCACGAGGCGACCGCGGCGAAGGTATTGCTCGCCAGAAAGTCCGGTTGCAGGTCGGCGCGCCAACCGCGATCGATGCCGAAGCGCGCGCTGGACCGGATCTCGGTGTTGGTGATGAATTGGGTCGCGGGGGGGCCGAAGATGCGGATCGCGGCGTCGTTGATGGCGATACCGGGGTATGGACAGGAGTTGCCGCCCGAGACCGACGCGCCACCGGCGAACTCGACGCGTGTGTTCTGCATCGTGCTGCGCGAATCGACGGCGCCGCCGAAGCCGATGCCGAGCCAGTCGCCGGCCGCCGAGGCCAGGCCTCGGTCCGACGTGAACACGATCTTCTCCGCTTCCGTGGGGCCGCCGATCGCGATCAAGGCGCCTTGCGCGGGCGCGGTGCCGGTGCCGGGGTCGACGTTCAGGCTGCCGCCGGGCGGAAACTGCATCGTCACGCCGGGCTCGATCGTCAGCACCGCGACTTGGCCAGCGACCTGCGAGTTGACGTCCATTCGGCCGGCGTCCGGCCCGCTGCCGACGTGATACGGCACGCCGCGGTTGTGCATCGTCTGTGCGTCGAGGACAGGGCCTCCGGCGCCGGCGATCGCGATCGCGTCGTGGCCGTTGCCCGTGTAGGTGCCTCTCGGCACAGAGCCGATGACCCGCGCGTAGACATGGACGGGGTAGCCCGCTGAGCCGTGGACGCGCAGGTTCTTCGAGGTGGCGTCGAAGCCGACCGGGCCGTTGATGTACACGCCCTGGCTCAGAGAGCCGGCGATCTCGACGTCATCGACGTGGAACGTTCCCGTCGGGCCGGGGCTTTGCATATGCAACGCGCCGGCGAACGCCGGATTGGTGTTGAGCGGGTCGCCGCCGCCGGTGAGTACGGCGTGGTTCAAGGACAGGGTGCCACCGAGGTTGCGGATCGACGACCAGGCCTGCCCGGCCACCTTCGCCTCGAAGGTGACCGGCCTGCCGGAGCCGCCATTGGCGACCAGGCTGCCGCTCGGGGAGACGGTGATCGTGCCGCCCTTGACGATGCGAACAACCGCGCATTCCTGGATCGTCACCGGCGCCGCGACGTTGATGTCGAACGGCACGATGTGCGGGCTGCCGGCCTCGGTCCAGGTCTCGGCGACGTTGATGCTGCCGTGGGTCGTTCCGGCCCCGGACTGCGCCGCGCATGGCAAGACCGACCCGACGGTACCGCAGGTGAGGTTGAGGTTGGTCACGTCGCCGTTGCCCACGGTGCCGCTGACGAACGATGTCCCGGCGATGGCTCCCGGGCCGGTGAAGAAGCAGGTCTGATTGGAAGGCTGGACGCGCACGCTGATGCTGAAAGTCGTGCCGTTCACGGCGCTGGTGTCGCTGGCCGCGTACACGAAGCCGGTACCGGTGATTGCCGCCGTGCCGAGCTGCACGCCGAGGTTCGGCGCGAAGTAGATGAGGTCGAGGCCGGTGCCCGTCATGCCAGTGATCGTTCCGCCGACCGAGTACGCCGGCGGGTAGGGGCAATCGACGACCACGTCGGTGACGTCGTTGCCGCCGATCGTGCCACTGCCGTTGCTGACCGTGCACGTCTGGTCGGGCGTTCGGGGCTGGGCCGCGATCGTCACGTTGTAGGCAGCGCCGGATGGCAACGGCGTGGCAAAGGCGAAGGTCCCATCGATGAACCGGGTCAAATCGTCGCCGGCGTTGTTCTGCAGCTTGATCCCGTTCGCCGAGTGCTGCCTGAGGCCGTTGATCGTCAGCGACACGGTATGCGTCCCGCAGACGACGTTCACGCCGCCGATATCGGCGCTCGCGACAGTGCCACTGCCGTTGACGACGACGCATTTCTGCGCCGGACCGGTGGGCTGGTTCGCGATGCTGACGCTGTAGACGGTGCCGGTAACGGCACTGGTTCGACTCGCGCCGAACACGAACGTGCCGTTGGCGTTGATCTGGTCGAGCGACGGCAGGGTGACATTGTCGGCGTTGTATTGCAGACCGAGGCCCGTGCCGATCAGCCCGGTCACGGTTCCGCCGACCGCGTAGGCGGTGGCGTACGGACAGTCGATCCGGACGTTGCTGACGTCGCTGCCGTTGATCTTGCCGCTCGCGTTCGTCACGGTACAGGTCTGATCGGGGCCGGTCGGCTGCGCCGACACCGTCACGGCGTAGTCGGCGCCATCGGCAAGCGCGGTGGAAAAGGCGAACGAGCCGTCGCCGAAGACCCGAAGATCGTTGCCGCCATTGTTGCGCAGGGTCAGGCCGTTGTACGAAATCCTGAGGCCCGTCACGGTCACCGCGACGGTGTGCGTGTCCGACGTGCCGGTCACCGCGTCGTCACCTCCGCCGCAAGCGGCGACGACGAGCAGCAGGGCGGACGTCGCAAGCCCGCGCAGGTATCGAAGCGCCGCGGCGTTCGGCCCGCGATCCGTGTGGAGGGAATTCATGGCAGGCCCCTTGAAGTGCAGGGCCTGTTTGTAGGTGCGGGATCGTCACACGAGCGTCACACGCTGATGCCGCCATTGCAGGTCGACGAAGCGCCCTGGGCTCAGAGCCCGTCGACGTGCTCGACCATCTTGCGCAGCTTCTCGAGCTCGGCCATTCGCTCGGCGGCGACCGTCCTCAGCTCGTCGAGCTCGTTGTTCTGCTGCTGCAGGCGCTTCTCGCTCTTGGTGCGGATCGCGTCGGCGCGCCGCACCTCGGCCTTGAGCTCCTCGACGCCCTCTTCCATCTCGACGTACTCCGCGATCCGGGCCTCGAGGCGGGCGATCTCCTCCGCCTTGGCGGCGATGTTGCGCGCGAGCTGCGACTCGCGGCGCCGGTTCGAGCGCATCTTCAGGCGCAGCAGCACGTACATGATCGAGACGGCGACGAGCGTGATCGCCATGATGAGCAGCAGCCCCCACAGGATCTGGATGATCGCCTTCGTCTCGACGGCGTAGATGGCGATCTCGTTCGGGCTCAACGGCGGTCTCTGCGGTTCTTATTCATGGTGCCGATCCGATCGCGACGCCGGCGCGCTGTTAGGGCGCGCCGGACATCGGAATGCTAGTCGGGCGCGGACCGAGCGCCAATCAGGACCTGCGCTGGCTGGCTGGCCTGCGCGGCGCCGATCCGCTCCGCCACCTCGACCGCCTCCTGGGCGATCGCGCGCAGCAGGCCGCCGGGCTGGCGCAGGTCGTAGCCGATGAAGTGGATGCCGTCGAGCTCGCCGCCGCCGGCGCGTGGCGTCGGCAGGCCCCGGTCGTCGACCGGCAGCGCGCCGGCCGGAAACAGCCCGGCGACGCCGGCGCGGTAGCCGGTGGCGAGGACGACGGCATCGAACGGCGCCGTGCGACCGCCGACGAATTCGGCGCCGCCACGCGCGAGGCGGCGGATCCCGGGGAAGACCGCGATCCCTCCCGACTTGATGCGCGCCAGCGTGCCGACGTCGATGACCGGCGTGCGGCCCTGCTCGCGCAACTGGCGCAGCGGCGAGACGCGCGAGCGGGGCAGCCCGTGGCGGCCGATGTCGCCGACGGTGACGTCGCAGAAGAAGCGCGCCAGCGCATCGCCGATCGCCGGGGGCAGGCGCGCCAGGAGGATCGAGGTCTGCTGCGTCGGCCGGCCGAGGACGTCGCGCAGGACGATGTTGATCGGCGAGCGCACCGAGAGGGCGACGGCGACGCCGCCCTCGGCGAGGTCGAGCGCGATCTCGGCGCCGGTGTTGCCCATGCCGACGACGAGGACGCGCTGGCCGGCGAAGGGCGCGGGGTCGCGGTAGTCGCGGCTGTGCAGGATGCGGCCCGTGGCGACGAAGTCGTCCGCGCCCTCGATCTCGGGCAGGAACGGCTCGTGGTTGGCACCGGTCGCGACGACGACGGCCTCGGAGGAGAAGGTGCGACCGGAGCGCGTCGACGTCCGCCAGCGGCCCTCGTCGCGGACGATCGCCGTCGCTTCCTCGCCGAAGCACGGGGCGATGCCCTTCTCCCTCGCATATCTCGCGAGGTAATCGACGACGCCCGCGCGCGACACGTAGCGCGGCGCATCGTCCGGAAACGGCAGGCCGGGCAGCGCCGACAGCGCCTTCACCGTGTGCAGGTGGAGGCGCGCGTAGTGGCTGCGCCAGGACGCGCCCACGTCGGCCGCCTTCTCGATGACGACGGGCCGCCGCCCCTTGTCCTTCAGCGTCGCCGCCACCGCGAGCCCCGCGGGGCCGGCGCCGATGACCAGGATGTCGGTGTCCATGCGCGCGTGCTCCCGCGCGCAAGGATAGTCGCCGCGACGCAGCCGGAAGCCGGCTCAGCGCCGCGCTTCGAAGATCAGGTTGAACGGCGTCTCGGCGGCGCGACGAAAGCGCGCGAAGCCGCCTTCGCCGACGACCGCGCGCAGGCGCTTCTCGCCCGCCTGGGCGCCGAGGCAGCGGCCGACTTCCTGCGAGCGCGACGCCGGCGTGCAGATGAAGGTCGACGCGGCGTAGAAGATGCGGCCGACCGGGTTGAGGTTGTCCTCGAGCCGGTCGTTCGCGAACGGCTCGACGATCATCCAGGTGCCGTCCTCGCGCAGGCTCGCGCGCACGTGCGCGGCGGCACCGGCCGGATCGCCCATGTCGTGCAGGCAGTCGAACATCGTCACCAGGTCGTAGTCGCTGCCGGGATAGCTCTTCGCGCTCGCGACCTCGAAGCGGACGCGTTCGGCGACTCCGGCCTTCTGCGCCGCGGCGCGCGCGTATGCGATCGAGGGCTCGTGATAGTCGAAGCCCGCGAAGGTCGATCTCGGGAACGCCTCGGCCATGATGAGCGTCGAGGCGCCGTGCCCGCAGCCGACGTCGGCGACGCTGGCGCCGGCCTCGAGCCGTGCCTGCATGCCGTCGAGCGACGGGATCCAGCTCGAGACGAGGTGGGCGGCGTAGCCAGGCCGGAAGAATCGCTCGGTGCCGTGGAAGAGCGCGGCGTCGTGCTCGTGCCAGCCGAGGCCGAGCCCGGTCCGAAACGCCTGGGTCATCTTCGGGATCGCCTTGAACTGCGCCACCGCGACCTGGAAGGCACCGGGAATGAACGCCGGGCTGCCTTCGACGGCGAGCGCCAGCGCCTGTTCTTCGCTCAGGCTGAAGGTATCGCTCGCCGCGTCGTACTGCACGTAGCCGCTCGCCGCCTGGCACGACAGCCACTCGCGCAGGTAGCGCGAGTCCGTCTCGGTGCGCCGGGCCAGCGCATCGGCGCTTTGCGGCTTCTCGGCAAGCGCCTTGTAGAGGCCCAACTGGTCGCCGACGACGACGGTCGCGGCGTGCATGACCGCGCCGAGATCGCCCACGAATCGCCCCATGAATTCGTTCAGCTTCGCTTCATCGACGGCCATCTCTCGTCTCCCGGCGTTTGCAAGACGCCGAGCATGGCGCGCCGGGTCACGGCGTCCATCCTCAATCCGACGTACGTCCGGTGGCGCGGCTCGCGGCATGACTTCATTTCTATAATCGTCCAGCCTCACGGCCGGCGCCCGGTCCTCGGCGCTGTCAAGGGAGATGTCATGACACTGTCTCGTGCGGCCGCCCTCGGCCCCCGCCTCGCGGCGCTCGCCCTGCTCGCGCTCGCCGCCGCCGCCGGCCATGCCCAGGGACGCTTCGCGATTTCTGCCGACGGCCAGGAGGTGACCGACTCGACGACCCGGCTCACCTGGCGGCGCTGCGCCGAAGGCATGAGCTGGGACGGCAAGGCCTGCAGCGGCAAGATGGTCAAGTACACCTATGCGGCCGCCAAGCAGAAGGCGGCCAGCGTGGCCAAGGACGGCCGCAAGGCCTGGCGCGTCCCCTCGCGCGAGGAGCTCGTCGCCCTCGTCGACATGGCCAGCAAGAAGAAGCCGCACATCGACGGCGTGGCCTTCCCGCAGACGCCTTCGGTGCCATTCTGGGCCAGTCGCCCCGGCACCGACGACGACCTCAACGCCTGGCTGGTGAACTTTGCCAACGGCAAGGTCCGCGCCAATCTCGGCCAGGCGAAATTCCCGCTGCGGTTGGTACGCGCAGCGCCCTGACGCCCCGGCCGACCACCGGGATCAGCGCGGCGCGCTAGACGCTCGCCGCGCCGCCCGGGGCGGCGCCGCAGGGCACGCTGAAGACCTCGACCGGCAGCGCCTTGCCGCGAAACGCCACGGGCCCGAGCCGCTCGGTGGGGATGCCCTCGGCGAGCTCGGCGCAGGTCTCGGCGTCGACGAGGATCGCGCGCAGGGCTACCTTGGTGTGCGCTTCCAGGCGCGCCGCGAGATTGACGGTATCGCCGATGCAGGTGTAGGTGGCGCGTTGCTGCGTGCCGGTGTAGCCGGCGACCATCTCGCCGGTGGCGACGCCGATGCCGATGCGGATCGGCGCCCTGCCCGCCTCCCGGCGCTCGGCGCCGAGCAGCTCGATCAGCTCGACCATCTCGATGGCCGCGCGCACTGCAGCGCCGGCGTGGTCGGCCAGGGGCAGCGGCGCGCCGAAGATCGCCATCAGGCCGTCGCCGATCATCTGGTTGACGACGCCGCCGTGGCCGCTGATCGCATCGAACATCAGCGTGTAGAAGGTGTTGAGCAGCTCGATCGTCTCTTCCGGCGGCTGCGATTCGACCAGCGCCGTGAAGTTGCGGATGTCGCAGAACATGACCGTGCCGCGAATGCGCCGGCCGGCGAGCGAAAAGCCCGACTGTTGCAGGTCCTGCGCCACCTCCGGGGTCGCGAAGCGCCGCACCAGCTCCTTCTGCTGGTCGCGCAAGCGCTTCTTCTCGAGGCTCGCGCCGATGCGCGCCTTCAGCAGCACCGCGTTGACGGGCTTGGCGAGGTAGTCCTCGGCGCCGAGCTCGATGCAGCGGACGATGTTGCCGAGGCCTTCGAGCGACGAGGTCACGATCACCGGCAGGTCGCGCAGAGCGCGATCGGCGGCGAGCTGCTCGAGCACCTCGAAGCCGTTCATCTCCGGCATCTCCATGTCGAGCAGCATGAGGTCGAAGGGTCCGGCGCGCAGCATCTCGAGCGCGATCCGGCCGTTCGCCGCCGACTGGACGGTGTGCCCCTGCAGCTCGAGGTTCCTCGTCATGAGGAGGCGGTTGACCTTGTTGTCGTCGGCGACGAGCAGGCGCGCGGGGGCGTGGCGCAGGTCAACCACCCTTCAGCTCCGAGAGCGCGGCGGCGGCACCGCGGTACGCCTGCTCGAGGCGATCGAGCGCGCCGACCGCCTTGCCCGCCGCGAGCCCGCCGAGCTCGAGCTCGCGCGCGACGCTGCCGAGCGCCAGCGCGCCGAAGGTGTTGGCGTTCGATTTGAGCGAATGCGCGGCGCGGCGAAACGGCTCGACCTGCCCGGCGGCGAGCGCGCTCTCCAGCTCGGCCAGCATGACCGGCGCCTCCTCGAGGAAGGTGTCGATGAGCTCGCCGACGAAATCGGCGCCGGCGCTGGCCTGCAGCTCGGCGAAGGTGGCGGCGTCGATGACGGGCGCACCCATGTCAGCCTGCCTCGCGCGCGGACACGGCGTACAGCGCCTCGACGAGCCACTCGAGGTGGATCGCTCTTGTCATGTCATCGTCCATCCCCGCCTCCCATGCGCATGCCCCGCATCGTAGGGCCGGCGCGAACGCCCGCATCCATCGTTCACGCTTGACGTTATTAACGTTTGGCGTTAATATTTGCTCGTGTCGATCCTGAGCTTCAAGTGCAAGGACACCATGAAACTCTTCGAAGGGCAACGCGTCCGGCGCTGGGTCAACCTCGAGCGGCCCGCGCTTCGCAAGCTGGAGCAGCTCGATTGGTCGCTGGTGCTCGACGACTTGCGCGTGCCGCCGGGAAACCAGCTCGAAGCGCTCAAGGGTTCACGCAAGGGTCAGCACAGCATCCGCATCAACGACCAGTGGCGCGTCTGTTTCGTCTGGAAGACGAACGGCGCTCACGACGTCGAGATCGTCGACTATCACTGAAGGACATGCTTCATGCGCACCGTACGCCCCGTATCGCCCGGAGAAATGCTCGACGAGGAATTCCTGAAACCGCTCGGCCTGACCCGGTACCGGCTGGCGAAGGACATCGGCGTGCCGCCCCAGCGCATCGGCGACATCGTGGCCGGCAAGCGCGCCATCACGGCCGACACCGACCTGCGCCTGTGCCGGTACTTCGGCCTTTCCGATGGCTGGTGGCTGCGCGGCCAGGCCAACTACGACACCGCCGCGGCGAAGGAAACCATGGGAGACACGCTGGCCCTCATCGTGCGCTGCGAGCTGCTGGGTGCCTGAGCAAGTCGGCACGCCGCCGCCTCCGCACGTGTCGCCACAGCCGGCAGGGCAGCTCATCAGCGGACCTCGACACCATCATCCAGCAGGCGCCCGGGAGGTCGGCACGTTCATCAGCGCCTCGACGAGCGCCTCGACTCGGATCGGTTTGGTCACGTAGTCGTCCATGCCAGCGGCGATGCAGGCCTCGCGGTCTCCCTGCATCGCATTCGCGGTCATGGCGACGATTCGCGGCCGGCCGTCATTCGGCCAGCGCCGGCTGATCTCGCGCGACGCATCGAGCCCGTCCATCTCCGGCATCTGCACGTCCATCAGGACGACGTCGTACGGCTGCCGTGCGACGCACTCGACCGCCTCGATGCCGTTCGACGCCAGGTCGGCGCGATAGCCCATCTGCTGGAGCAGGCGCATCGCCAGCTTCTGGTTCACGACGTTGTCCTCGGCCAGCAGGATGCGAAGCGGATGGCGCGCGGCCATGCCGGGGTCGAGCTTCGAGGTCGCCGCCCGCGCCGCGGGGGCCTTGGCGGCGGCGTCGTTCGCGAACAGGCTCACCAGGGTGTCGAACAGCTGCGACTGGCGCAGCGGCTTGGCGAGGTAGGCGCTGAACAGCGCTTCGACGTCGCCCCCCTCGCGCCGGCCGAGCGAGCTGAAGAGAACCAGCGGCAGCTTCGGCGCCATGGCGCGAATGCGCCGCGCGAGCTCGAGCCCATCCATCTCGGGCATGTGCATGTCGAGGACGGCTATATCGAAGGTGCCGGGCGCGGCGGGGCCGGCGGAGAGCCACGACAGGGCCTCGACCGGCGACCCGGTGTCGCGGACGACCATGCCCCACTTGCCCGCCTGCAGCGAGAGGATGCGCCGGTTGGTCGCGTTGTCGTCGACGACGAGCACGCGCCGGCCCTCGAGCTCGGGCTGGGCGCCGATGTAGTCGCGGCGCCGGGCCGTCGGCAGCTCGGCGACCGGCGCCTCGATCGTGAACGAGAACAGCGCGCCGCGGCCCGGGCCCTCGCTCTCGGCCCACATCCGCCCGCCCATCAGCTCGGCGAGACGCTTGCTGATCGCCAGGCCGAGGCCGGTGCCGCCGTACTTGCGCGTCGTACTCGAGTCGGCCTGCGAGAACGACTGGAACAGGCGCGACAGCCCCTCCGGCGACAGGCCGATGCCGGTGTCGCGTATGGCGAAGGTCAGCCCGACCCGGTCCGGCCCGACCGGCGTGCTCGTGATCGTCAGCACCACTTCACCCGCTTCGGTGAACTTCACCGCGTTGGCGAGCAGGTTGAGGAGGATCTGGCGCAGGCGCGTCAGGTCGGCGCTGATCGCCACAGGCACGTCGCCTTCGAACTGGTAGGCGGTGTCGAGGTGCTTCTCGGTCGCGCGCACGCTGATCAGGTCGAGCGCCGACTCGACACAGTCGCGCAGGTCGAACGGATGCGACTCGATGTCCATGCGCCCGGCCTCGATCTTCGAGAAGTCGAGGATGTCGTTGATGATCGTCAGGAGCGCGTCGCCCGAGTCGCGGATCGTCGCCGCGTAGTCGCGCTGCTCGTCGCTCATCGGCGTGTCGAGGAGCAGGCCGCTCATGCCGATAACCGCGTTCATCGGTGTGCGGATCTCGTGGCTCATAGTCGCCAGGAACGAGCTCTTGGCATCGTTGGCAGTCTCCGCCGCGGCGCGCGCCGCCTGCGCCTCGTGGAACAGCGCCGCGTTCTGGATCGCGATCGCCGCCTGGTCGGCGAACATTTCAAGCAGGGCGACCTCCTTGGCGCTGAAGGCCTGGAGGCTGACGCGGGCGATGAACAAAGCACCGACGCCGCGGCCCTGCCACACCATCGGCGCGATGACCAGCGAGAAGTTGCCCATCTTGGCAGCCATGCGGCGAATCACGTCGGGCACGCCGTCGCCTGCCAGCGCGTCCGGATAGATCATCACGCGGCGCTCGCGCATGGCCTCGGCGATCACCGTCTGTTCCACCAGGGTGGGCCTGAACTTCCCGAACTGGCGACCGCCATCGCCGCGCACCGAACCGAGATGAACCGTCGACTGTTCGTCGACCGTCATCACCGCCAGGTCCGTGCAGGAGATCAGCCGCTGGCAGCTGTCGAGGATCTTGTCGAACACCGGTTGAGCGTCGGCGACCGAATTGCTGATCACTTCCAGCACCTCGGCCGTGGCGGTCTGCTGCTCCAGCGCCTCCTTCGTCTCGTTGAACAGGCGCGAGTTCTGGATCGCGATCACCGCCTGATCGGCGAAGGTGCGCAGCAGGCTGAACTCCTTCTCGGTGAACGGCACCGGCGGAAAGCGCGTGAGGTGAATGGTGCCGATGCCCTCGCCCTCCCACAGCATCGGCGCGATCAGCATCGAGAAGTTGCCGACATCGCGGCCCATCTGCCTCATGCCTTCGGGAACGCGCGGGCCGTTGACCATGTCGGGGTAGTGCATGAGCTGGCGCTTGCGGATCGGGTAGCCCTGGTACGACTCGTCGAGCGGCCGCGGGTAGCCCTGGTCCAGGTAGCGGCGCGCTTCCTCGGCGCCCATCCCCTCGACCTCGGGCGCCATGGAGATCGCCTGGTGGCGAACGATGCCGTCGTCGACCAGGGAGATGATGGCGCTCGTGCCTGCGAACAACCGCCGGCAGCTCTCGACGATGGCCTCGAACACCGGCGCGCTGTCGGCGACCGAGTTGCTGATCACGCTGAGCACGTCGGCCGAGGCCTTCTGCTGCTCCAGCGCCTCCCGGGTCTCGTTGAAAAGGCGCACGTTCTCGATCGCGATCACGGCCTGGTCGGCGAAGGTGGTCAGCAGGTCCACCTCCTGACCACTGAACTCGCCCACCGCGGCCCGGCCGACGACGATGGCGCCGATGGCCTGGCCTTCGCGCAGCATCGGCACGCCCATCGCGGCGCGGAAGTTGGCCGTCCGCGCCGCATCGGCCAGCTGATTGCCAGCGAGCGCGAGCACGTCGGCGACGTTGACCACCGCGGCGGTGGCGATGATCTGCGCGGTCACCGAGTGACCGCCCGGCCGCATCGGGAAGTACGCGGCGATTCCCTGCAGATAGGCGTCGGAAATGCCGACGCTGCAACCGATGCGGATCCACTCGCCATCGAAGGTGAAGACGAAGCCGTACTCCGCGCGACAGAGCCCCATCGCGCGCTCGGCAATGGCCTGAAACACCGGCGCAGTGCTGGTGGGCGAGCGCGAGATCGCACGCAGGATCTCGCTGGTCGCGGTCTGTTTCTCCAGTGCCGCCTGCGTCTCGTTGAACAGACGCGCGTTCTGGATCGCGATCACGGCCTGGTCGGCGAAGGTCTTCAGCAAGCTGATGTCGTTGTCGCTGAACGGCGCCGGCGGGAAGCGATGCACGCCAATCGTGCCGATGCCCTTGCCCTCCCAGAACATGGGCGCAAACATGGCCGAATAGTTGCCGCCCTCCGCTTCGGCTTGTTCACGCAGGCCTTTCGGCACATCGGCGCCGTTGATCACATCCGGAAAGTGCAGCACCCGGCCCTTGTGGATGGCGTAGCCGTGGATCGAGTCGCGAACCGGCCGGGGAAAGCTCGATTGAAGCCGCGCCTTGGCTTCCCGCAGCTCTTCGTTCACCGAGGCCGAAGAACCCTGGATCAGATGCATCGATCCGTCGCGGATCAGCGCCACGTTGGCATAGTCCACGCCGAAGAGCTTCTCGCAGCTCTGGATGATCTTCTCGAATACTGGTGCCGTATCGGCCACCGACTCGCTGATGACCTGCAGAACGTCCGCGGTCGCGGTCTGGCGCTCGAGCGCCTGCCGGGTCTCGTCGAAGAGGCGCGCGTTCTCGATCGCGATCACAGCCTGATCGGCGAAGGTCTTCAGCAGGGCGACCTGATGGTCCGGGAACGGGCCTTCGGCTCGGGCGACGAGGACGGCGCCGATGGCGCGACCTTCGCGCAACATCGGCACGACAAGCAGCGTCTGGTAACCGGTGGCGATCGCCATCTCCCGCGACGTGGCCGGCCACACCGGGTCGCTTTGCAGGTGCTCGGCGTGAATGATCTGGCTCTCGCGGATCGCGCGTGCCGTGAGATGGTCGCTGTCGAGCGGCATCGGGAACAGCCGCTGCGCCACCCTCATTCCTTCGCCCACCCAGTTGTGCATCGCGACGACATGGATGCGCCCGTCGTCCAGCCGCAGGGCGGCGCTGTAGACGCCGTCGCAAAGCCGCACAGCGCTGCGGACGATGGCATCGAAGATCGGCTGCGTGTCGGTCGGCGAGCCGCTGATGACCTCGAGAATCTCCGCTGTCGCCGTCTGCCGCTCGAGCGCCTCCTTCGTCTCGTTCATGAGACGGGCATTCCTCATCGCGATCTGGGCCTGCGCGGCGAACGACTGCACCAGCGCGATCTGCGCCGCCGTGAACGGTTGCGGCTCGTTGCGGACCAGGGTGAGCACGCCGACGACCACGCCGCTGGCCTCCGTCAGCGGCACGCCCAGATGGGTGCGGATCCCTCCCAGTTCCGCGCAGGCGACCAGGAACGGCACGTGCTTGCGATAGCCCTCTGTCGCGCGGATGTCGGTGATGTGCAGAAGACTGGCAGCGTCCGGATCGCGGCCCAGCAGGTAGGAGACTGGAACGCCGGCCTGGGCGAATTCATAGTCCAGGAAGGCCTGGGGCAGGTTCGCCTGTCCGCCGCTGTAACGCGCCAGATCGCCCTCCACCAGCCACAGCGCGCCGCCGTCGGCATCGCACAGGCGCTTCGCCCGCTCGATGATCGCGTTGAACACCGGCGTCAGCTCTCCCGGCGAGGCGTTGATGACCTGCAGCACCTCGGTCGTCGCAGTCTGGCGCTCGAGCGCCTCCTTCGTCTCGTTGAACAGGCGCGCGTTCTGGATCGCGATCACCGCCTGGTCGGCGAAGGACTTGAGCAGCGCGATCTCCTTGTCGGTGAACGGCTTGGGCGGAAAACGCCCTGCATGGATGGCGCCGATTCCTTTGCCCTCCCACACCAGCGGCACCAAGAGCTGGGAGGAATTCCCATAGGGTCGCTGAGCTTCGCGCACGGTCTCGGGTACACCCTCGCCGTGCAGCGTGTCCGGGTAATAGACGACCTTCCGCTTGTGGGCCACATAGCCGTGCATGGTGTCGCGTGCGGGCCGCGGGTGCGAGTCTCTCAGCAGCCGGATCACCAAGCGGTAGTGGTCGTCGACTGCGAACTCGGGCTCGTCGGTCACCTTGATGTGCGCCAGGCCGTCGTCGCCAATGAGCACCAGGTTCACGAAGTTGGTGCCCAGCAATCGCTGGCCGCTGCGCAGGATCTTGTCGAACACCGGCTGCGTGTCGGCCACCGAACTGCTGATGACCTGCAGCACTTCGGCCGAAGCGGTCTGCTGCTCGAGCGCTTCGCGGGTGTCGTTGAAGAGCTTCGCGTTCTGGATCGCAATCACCGCCTGGTCGGCGAAGGTCTTGAGGAGCGCCTGTTCTCGTTCGCTGTAGC
>JBDTPG010000012.1:0-36736 GCA_039932815.1 Caldimonas sp.
CGTCGTCGATGAGCAGGCCGATGCACAGCGACAGCGCCATCATCGTCATGAAGTTCAGCGTGAAGCCGAACATGTAGACGGCGATGAAGGCCGAGATCACGGCGATCGGCAGGGTCAGGCCGGTGATGATCGTGCTGCGCCAGCTGTGCAGGAAGAGGAAGACGATCGCGATCGTCAGCAGCGCGCCTTCGATCAGCGTCGTCTTCACGCCCGACAGCGAACGCGCGACCCAGTCGCTGTCGGCGTAGACCAGGCGCAGCTCGACGCCCGGCGGCAGGCTCTTCCTCAGCTCCTCGGCCGCGCCCTTGATCGCCTCGCCGGTCTCGACGATGTTGGCGTCCTGCTGCTTGAAGACCTGGAACGAGATCGACGGCACGCCGTCGTCGCGCGACAGCGATTCGGGCTCGCGCTCGCGCTCGACCAGCGTGCCCAGGTCGGCGAGGCGGACGACGTTGCCGTTGCGCGTCGCGACGACGATGTCGGCGAACGCCTTGGCGTCCTTCACCTTGCCCTCGACGCGCACGATCGCGTCTTCCTTGGTGCCGCTGAGCAGCCCCACCGGCATGTCGGCGTTGGCGCGCTGCAGCGCGGTCGAGACGTCGCCCGGCGTGAGCTGGAGCGCACGCAGGCGCTGCGGGTCGAGGTCGATGCGGACCTGGCGGACCGTCAGGCCGCCGACGTCGACGCGGGCGACGCCGGTGGCGCGCTCGAGCCGCTTCTTGACGACCTGGTCGGCCAGCAGCGAGAGCTCGCGCGCGCTGCGCTCATGGCCGAGGAGCGACAGGTAGACCGTGGGCTGCGCGTTGTCGCCGTCGAAGCGCGAGACGTAGGGTTGCTTGGCGTCGCGCGGGAAGCTCGGCTGGACGACGGCGACCTTGTCGCGCACGTCCTGCACCGCGCGATTCATGTCGGCCGAGATCTGGAACTCGACCACCGTCTCGCTGCGCCCCTCGAGCGAGTTCGAGCGGATCATCTTGACGCCGGCGATGCCGTTCAGCGAGAGCTCGATCGGCCGCGTCAGCTCGGTCTCGATCGCCTCGGGCGAAGCGCCCGGGTAGGCCACGCTGACGAAGACGATCGGCGGCGTGATGTCGGGGAGCCGCTCGACGCGCAGCTGGCTGTACGAAAACAGGCCGAGGACACAGAGGGCCGCCATCACCATCGTCGCGAAGACGGGGTTGGCGATCGAGACGCGGGTGAACCACATGGGTCGGTGGCGGGGTCAGGAACGCGTCACGGTCGCCGCCGACGCCGACGGCGCCGACCCGGCAGGCGAGGACGCGGCGCCGGGCGCAGCGTTGGCGACGTTGCGCTGCGCGACGACCTTGGCCGGCGCGCCCTCCTTGAGGTTGTCGAACCGCACGGCGAGGATCTGAGCCTCGGGCGCGAGCCCCTTGATGATCTCGACCCGGCTCGACGCCGGGTCGCGCCGTCCGGTGACGACGATGCGCCGCACGAGCGCGCCCTTCTCGATCGCCCAGACGAAATCCTGGCCGGACGCCTGGCCGACGGCACCGATCGGCACCGTCATTCGTTCCGACGGGTCCGCGATCTCGACGCGCGCCTGCGCATACTGACCGGCGCGAAAGCGCTCGCCCTTGTTGTCGAGCGCGACGACGACGCCGATCGCGCGCGTCCCGGCTTCGGCGGCCGGCGCGATCCGGTCGATGCGGCCGGGAACGTCGCCGGCCTGCCCTTCGATCCGTACCGCCGCGGCCTGGCCGGCCTCGAGCATGGACACCTCGTTCGTGCCGACCGAGCCAGCGAGCTCGAGCGACGACAGGTCGACGACGGTGACGATCTGCTGCTCGGCGCTGACCTTTTCCCCCGGCACGACGTGGCGCTTGCCGACGATGCCCGAGATCGGCACGGCGAGCGTCGCTTCGCTGATGCCGACGCGCATGGAGGCGAGCTGCGCCTGCGCCGACTTGAGCTGCGCGCGCGCCGCGTCGAGGCGCGCCTGCGATGTCTGCAGCGCCGTCGGCGAGATGAAGTTCTGCGCTGCCAGGCCGATGTTGGCGGTGTTCTGGCGCTCGGCTTCGATCAGCGACGACTGCGCCGATTCGACCAAGGCCGCGCGGTCAGCGGCGCGACTCCGCAGGTCGGCGAGGTCGATCTCGCCGATCAGCTGGCCGGACCGGACGCGGCTGCCTTCGCCGACGCTCAGGGAAAGCAGCGTGCCTGCCGCCTTGGCGCGGATGATCGCCGTCCGCGGCGCGACCAGCGGCCCCGAGAACTCGACCGTCAGCGGCATGCGGGCAGAGGTCGGACGCGCCACCTCGGTCGCGACGAATTCGAGCGGAACGACGTCCTTGTTCTTGTGCTTGTCCTCGCCCCATGGGCCAATGCCGGCCTTCGCCAACAGCGCGGCAGCGAGGGCCCCGACGGCGAAGGTACCCATGCCGCCCAGCAGCCAGATCCAGCGCCTCGCCTTGTGGGCGGAGGCCGGAAAATCGGTCGGATTTTGCATGGCCGCGAGTGTAGGACCCGCACGGGGCCGCCCGGTGACGCCGTGCGACGGCCTGCAGGTATCCGGGCGCGAATTGCGCGATCCGGCGACGGACGGCTCTAGGATCCGAGCGCTGCGTCGGCACCGCGCAAGGCTAGGCCGGACGAGTCGACGAGCACCCGCGTCGGGATACCGGCGAGATAGGGGCTGTAGCTTCCCTTCGCCTCGAAGCGCTCGCGAAACCGGGACCGATCGATCGCCGCGCCGAGCCGGGCGACGATGCCGCCGCCGATGTAGACGCCGCCGCGCGCGCCGAGCGTGAGCGCGACGTCGCCGGCGACGGCACCGAGAAACGCGAAGAACAGGTCCAGCGCTTCGCGGCAGCTGTCGTCGCTTCCGTCGAGTGCGCGCTGCGTGACCTGTGCCGGCTCCAGGCCCTCGGCGGCGACGCCCGCAAGCTGGCGCAAGGCGGCGTGCAGGTTGGCGATCCCGGGCCCGGAAAGGACGCGCTCGGCGGAAACGCGGCCGAAGCGACGGCGCAGCACGGCCAGCACTTCGCCCTCGCGCTCGTCCGACGCGGCGATCGACGCGTGACCGCCCTCGCCGACCACCGGAACGTGGCCGCCCGGCACCGTGAGCAATCCAGATACGCCGAAGCCGGTGCCGGGACCGACGAGCGCCATCGCCCCGCCCGCCGCTGCGGTGCCGCCGCCGACCGACCTCGCCTCACCGTCACGCAGCGAGGGGAGCGCCTGGGCGAGCGCTGCGAAATCGTTCATGACGAGCAGGGACTCGACCCCCAGCTCGCGCTCGAGCTCGCGGGTTGAGAAGCGCACCGGCCCATTGGTCATCGTCACGACGTCGCCGAGCACGGGGGCGGCAATGCCAAGCGAGGCGCTGGCCGGCTGCGGCAGCCGCTGCATCGAAAGATAGCCCCTGACTTCCGCGCCGAGGTCGCCGCTGCCCGCATGCGAAACGACCCGCGAGATGGCGGCGCCGGGCGAGTCGATCCAGCCGAAGCGATGGTCGGAGCCGCCTATGTCCCCGAGCAAGCGTGGATAGGGAGCACCGATTCGTCCTTGCGGCATCTTCGTGAGCACGTCCTGCAATATAGCCACGCTCGCAGGCGCCGGCGGTGAATATCGCCGCGCGGTGCGCAGGGTTGTTCGTGCCATCCGACTGTGCTACGGTCAACCGTGCATGCCGAGTGAACAAGCGATCTATCTCTTTCGCGAGGGAACCAACGCGCGGGTCTACGACGATCTGGGATGTCATCTCACGGACGGGGCTGCCCGGTTCGCGGTATGGGCACCGAACGCCACCGCGGTGGCGGTGATTGGCGCCTGGAGTTCTTGGGACGCCGCGGCTCACCCTCTCACGCGACGCGGCGACGGGTCGGGCATCTGGGAAGGCAATGTCGCTGGCGTCAAGCGCGGCGATCTCTACAAGTTCCGCATCGTCGCCGGCGACGGCCGCATGCTCGAAAAGGCCGACCCGCTCGCCTTCTGCGCCGAGCTGCCGCCCGCGACCGCGTCGCGGGCCTGGACGCTCGAGTACGACTGGGGCGACGGCGAATGGATGGCGGCGCGGGCCGGCCGCAACGGGCTCGGCGCACCGCTCTCGATCTACGAGGTCCATCTCGGCTCCTGGCGGCGCGACCACGGCCGCATCCTCGGCTACCGAGAGCTCGCTCCTTTGCTGGCCGACTACGCGCTGGAGATGGGCTTCACGCACGTCGAGCTGATGCCGATCACCGAGCATCCGTTCTACGGCTCGTGGGGCTATCAGACGACCGGCTACTTTGCGCCGACGACGCGATACGGGACGCCGCAGGACTTCATGGCCTTCGTCGATCATCTGCACCAGCGCGGCATCGGTGTCCTGCTCGACTGGGTGCCTTCGCACTTTCCGACCGATGCGCACGGGCTGGCCGAGTTCGACGGCACCCACCTGTTCGAGCACGCCGACCCGCGCCAGGGCTTCCATCCCGAGTGGAACTCGGCGATCTTCAACTACGGCCGCGACGAGGTGCGCAGCTTCCTCATCTCGTCGGGCTGTTTCTGGCTCGACAAGTACCACCTCGACGGCCTGCGCGTCGATGCGGTCGCGTCGATGCTCTATCTCGACTATGCGAGAAAGAGCGGCGAGTGGGTGCCGAACCCGCAGGGCGGCAAGGAAAACCTCGACGCCGTCGCGTTCCTGCGCGGCCTCAACGAAGCGGTTTACCGCGACCACCCCGACACGATGACGATCGCCGAGGAATCGACCGCCTGGCCGATGGTGTCGCGGCCGACGTCGATGGGCGGCCTCGGCTTCGGCATGAAGTGGAACATGGGCTGGATGCACGACACGCTCGCCTACCTGAGCCAGGACCCGATCCATCGCCGCCACCACCACGGCGGCCTGACGTTCTCGATCGATTACGCCTTCAACGAGAACTTCGTTCTGCCGCTCTCGCACGACGAGGTGGTGCACGGCAAGGGGTCGCTGCTCGGCAAGATGCCGGGCGACGAGTGGCGCCGGTTCGCCAACCTGCGCGCCCTGTTCGGGCTAATGTGGACGCACCCGGGCAAGAAGCTCCTCTTCATGGGCGGCGAGATCGCCCAGGGCCGCGAATGGACGCACGAGGGCCAGCTCGAGTGGCAGGCCGCCGAGCTCCCGAGCCACGCAGGCGTGCAGCGCCTGGTCGCCGACCTGAACCGCCTCTACCGCGCCGAGCCTGCGCTGCACGAGCTCGACTTTTCGCCCGACGGCTTCGAGTGGGTCGAAAGCCACGATGCGCCGAACAGCGTGATCGCGTATCTGAGGAAGCCGGCCGGCACCGGCGTGCCGCTGCTGGTCGTCGCCAACCTGACGCCGGTGCAGCGCGAGGGCTATCGGGTGGGCGTGCCGCGCGCAGGCTTCTGGCGCGAGCTCCTCAACAGCGATGCCGTCGGCTACGGCGGCAGCGGCGCCGGCAACCTCGGCGGCGTCGCCTCGGCGGCGGTCGTGGCGCAGGGCCGGCCGCATTCGCTCTCGCTGACGCTGCCCGCGCTGTCGGTGCTGGTGCTGCGGGGCGACGCGCCATGACACGAATCGATCGCCCTGCCGGCCGCGTCCGCGCCGTGGTCGAAGCAGTCCGGCCGTCGATCGACGGCGGCCGCTTCGCCGCCAAGCGCGTGATCGGCGAGGAGATGCTCGTCGAGGCCGATTGCTTCGCCGACGGCCACGACATGCTGCGCGTCATGCTGCGCTGGCGCGCCGACGGCGACGAGCACTTCTCCGAAGCCGAGATGACGCCGCTCGGCAACGACCTGTGGCGAGGCGCGTTCCCGCTGCGCGAGCTCGGCCGGTACACGTACACCGTGGCGGCCTGGGTCGATCACTTCGAATCGTGGCGCCACGAGCTCGAGCGGCGCGTCGACGCCGACGACATCCGGATCGCGGCGCGCATCGGCGCCGGCCTCATCGGCGAGGCCGCCACGCGCGCCTCGGTCGGCGATCGCAGGGCGCTGACGGCCTGGGCGAAGCGCCTGGCCGTGGCCGCCGGCGACACCGGCGCCGACATCGCCTCGCTGAAGGCAGACGCGCTCGACGAGGCGCCCGCGCGCATCGTGGCCAGCTATCCGGATCGCCGCCTGCAGACGATGTTCGGCGGCGAGTTGCCGCTCGTCGTCGATCGCGAGCGCGCCCGCTTCAGCGCCTGGTACGAACTGTTCCCGCGCTCGACGTCGCCGAAGCCCGGCGTGCACGGAACGTTTCGCGACGTCGAGGCGCGCCTGCCCCATGTCGCTGCGCTCGGCTTCGACGTGCTCTACTTTCCGCCGATCCATCCGATCGGCCGCGTCAAGCGCAAAGGCCGCAACAACGCACTCGTCGCCGAGGCCGACGACGTCGGCAGCCCATGGGCGATAGGCGCCGACGAAGGCGGACACACGGCGATCCTCCCGGCCCTCGGCACGCCCGAGGACTTTCGCCGTCTGGTCGCCAAAGCCGCCGAACTCGGACTCGAGATCGCGCTCGACATCGCCTTCCAGTGCGCGCCCGACCATCCCTGGGTCAAGCAGCATCCCGACTGGTTCAGGAAGCGCCCCGACGGCAGCGTGCAGTACGCCGAGAACCCGCCGAAGAAGTACCAGGACATCTATCCGTTCGACTTCGAGAGCGAGGACTGGCGCGGCCTCTGGGATGCGCTGAAAGGCGTCTTCGACCACTGGATCGGCGAGGGCGTGACGATCTTTCGCGTCGACAACCCGCACACCAAGTCGTTCGCGTTCTGGGAATGGGTGATCGGCGACCTGAAGCGCGCCCACCCGGGGCTCATCTTTCTCGCCGAGGCATTCACCCGTCCGAAGGTGATGCATCGGCTGGCCAAGGTCGGCTACACCCAGTCGTACACCTACTTCACGTGGCGCAACACCAAGCGCGAGCTGGTCGAGTACTTCACCGAGCTGAGCCGCGACGCGAGTCGCGAGTACTTCCGCCCCAACGCCTGGCCGAACACGCCCGACATCCTGCACGAGCAGCTGCACGGCGGGCGCCGGCCGGTGTTCATGACCCGGCTCGTCCTGGCGACGACGCTCGCCGCCAACTACGGCATCTACGGGCCTGCCTACGAGCTCCTCGAAGGGACGCCGCGCGAGCCGCGCAGCGAGGAGTACCGCGACTCCGAGAAATACCAGCTGCGCCACTGGAACCTGGCCGGCGAGGGCAACCTCGCCGCCCTGGTCACGACGCTCAACCGCATCCGGCACGACAACCCCGCCCTGCAAAGCGACTGGAGCCTGCGCTTTGTCCCGGTCGACAACGACCACCTGATCGCCTACGCGAAGACGAGCGGCGACAACGCGGTCGTCTGCGTCGTCAACCTCGATCCCGATCACGCACAGTCGGGCTGGATCGAGATCGATCTGGCGGCTCTCGGCCTCGCCGAGGGCGACTCGTACGAGATGCACGACCTGCTCAGCGACCAGCGCTTCTTCTGGCAGGGCGCGCGCAACTTCGTGCTCCTCGACCCGAACAAGCTGCCTGCGCACATCATGCGGCTGGTGCCGCGCGCACGCAGCGAGCAGGACTTCGGCTGAGCGACCGATGACAAAGCCGCTCCTGGACTCCGAGCTCGCCGCCGTGCAGCAAGCCAGCGCGGCGCCGCCCGACGATCCGCTCTGGTACCGCGACGCCGTCATCTACCAGCTCAACGTCAAGGCCTTCTTCGACTCCGACGGCGACGGCTACGGCGACTTCAAGGGCGTCACCAGCAAGCTCGACTACGTCAAGGAGCTGGGCGTCAACACGATCTGGTTCATGCCGTTCTACCCGTCGCCGCTGAAGGACGACGGCTACGACATCGCCCAGTACGACGGCGTGCACGAGCAGTACGGCACGCTCGACGACTTCCGCGAGGTGCTCGACGAGGCGCACAAGCGCGGCCTGAAGGTGATCACCGAACTGGTCATCAACCACACGTCGGACCAGCACCCGTGGTTCCAGGCCGCGAGGAAGGCTGAGCCGGGCTCGCCCGAGCGCGAGTTCTACGTCTGGAGCGACACCGACCAGCTCTACCAGGGCACGCGGATCATCTTCACCGACACGGAAACCTCCAACTGGACCTGGGACCCGGTCGCCAAGCAGTTCTTCTGGCACCGCTTCTTCAGCCACCAGCCCGACCTCAACTTCGACAACCCGAAGGTGATGGAAGCGGTGTTCGACACCATGCGCTTCTGGCTCGACATGGGCGTCGACGGTTTTCGCCTTGATGCGATCCCCTACCTCATCGAACGCGACGGCACTTCGAACGAGAACCTGCCCGAGACGCACGCCGTCATCAAGAAGGTCCGCGCCATGCTCGACGCGGAGTACAAGAACCGCTTCCTGCTCGCCGAGGCGAACATGTGGCCGGAAGACGTTCGCGAGTACTTCGGCGACGGCGACGAATGCCACATGGCGTACCACTTCCCGCTGATGCCGCGCATGTACATGGCGATCGCCCAGGAGGACCGCCATCCGATCGTCGAGATCATGCAGCAGACGCCCGAGATTCCGGCCGGCTGCCAGTGGGCGATCTTCCTGCGCAACCACGACGAGCTGACGCTCGAGATGGTGACGAGCAAGGAGCGCGACTACATGTACAACATGTACGCCGCCGACAAGCGCGCCCGCATCAACCTCGGCATCCGCAGGCGACTGGCGCCGCTGATGGAGAACGACGCCGATCGCGTCAAGCTCATGAACGGCATGCTGCTGTCGATGCCGGGCTCGCCGATCATCTACTACGGCGACGAGATCGGCATGGGCGACAACGTCTTCGTCGGCGACCGCAACGGCGTGCGCACGCCGATGCAGTGGAGCCCCGACCGCAACGCCGGCTTCTCGCGCGCCGACCCGCAGCGGCTCTACCTGCAGCCGATCATGGACGCCGTGTACGGCTTCGAGGCGCTCAACGTCGAGTCGCAGGCGCGCGACGCGAGCTCGCTCCTCAACTGGACCAAGCGCATGCTCGCCGTGCGAAAGACGAGCCACGCCTTCGGCCGCGGCCGGCGCACCTTCATCAAGCCGGGCAACCGCAAGATCCTCGCCTACCTCAGCGAATACGAGGACGACACGATCCTGACGGTCTTCAACCTGTCGCGCGCGGCGCAGCCGGTCGAGCTCGACCTGACGGCGTACAAGGGGCGCGTTCCGGTCGAGATGCTCGGCCGCACGTCGTTCCCGCCGATCGGCGATCTGCCGTACCTGCTGACGCTGCCGTCGTACGGCTTCTACTGGTTCCGCCTCGCCACTGATGCCGCGATGCCGGCCTGGCACCAGGAAGGCGTCGCCCTGCAGGACCGGCCGACGCTGGTCCTGTTCGACGGCTGGACGAGCTTCTTCCGAGACCGCGTCATGCCGTGGCGCATCGGCATGGCCGAGCGCATGCGCGCCCAGTTCGAGACCGACACGCTGCCGCGCTTCATCGAGATCCAGCGCTGGTATGCCGCCAAGGGAACGGCGGTGACGCGCGCCCGCGTCGTCGACCACGCGGTGTGGGAAGCGAACGGCTCGAGCTGGATGCTGCCGCTGCTCGAGCTCGACGGCCCGGCCGAGCCGTCGACCTACTTCCTGCCCCTCGCCCTCGGCTGGGAGGAAGAAGACGAGGAGCTTATGAACGCCCTCCTTCCCGCGGCGCTGGCCAAGGTGCGCCAGCAGGCCAACGTCGGCGTGATGGGCGACGCCTTCTACGACGAGGCCTTCTGCCGGGCGCTGGTCGAGTCGATCGGCGCCGGACGCGAGCTCGCCAGTGCCGGCGGCCGGCTGCTGTTCCGGCCCACCGAGGCCTTTCGCGCGCTCGCCCTCGACGTCTCGGGCCTGCCGGTTTCACGACCCGGAACGGCGAGCAGCAACACCATCGTCACCTTCGACGAGACGCTGTTCCTGAAAGGCTACCGGCGCGTTCGCCCGGGCATCAATCCCGAGCTCGAGATGGGCCGGTTCCTGACCGACGTAGCCCGCTTCGCGCACTGCGTGCCGGTGCTCGGTGCGCTCGAGCACGTCGACGCCTCGGGGCGGACGATGACGCTCGCGCTCGTCCAGCGCTTCGTCGCCAACCAGGGCGACGCCTGGGAGTACACGCTGAACTACCTCGATCGCTTCTGCGAGGCGCTGCGCACGGCGGCCGACCCGGCCGAGCCGACCGGCGACACGCACGGCGGCTTCCTCGCCCTGATGACGACGCTCGGCCAGTGCATCGCCGGGCTGCACCTCGCGCTCGCCCGGCAGAGCGGCGACCCGGCCTTCGATCCGGAGCCGCTCGCGGCGAGCGATCTCGCCGCGTTGCAACAGCGTGCCCGCGAAGAAGCCGCCGCGACCTTCGCGCTGCTGAAGAAGCGAACGCCGAAGCTGCCGGCCGCGAGCCGCGCCGACGCCAACGCGGTGCTGGCGGCGCAGGCGGGCCTCGAGTCGCGCCTCGCGCTCGCCGGCAACGCGCCCGTCGGCGGACTCAAGACGCGATTCCACGGCGACCTGCACCTCGGCCAGGTGCTCGTCACCGGCAACGACTTCGTGATCATCGATTTCGAGGGCGAGCCGGCGCGCAGCTTCGACGAGCGGCGCGCCAAGAGCTCGCCGCTGCGCGACGTCGCCGGCATGCTCCGCTCGTTCGACTACGCGCGCTGGTCGGTGCTGCGGCGCAGCGCCAACAGCGCCGAGGAGATGCAGCGCTTCGCGCCCGAGCTGCATGCCTGGCACGCGGCCACGCGCGAGGCGTTTCTCGCCGGCTACGCGCGGACCCTCGCACCGACGGTGCCGGCGAGCGGGGTCGACCCGGGCCTGCTCGCCCTGTTCGAGATCGAGAAGGCGCTCTACGAGCTGCGCTACGAGCTCAACAACCGCGTCGACTGGGTCCCGGTGCCGCTGCAGGGCATCCTCGCCCTCGCCGGCGCCGGGTCGAGCGGCTAGCGGCCCGCCCACAGGATCACGACAAGGAGCGCCACCCATGGAGAGCGTCAGCATTCTTCTCGAGCCGGCCCGTGCCATCCTGTACCAGATCGGCGCGTTCCTGCCGCGACTGCTGATCGCGCTGGTGGTCGTCGTCGGCGGCTGGCTGGTCGCCAAGGTCGCGCGCTTCACGGTGACCCGGGGCCTGCGCGCGATCAACTTCCACGTCCTCACCGAACGCGCCGGCCTCGACACGTTCCTGCGCCAGGGCGGCGTCGCCGGCGACACGACGACGATCTTCGGCTGGCTCGTCTACTGGCTCGTCATCCTGGCGTCGTTCCTGATCGCCTTCAACGGCCTCGGCCTGACCTACATCACCGACCTGCTCGGCCGCGTCGTCTGGTTCGTTCCGAACGTCTTCGTCGCCCTGCTCGTGATCGCCTTCGGCTCGTACTTCGCGCGCTTCGTCGGCGACACGGTCACCGCCTATTGCCGCAACATCAAGCTGCAGGACGCAGCCTTCCTCGGCAAGCTGGCGCAGTACGCGATCATGGTGTTCGTGATCCTGATCGCGCTCGATCAGATCAAGGTCGGCGGCGACATCGTTCGGCAGAGCTTCCTGGTCATCCTGGGCGGCATCGTCTTCGCCCTGGCGCTCGCCTTCGGACTCGGCGGCAAGGACTGGGCGGCCGAGCGGATCGAGCAGTGGTGGCCGCGCGAGAAGAAGATCAAGAGCCCGCTCGACGAACTCTGAGCCCCCGCCGGCGCCGCGCCGGCCTCCTCCGACGGCGGCGCGACCGCCCGAGCCTGCTGCCGATGAAGACGAACGAACTGATCAGCGCCGTGTGGCCCGGCAGCAACTACCCGCGCGGTGCCCACTGGGACGGCGAAGGCGTCAACTTCGCGCTCTTCTCGCGGCATGCCGAGGCGGTCGAGCTGTGCCTGTTCGACGAGCGCGGCCGACGCGAGCGCCAGCGGATCGGCCTGCGCGAGCGCACCGACGACGTCTGGCACTGCTACCTGCCCGAGGCCCGTCCCGGCCTGGCCTACGGCTGGCGCGTGCACGGGCCTTACCAGCCGGAGCAGGGTCACCGATTCAACCCGCACAAGCTCCTGGTCGATCCGTACGCCAAGGACCTGGTCGGCGCGCTGCGCTGGAGCGACGCGCTCTACGGCTACACGATCGGCAGCAAGCGCGCCGACCTGTCGTTCGACCGGCGCGACAGCGCCCCGTTCGTGCCGAAGGCGCGCGTCCTCGAAGGCGCGTTCACCTGGGGCAACGACCGCAGCCCGGGAGTCGCCTGGCAGGACATGGTGATCTACGAGCTGCACGTCAGGGGCTTCACGATGACGCACCCTGCCGTTGCCGAGCCGCTGCGCGGCACCTACGCCGCCCTCGGCAGCGCGCCGGTGATCGACTACCTGAAGCGGCTCGGCGTGACGACCGTCGAGCTGTTGCCGGTGCACGCCTTCGTCAACGATCGCCAGCTGCTCGAGAAGGGCCTGCGTAACTACTGGGGCTACAACACGCTCGCCTTCTTCGCCCCCGAGATGCGCTACTGCGCGTCGGGCAAGGTGAAGGAGTTCAAGACGATGGTCAAGGCGCTCCACTCGGCCGGCATCGAGGTGCTGCTCGACGTCGTCTACAACCACACCTGCGAGGGCAACCAGCTCGGACCGACGCTGTCGATGCGCGGACTCGACAACGCCTCCTACTACACGATCAATCGCGAGCAGCCGCGCTACTACGACGACGTCACCGGCTGCGGCAACACCGTCAACCTCGAGCACCCGCGCGCCCTGCAGCTGGTGATGGACTCGTTGCGCTACTGGGCCGAGGAGATGCACGTCGACGGCTTCCGCTTCGACCTCGCGGCGGCGCTGGCGCGCGAGGACGGCAAGGTCGAGGACCTGGGCGGCTTCTTCGACGCGATCCGCCAGGACCCGGTGCTCAACCGCGTCAAGCTGATCGCCGAGCCCTGGGACCTCGGCCAGGGCGGCTACCAGGTCGGCAAGTTCCCGGCCGGCTGGGCCGAGTGGAACGACCGCTACCGCGACGGCCTGCGCAGCTTCTGGAAAGGCGACCCGGGACGGCTCGGCGACATGGCGCAGCGCCTGACCGGCTCGCAGGATCTCTACGGCTGGTCGGGCAAGCGGCCGAGCGCCAGCATCAACTTCGTCACCGCCCACGACGGCTTCACGCTGCACGATCTCGTTTCCTACAACGACAAGCACAACGAGGCGAACGGCGAGGACAACCGGGACGGCAGCGACCACAACGTGTCGTGGAACTGCGGCATCGAGGGCCCGACCGACGACCCTGGCGTGAACGCTTTGCGCGAGCGGCTGAAGCGCAACTTCCTGGCGACCCTGCTGCTCTCGACCGGCGTGCCGATGCTGCTCGCCGGCGACGAGCGGGGCAATACCCAAGGCGGCAACAACAATGTCTATTGCCAGGACAACGAGATCGGCTGGATCGACTGGACGGCGACGCCGGAAGCCGAGGCGCTGATCGCCTTCGTCAGCCGGCTGATCGCCCTGCGCCGCGACCATCCGTCGTTTCGGCGCCGCAACTTCTTCGCCGGCAAGGAAATCGAGGGCGACGCCATCCGCGACGTGTGCTGGATGAAGCCGGACGGTGGCGAGATGCAGGTCGACGACTGGGGCACGCTGCGCTCGCTGGCGATGCTCGTCTCGGGGCACGGCATCTCCGAGCGCGGCCCGCGCGGCGAGCGCCTGTTCGACGACGACTTCCTGCTGCTCGTCAACGCCGATGCCGACCAGGTCCGGATCGCCTTGCCGCAGACGTTCGATGCGGGCTGGCGACTGCTTCTCGACAGCGCCTGTGAAGCGGTGGCCGATGCGGCGCCGGATGCCGCGCCGGCACCGGTCTGGCCCGACGCCGGCTACCCTCTGCAGGGTCGATCGGTAGCGCTCCTGAGCCGCTCGCGGCCGATGTCGTGACGAGCGTGCACGAGATGCCGTTCGGTGCCGCCGTCCAGCCCGCGGGCGGCGTCCGCTTCGCGCTCTGGGCACCGGGCATCACGCAGGTCGACCTCGAGCTGTCCGCCCGGGCCGGCACATCGGGCGCCGCGGCGGCGCCCGCCTCGCCATCGTCCACCGGCACCTCGCAGTTGACGATGCAACGCGACGCGGCGGGCTGGCACACGCTCGTCGTCGCCCACGCCGGCGCGTGCGACCACTACCGCTTTCGCCTGCCCGACGGTCGCGCCGTGCCGGACCCGGCATCGCGCTCCAATCCCGATGACGCGCACGCCGCGAGCGCGGTCGTCGACCCCGCTGCCTACCGGTGGCGCGACGCCGGTTGGCGCGGCCGGCCGTGGAGCGAGGCGGTGATCTACGAGCTCCACGTCGGCACCTTCACCGCCGCGGGCAGCTTCGCCGCCGCCGCGGGCCGGTTGAAGGACCTGGCCGACCTCGGCGTCACGGCGATCGAGCTGATGCCGCTCGCCGATTTCCCCGGCCGGCGCAACTGGGGCTACGACGGCGTGCTGCCGTTCGCCCCCGACGCATCGTATGGAACGCCCGACGAGCTGAAGGCGCTCGTCGACGTCGCCCACGGGCTCGGCCTGATGGTGCTGATCGACGTCGTCTACAACCACTTCGGCCCCGACGGCAACTACCTGCACGCCTTCTGCCCTGAATTCTTCAACCCGGCCCATGCGACGCCATGGGGTGCGGCCATCAACTTCGACGGCGAGCAGTCAGGGACGGTGCGCGAATTCTTCATCCACAACGCGCTCTACTGGGTCGAGGAGTTCCATGCCGACGGCTTGCGAATGGACGCCATCCATGCGATCCGCGACGAGTCGCCGCGCCACATCGTGCGCGAGATCTGCGCCGCGCTCCGCGACGGCCCGGGCCGCGAGCGCGCCGTTCATGTCGTCGTCGAGAACGACGCGAACGATGCAGCCCTTCTCGGCCGCGACGGCGCCGGCATGCCCCTTGCCGCCACCGCGCAGTGGAACGACGACTTTCATCACGCCGCGCACGTGTTGCTGAGCGGCGAGACCGACGGCTATTACGCCGACTTCGCTGCCGCGCCGATCGCCCGGCTCGGGCGTGCGCTCGCCGAGGGCTTCGTCTACCAGGGCGAGGCCTCGCCGTTTCGCGACGGTGCCGCGCGCGGCCAGCCGAGCGCGGCGCTGCCGCCTGCCGCTTTCATCGCCTCGCTGCAGAACCACGACCAGGTCGGCAACCGGGCCTTCGGCGAGCGCATCGGCATGCTCGCCGACCCGGCCCTGCTCGACGCCGCCTACGCGTGCCTGCTGCTCGCGCCGCACGTGCCGATGCTCTGGATGGGTGAGGAGTTCGAGGCGTCGACACCGTTCTCGTACTTCTGCGACTTTGAGGGCGAGCTCGCCGAAGCCGTGACGCGCGGTCGTCGCGCCGAGTTCGCGCGCTTTCCGGCGTTCGCCGATCCGCTCTTGCGCGAGCGCATCCCCGACCCGAACGACATCGCGACCTTCGCGGCCTCGACACTCGACTGGAGCGAACGCGAGCGCCACCCGCACGAACACCGTCTGACACAGGTGCGCAGACTGCTGGCGCTGCGCCGCACCCACCTCGTTCCGCGCCTGGCCGGCGCGATGCGCGGCGGCGCGTTCTCGGTCGACCGCGCGTTGCTGCGCGTGCGCTGGCAGCTCGCGGACGGCTCGCACTGGCGCCTGTGGGCGAACTTCGGCCCGGAGCCGATGGCCGTCGACGCGTGCCCGCCGGACGAGGTCGTCCACGAGCTCGGCGTCGAGCGGCGCGCGGGCCAGGCCGATCGGCTCGCCCGCGGCGGCGTGCGCGTCGCCGTCGAGGCAACGGCCCTTGGCTGACCATCGCGCCGCGCTCGAGCGGCTCTGCCGCCGCTTCGGCATCGCCACCGACTACCACGACATCTGGGGCACTCGCCATGCCGCACCCGACGCCAACCTGATCGCGCTGCTCGCCGCGTTCGACGTCGACGCGACGAGTTCCGCCAAGGTTGCCGCAGCCGCGCACGAGGCCGAGCTCGAGCACTGGCGCGAGGTGCTGCCGCCGGTCGCCGCGATCGTCGCCGGCGATGCCGCCGCGTCGGTCCCCCTGCGACTGCCGGCGGCGCTTCGCGACGGCGGCGTCGCCTGGACGATCGAGGAGGAAGGCGGCGCCATCCATCGCGGCCGCTCCGCCGCCGACGCCCACGTCGTGGGCGCACGCAGCGAGATCGCCGGCACCGACGTCGTCGAGTGCGTGCTGGCGCCGGCGCTGGCGCTGCCTGCCGGATACCACCGGCTGCGCGTCGACGGCGTCGCCGGGGCCACGCTGCTCGTCGCCGCGCCCGCGCGCTGCTGGCGGCCACCCGCGCTCGAGCGAAAGAGACGCGTCTTCGGCCCCGCGGTTCAGCTCTACGCGCTGCGTTCGGACGACAACTGGGGGATCGGCGATTTCTCCGACCTCGTCCGCCTCGTCGAGCAATGGGGCGCGCGCGGCGCGGGGATCGTCGGCCTGAACCCGCTGCACGCCCTGTTCGGCCACAACCCGGCGCACATCAGTCCCTACAGCCCCTCGTCGCGCCAGCGGCTGAACCCGATCTACATCGACGTCGAAGCGGTCGCCGAGCTTCGCGCCTGCGACGCGGCACAGCGTCTCGTGCGCTCGGCCGGATTCCAGGCGCGGCTGGCGCGCCTGCGCGCGAGCGAGCTGATCGACCACGTCGGCGTGGCCGCGGCGAAGGGCGAGGTGCTGAGGCTCCTGTACGCCTACTTCCGCGAGCACGTGCTCGGCGACGACGTCGAACGGGCGCGCGCGTTCCGCGCGTTCCAGCGCGCCGGCGGCCGCGAGCTGCGCTGCTTCGCGCTGTTCGAGGCGGTGCAGGCGGAGCGACACGCGGCCGACCCGGCGATCTGGGGCTGGCCGGTCTGGCCCGAGGCCTGGCACGACCCCGAGGCCGAGCCGGTTGTCGCATTCGCCGCCACGCATCTCGCCGAGGTCGAGTTCCACGAGTACCTGCAATGGCTCGCCGAGGAGCAGTTGGCGCGCGCCGCGGCGCAGGCGAAGGCGATCGGCATGGCCGTCGGCCTCTACCTCGACCTCGCGGTATCGGTCGACCGGGCCGGTGCCGACGCCTGGTCGCATGCCGACACCTATGCGCTCGGGGCGAGCGTGGGCGCGCCGCCCGACGAGTTCAACCCGCAGGGCCAGGCGTGGGGGCTGCCGCCGCTGCGCCCCGACCGGCTGCGCGCCAGCGGCTACCGCATCGTCGTCGAGACGCTGCGCGCGACCATGCGACACGCCGGCGCGCTGCGCATCGACCACGTCATGGGCCTGATACGCCTGTTCTGGATCCCGCCGGGCAAGAGCGCGCGCGACGGCGCGTACGTCCACTACCGCGCCGACGAGCTGCTCGCGATCGTCGCCCTCGAGAGCCACCGCAACCGCTGCATGGTGATCGGCGAGGACCTCGGCACCGTGCTCGACGAGATGCGGGCGCTGCTGCAGGCGCGCGGTGTCCTGTCGTACCGGCTGCTCTATTTCGAACGGTCGCCCGACGGCGCCTTCAAGGCACCCGCCGACTACCCGCGCGACGCGCTGGTCGCCGTCTCGACGCACGACTTGCCGACGCTGGCCGGCTGGTGGCACGGCCGCGACATCGACTGGCGGCGCGACCTGCGCCTGCTGGGCGACGACGCCGCGAACGAGAATCGCCTGCGCGCCGCGCGCGGCGACGACCGGGACCGGCTGCTCGCCTGGGCGCGCGACGCCGGCCAGCGCGGCGCGAGCGACGACCTGGCCGATGCACTGATGACGCCGCCGCTCGCCGAGACGATCCAGCGCACGCTCGCGACGGCGCCCTCCGCCGTGATGATGGTGCAGCTCGAGGATGCGCTCGGCATGGCCGAGCAGGCCAACCTGCCGGGAACGACGGACGAGCATCCGAACTGGCGCCGCAAGCTCGCCGCCGATCTCGACGCCATGGCGGCCGATCCGCGCATCGACCGGCTCGCCGCGGCGCTCGCGAAGGCACGGCCGCCGCCCGCTCCGGCGAGGCGGGCCGCACCCGATCCGCGCCTCGCGCCCAACGTGCCGCGCGCGACCTATCGCCTGCAGCTGCACCATCGCTTCACCTTCGACGATGCGACGCGCGCGCTGCCGTACCTGGCTCGACTGGGCATCAGCCACGTCTACTGCTCGCCGATCACGCGCGCCACACGCGGCAGCCTGCACGGCTACGACGTCGTCGCCCACGACGAGATCAACCCCGAGCTCGGCGGCGCGGCGGGCTTCGCGCGATTCAGTGCCGGCCTGCGCAAGCACGGCCTCGGGCTGCTGCTCGACCTGGTGCCCAACCACATGGGAATCGCCGGCGCGGACAACGCCTGGTGGGCCGACGTGCTCGAGGACGGAGAGGCCTCGCTCTACGCGCGCCATTTCGACATCGACTGGCATCCGCTCGATGCCGCGCTCGACGGCAAGGTCATGCTGCCGGTGCTCGGTGCCCCCTATGGCGACGTGCTCGCGAGCGGCGAGCTGAAGCTCGTGTTCGAGGCCGAACGCGGCCTCTTCGCCGTGCGCTATCACGAGCATCGCTTTCCGCTTGCGCCGGCAAGCTATCCGGCGCTGCTCGCCGCGATTGCCGTCGAGGAGCCGTCGCTTCGGCCCGCGCTCGAGGCGATCGCCGCGCTGTTCGACGGCCTGCCCGCCGGCGGCGAGGCCGACAGCGACGCCGGCGCCGCTCGCGCCGGCGCGAAAGCATCGGCCCAGGCGGCGCTGGCGCGGCTGGCGACTGCCGAGCCGGCGCTCGTGCCGGCGTTCGAGCACACCCTCGCCGGCGCCGGCGCGGCCGAGCCGCTGCATGCGCTCCTCGAAGCGCAGGCGTGGCGGCTCGCCTTCTGGCGCGTCGCCGGCGACGAGATCAACTACCGGCGCTTCTTCGACATCAACTCGCTCGCCGCGCTGCGCATGGAAAGCCGCGCCGTGTTCGAGGCGACCCAGGGGCTCGCCCTCGAGCTCACCGCGAGCGGCGTCGCCGACGGACTGCGCATCGACCATCCCGACGGCCTGCGCGACCCGGCCGGCTACTTCCTGCGCCTGCAGCAGGGTCACGCGCGGCGCGCCGGCCTGGCGCTGCCGGAGGCGCCGGGCGCGCGGCCGGCGTGGCCGCTCTACCTCGTGGTCGAGAAGATCGCCGCCTCGCACGAGGACGTGCCGGCGTCGTGGGCGGTGCACGGCAGCACCGGCTACCGCTTCGCCTCGCTGGTCAACGGCCTCTTCGTCGACCCGGCAGCCGAGGCCCGCTTCGATCGCATCTGGCGTGCCTTCACCGGCGACCCGCTGCCATTCGAGGAGCACGCCTACGCCGGCAAGCGGGCGGTGATGCGCAGCGCGCTCGCCTCCGAGCTGACGGTGCTGGCGAGCGAGCTGCTGCGCATCGCCCGCGCCGACCGGCGCACCCGCGATCACACCTTCAACAGCCTGCGCGACGCCCTCGCCGAGGTCACGGCGAGCCTGCCGGTCTATCGGACCTACATCGTCGCCGCACCGTCGCCGCAGGACCGGCGCTATATCGAATGGGCCGTCGCCCAGGCACGCCGGCGCAGCCGCGCCGCGGATCCGTCGGTATTCGACTTCGTGCGCCGGACGATGCTCGGCGAGGCGGGTGCCAACGCGCCTGAACCGCTGCGCCGACGCGCGCTCGACTGGGCGGTCCGCTTCCAGCAGTTCAGCGCCCCGGTCGCGGCCAAGGGCGTCGAGGACACCGCGTTCTATCGCCATGTCCGCCTCGCCGCGCTGAACGAGGTCGGCGGCGACCCGTCCCGCTTCGGCATCGGCGTGCGCGCCTTCCACGGCGCCAGCGCCGACCGCGCGGCGCGCTGGCCGCACACCCTGATCGCGACCTCGACCCACGACCACAAGCGCTCGGCCGACGTCCGCTGCCGGATCGACGTGCTCTCCGAGATGCCGGCTGCGTGGCGATTGCTGCTCAGGCGCTGGTCGCGCATGAACCGCGCGCATCGCACGACGACCCGAGGCGAGTCGCCCGCGCCCACGCCGGCCGACGAGTACCTGCTCTACCAGACGCTGCTCGGCACGCTGCCGGCCTCGGGCCTGGACCCGACCACCCTCGCCGCGTACCGCGAGCGCATCACCGACTACCTGCTGAAGGCCGCGCGCGAGGCCAAGCTGCGAACGAGCTGGACCGCTCCCGACGCAGCCTACGAGAACGCATTGCGAGGCTTCGTCGCCGGCCTGCTGGGAAGGATCGCGCCGAATCCCTTCCTCGACGACCTGACGGCGCAGGCGCGCCGGCTCGCCTGGCTCGGCGCGTTCAACAGCCTCGCCACCGCGCTGCTCAAGTTCACCTCGCCCGGCGTTCCCGACATCTACCAGGGCCACGAGGTCGTCAACCTGACGCTCGTCGATCCCGACAACCGCAAGCCGGTCGACTACCGCGCGCTCTCGGCGGGATTGGCGTCGCTCGAAGCGCTCGCTCCGGGCCGCGCCGGCGAGCTCGTCGCGGCGGCGCACGACGGCCGCGCGAAGCTGTGGATCGCCTGGCGGCTGCTCGATCTGCGCCGGCGTCTGCCGCTCGTCTTCCGCGACGGCGGCTACCGGCCGCTCAAGGCCAACGGCACGCGTGCCGACCATGTCGTCGCGTTCGCGCGCGACCATGCCGAAGGCGTCGTGATCGTCGTCGTCGCGCGCCTGGTCGCTCAGCTGCTCGGCGAGTCCGAGCAGGCGCCGTGCGGCGCAGCGGTGTGGGCCGACACCGCGGTCGCGGTCGACCTCGCCGACGGCACCCGCCTGCGCAACGTGCTCGACGAAGGCGTCGTCGCGGTCGTGGACGGAAGCATCCTGCTCGCCGATGCGTTCGCGCGCTTTCCGGGCGCGGCGCTGGTGGTCGAGCGTGCCTGAGGGGGCGCGCGTCGCGCCGCGCGCTCAGCCGGTCTTCGCCACCGCCGCCGTCCGCTCGCCGCTGTCGGCCGATCGTCCTCTCTCCGCGCCGGGCATCGTCAGCAGCCGCGCCGTGTTGACGAGCGCCATGTGGGTGAGGGCCTGAGGGAAGTTGCCGAGCATCCCGCCGGTGCGCGGATCGAGCTCCTCGGCGAGGAGGCCGACGTCGTTGCAGCGTGCGACGAGCGCCTCGAACAGGCTCTCGGCCTCGGCCTGCCGGCCGGTCACGGCCAGGGCGTCGGCGAGCCAGAAGGTGCACGCCAGGAAGGCGCCCTCGCCCGGCGGCAGGTGATCGACGCCGCTCTCGGTGGCGTAGCGCATCACCAGGCCGTCGACGACGAGCTCGCGCTCGATGGCGGCGATGGTGCCGCGCACCCTCGGGTCGTCCGGCGGCAGGAAGCCGACCAGGGTGACGAGCAGCAGGCTGGCGTCGAGCTCGGCGCTGCCGTAGTGCTGGACGAAGGTGTTGCGTCGGGCGTCGAAGCCCAGGGCGCAGACCTGCGCGTGGATCTCGTCGCGACTGCGCTTCCAGTCGTCGACCGGGCCATCGAGGCCGAAGGCCTCGGCGTCCTTGATGCCGCGGTCGAACGCGACCCAGGCCATGACCTTCGAGTGCACGAAATGGCGGCGCGGGCCGCGCACCTCCCAGATGCCCTCGTCCGGGTCGCGCCAGCAGCGCGCCAGAAACTCGAGCAGGGCGAGCTGAATCTGCCACGCGTGCGGCTCAGCCGGGATGCCCGCGGCGCGGGCGAGGTGCAGCGTGTCCATGACCTCGCCATAGACGTCGAGCTGGAACTGGGTCGACGCGGCGTTGCCGATGCGCACCGGCCGGGCGCCGCCGTAGCCGGGCAGCCACGGCAGCTCGAACTCGTGCAGGCGCCGCTCGCCGGTGACGCTGTAGAGGATCTGCAGGTCGGCCGGGCTGCCCGCGACGGCGCGCAGCAGCCAGGCGCGCCAGGCGACCGCCTCCTCGGTGTAGCCGGCGAGGAGCAGCGCGTTGAGGGTGAAGGTGGCGTCGCGCACCCAGCAATAGCGGTAGTCCCAGTTGCGCACGCCGCCCGGCATCTCGGGCAGCGAGGTGGTCGGCGCGGCGACGATGCCGCCGCTCTGCGAGAAGGTGAGCGCCTTCAGCGTGATGAGCGAGCGCACGACGATCGGCCGCCAGCGATCGGGCGCATTGCATCGCGACGACCACTGGCTCCACAGCCGCTCGGTTTCCACGAGCGCCGCCTCGGCATCGATGCGCGGCCGCGGCTCCTCGTGCGAGGGCCAGTAGTCGAGCACGAACGGCAACCGCTCGCCGGCAGCGACCTCGAAGGTCGCCACCGTCCGCATGTCCTCGCCGTGGGTCGGAACGGGCGAGTGCAGGTGCACGGCGTCGGGCCCGGCCACGGCCAACACGCCGTCGTCGCCATGGCGCACCCAGGGAACGATCCCGCCGTAGTCGAAGCGCACCACCAGCTCCATTCGCATCGGCACGCGGCCGCGCAGCCCTTCGACGATACGGACGACATCCCAGCGGTCGTTCTCGAACGGCATGCAGTCGATGATGCGGACGGCGCCGTCGGCGGTCTCGAAGTCAGTCTCGAGGACGAGCGTGCCGTCGCGATAGCGGCGCGTCACCGTCGCGGCGGCGACCGGTGCGATCTGCCAGCGTCCGTGCTCCGGCGCGCCGAGCAGCGCGGCGAAGCAGGCCGGCGAGTCGAAGCGCGGCAGGCACAGCCAGTCGATCGAGCCGTCGCGGCCGACGAGGGCCGCGGTCTGGCAGTCGCCGATGAGCGCGTAGTGCTCGATCGGCTGCGGCGCGGCCGCCGTCTTCTCAGCGCTCGCCGAGGGGGACGTTGGCATGACCGAGATCGGCACCTAGGACGTCGATCAGACGCGCCAGATCGGCGTCGAGGCGGGCCAGGGTCGCCGCATCGAGGCTGTCGAGCGCCTTCGGCAGGAGACCTGCGAGCGGCGCCGGGGCACGCCGCAAAACGCGCCGTCCGGCGGGCAGCAGATGGAGCTGCACGGCGCGTCGGTCGGCGCCCGCGCGCGAGGCGGCGAGCAGGCCTCGTTCGACGAGCGAGCGGACCAGGTTGCTGGCGGTCGACTGGTGAACGTCCATCTCGCGGGCGAGGCGGGTGACGCCGAGGCCGGGCTGGGCGGCAACGACACTGAGCGCCCAGAGCTGTGCGCCGCCGACGCCGGCAAGCTTTTCGACCTGCTGGAAATGCGCCTTCACGGCGTTGAAGACGATCCGAAAGCGCCGCAGCACGCGCACCGAGGCGTCGCTCATCGACGGGCCGGCGTTTGCCGCGTGCGCCGCATCGCGGGCCGGATCGACGCGGCTCGTCGACGCCATCATCAGCCCCCGGCGCGTGCCGCGTCGGCGCGCGCCAGTATGTCGAGCATCTCGTCGAGCAGGCGGACGATCTCGGTCGCGTCGATGCAGAAGGAGGCGCGCGATGCCGGATCGTCGCGACCGACCTTGACCGTGAGCCAGCCGGGCTCGGCACGCGCGAACACGGGCTCGTCGTTGACGTCGTCGCCGAGAAAGACCGCCGCCTCGACGCCGCAGCGCAGAACGAGGCCGGCGACGGCGTCCGCCTTGTCGTGCGCGCCGGCAGCGACGATGTTCATGACCATCTTGCCTCCGAAGGCGATGGCTTCGTCGCCCAGCCCGGCAACCAGCGCCTCGACGATAGCGCGAGCACGGACGCGGTCGCGCGCGAGCCGGTAGTGCAACGCGAGCGAGTAGCCCTTGTCCTCGACCGAGACGCCGGCCGCGTCGAGCTCGCCCACCTGCGCGAGCAGCCGGGCGCGCACCGGATCGAGCTGTTCCGGGCTGCCGCACCTGCCAGCCTGCGGGTCCTCGGCGCCGTGGTTGCCGATCACGAACTGCGGCGCAAACGAGAGGCGGCCGCGCACGTCGTCGACGCGCCGGCCGCTGATGATCGCCATCGGCAGCCGCTGCGCCAGCAGGTCGAGTCGGCGCGCGACCGCGAGCGGCACGCGAGCGTCGTCGGGCCGGGCGACGATCGGCGCCAGCGTGCCGTCGAAATCGAAGGCGAGCAGAGGCTCGCGCGCCATCGTAGCGGCGAGCGCCGCCTCCCCCTCGACCGAAAAAAGGTGGACCGGCATCACTCCTCGTTGCGGTGCCGCTGCACGCGCGCCTCGATGCGCTCGCGCAGGCGCCAGCGGCCGGCGTCGGCGAGCATGTGGCCGGCCCAGCGGAAGACGTTGTCGGCGCGCACCGTCATGCGCAGGCTCGCCATGCGCTCGCGCTGCTCGCCGGGCGGCATCGTCGCCGCGGTGTCGAGCGCGTCGGCGGTCTCCTCGACGTGGTAGGGATTGACGATCAGCGCCTCGGTCATCTCGCGTGCCGCGCCGGCGAAGCGGCTCAGGATCAGCACCCCCTGCTCGTCGTCGCGCGCGGCGACGAACTCCTTGCAGACGAGGTTCATGCCGTCGTGCAGGCTGGTGACGACGCAGACGTCGGCGGCGCGGAACAGCTCGTTGACCTGGTCGTGCTCGTGATGCTCGGCGAGCAGGTGGACAGGCTGGTAGCCGGGCCGGCCGAAGCGCTCGTTGATGCGCCGGGTCAGGTTCGCGATCCGGTCCTGGAACGAGCGGTACTCGTCGAGCAGGCCGCGCGTCGGCGCGGCCACCTGGACGAAAACGAAGCGGCCGATCCACCCCGGGCGCTTCTCGAGCAGGCGTTCGACGGCGTGCAGCCGCTCGAGGATGCCCTTGGTGTAGTCGAAGCGGTCGATGCCGACGGCGATGCACGCGTCGGCCGGCAGGCCGAGCCGCTCGACGACGCGGCGCCGGCACTCGGCCACCGGCAGCCACGAGGCGACAACCTCGTCCGACGGCCACTCGATCGAGATGGGGTAAGCCTCGACGAGCGTCTGCTTGCCCTTGTACGAAATCGTCGAATGCTCGTGCTCGATGCGAGCCTCGAGGAAGCGGTCGACCGTCTCGATGAAATTCTTGCAGTGGAACTGGGTGTGGAAGCCCAGGATCGTGCTGCCCAGCATTCCCTGCAGGATCTCGCGCCGCCACGGACAGATGCCGAACGACTCGGGGTTCGGCCAGGGGATGTGCCAGAACGTGAGGATCGTCGCCCGCGGCAGCTTGGCGCGGATCATGGCCGGCACGAGCGCGAAGTGGTAGTCCTGGACGAGGACGACCGGATCCTCGGTGCGCGCCTCGGCGACGACGGCGTCGGCAAAGCGCTGGTTGACGATGCGGTACTGCTGCCAGTCCGATTCGCGGAACACCGGCCGGACATGAGCGACGTGGCAGAGTGGCCACATCCCCTCGTTGGCGAAGCCGTAGTAGTAGCCCTGCTCCTCCTCCTTGGTCAGCCAGATTCGGCGCAGGCTGTACTGGTTCTTGCCCGGCGGCACGCCGACATGGTCGTGAGCGTCGACGACATCGCGATCGGCGCCGCCGCTGCCGTGCGCGATCCAGGTGCCGGAGCAGGCGCGCATCACCGGCTCGACGGCGGTGACGAGCCCGCTCGCCGGACGCTTGACGACGATCGCGCCGTCGGCGTGCTCGTGGATGTACGGCTCGCGATTCGAGACGACAAGGACCTGGTCGCCGCGCAGCTGGGTGCGCAGCAGGGCGCGCAGGCGGTCCGGGTCCCAGCCCGTCTGCGGGCCGAGCGAGCGGCGGTGCTCGTCCTCGAGATCGCGCAGGCGCGCGAGCAGCTCGGCGGCGAGCGGCGCCATCTCGGAGGAGCCCATGGGCCGGAACAGCCCCTCGCCGCGCAGCAGGCCGCGCATGCCGCGCACCCATCCGTACCAGCTCAGCTGGGCGACAACGACGGTGATCAGCGCGATCGTCAGGCCGAGCGCGGCGATGAACACGACCAGGTAGTTGCGAGTGTCCTCGCTGCGCCGTTCGATGAAGCTGAGGTCGTGCAGCATGACGAGATCGGCGATCCTGGCTGACTCGTTGCTGACGGTGTGCACGCCGACCTGGACGGCGCCGCCGGGCACGCTCAGGCGTTGGCCGGGCGAGGCCGCGACACCTTTCGCAGTCTTGCAATCGAGCGTCGCCGGGAAGCCCTCGGTGCGCTGGAGCAGCTCGTCGTCGAGCGAGCACAGGCCGATGGCGAGGAGCCGCTCGTCGGTGGCGGCGCGGGTGAAGAGCGCGCGCAGCCGGCGGCCGCCGGCGTCGCCCTGGGCGATCGACTCGCCGATCGAGTCCGAGAGCGCCGTCGTGACGAGCGCGCCGCGGCTGTTCAGGTCGCGCGAAAACCAGCGAAGGGTCAACCGGTCGAGCAGCGGCACGCCGAGCGAGCCGGCGACCACCAGAGTCAGCACCAGCGGGACCAGAAAACGCAGCTGAAGATTCAGGAATCGCATCGAGGGCAGCCGGCACGGGAGCCGGACTTCGGAGCCAGCAGAGCAAAGACGCAGCAGCGAGCGCGGGTATGGCGGCGGCGTCGTCGACGCCGGAGGGTGCATTGTATATTTGGGCGAATGTTTATCCCGGCCCAGCCTGGCAACACCCGCGTCACCGCATGACGAACGACTTTCTCACCGCCGCCGGCGCCGCCTGGCACGAATTCGGCGGCGTCGCCGCGTCGATTCTGCGGATCGTCGGCATCCTCGTCGCCGCATGGATCGCGATCGTCATCTCGCAGCGCAGCATCCGCGCCCTGCGCATGCGTGTCTCGACCCGCTTCGACGACCGCGAGTCCGTCAAGCGAGCCGAAACGCTGGGACGCGTCTTTCGCTATCTGGCCTCCGTGATCGTCACGCTCGTCGCGACGATGCTCGTCCTCGCGGAAATCGGCGTCTCGGTCGCGCCTATCCTCGGCGCCGCGGGGGTCGTCGGCCTGGCCGTAGGCTTCGGCGCGCAAAGCCTCGTCAAGGACTACTTCACGGGGTTCTTCCTCCTCCTCGAGAACCAGATTCGCCAGGGCGACGTGGTCAAGCTCGGCGACCACGCCGGCCTCGTCGAAGAAGTGACGCTGCGCTACGTGCGCCTTCGCGACTACGACGGCAATGTCCACATCGTGCCGAACGGGACGATCAGCGCGGTCGTCAACATGAGCCGCGGCTTCGCCCAGGCCGTCGTCGATGTCGGCGTCGGCTACAGCGAAGACCTCGACCGGGTGATGGACGTGATGCGCGGCGTCGGTTCCGCGCTGCGCGCTGACGCGAATTTCTCTGACCGCATCCTCGACGATCTCGAGGTCGCGGGCGTCGAGCGCTGGGACGACTCGGCCATCGTCATCCGGGCGCGGTTTCGGGTCGCTCCGCTCGAGCAGTGGAACGTGAAGCGCGAGTACCTTCGGCGCCTCAAGCGCGCCTTCGACGAGCAGGGCATCGAGATCCCCTTTCCGCAACTGCGCGTGCACACGCCTCCGGCGGCGGCGGCGAGCGAAACGGGCCATCAGAAAGCCCCCGCGCTCGCTCACTGAGCAGCCCGCTCGGCGAGAAGGGCGCGCCGGCAGCACCAGGCCGCGGCCAGGCCAATCGCGCTCGCGGCCCAGAACACGGAGGCGAAGCCGAGCGCCTGGCTCAGCGCGCCGCCGGCGACGCCGCCGACGACGCCCGAGGCGCCGTAGCCGAGCACCGTGTAGAGCGCCTGGCCGCGACCGCGCAATTGCCCGGGAAAGCGTTGGGTGATGACGGCGATGCAGGCCGAATGCTGGGCCGCGAAAGTCAGCGCGTGCAGCACCTGCGCTGCGACGAGCACGGCCGGATGCGAGGCGAAGGCCGCGATCAGCGCGAAGCGCAACGAGGCTGCGAGCGCGGCGGCGACAAGCCAGCCATGCGTCGAGAGCAGGTGCGCCCAGCGCCCTTGCGAATAGAACCAGCCCACCTCGACCGCGACGCCGGCGGCCCAGAGCAGGCCGATTTCGCCAGCGCTGTAGCCGAGCGAGGCGAGGTAGAGCGAGTAGAACGCGTACAGCGCGACATGCGCGAGCACGGTCAGGAAGCAACCGGCGAAGAACCAGCCGACGACCGGATCGCGCAGCACCGCCATCGCTCCGGCCTCGGCCAATGGCGAATGCGGCACCTCGTCGGCGGCTGGCAGGCGCCATGCGGCGATGAGCAGGAGCGCGAGCAGGCCGCAGACGAAGGCCGGAAACCAGCCGATGCCAACCGCCTGCAATACGAAGCCGCTGCTCGCCACCGCGCCGATGAAGCCGATCGATCCCCACATGCGAACCCGACCGTAGCGGGCGACGTCGAGCCGCCCGTCGCGGCTCACCCGATGGGCCAGCGTCGCCTCGCTGATCGGGATGACGCCGGCGGTGCAGACGAAAAGCACGACCGTGACCGCGCTCACCCACGCGTAGTTGAGCGGCGCCAGGAAGCCGATCGACGCGAGCAGCGAGCCGCCGGCGGCGATGCGAAGCAGCCGCTCGCGCCGGCCGGTGTGGTCGGCGACCCAGCCCCACGCGTAGGGGCTGAAGAGCCGGGTCGAGCTCTGCAGCGACGTCAGCACGCCGATCGCGAAGGTCGTGTAGCCGAGACTGCGAAACCAGAGCGGCCCGTAGGTGCCGACCAGGCCGGCGTAGGCGAAGTAGGCGAACGAGACGGCGGCGAACGGAACGACCGTCGGCCGCGCCGGCGGGCCGGCCGCGCTCAAGGCGCCCGTGCGGGGATCGGCCGGACCGCGAGGCGAACGTCGCCGCACTGCGCGCGATGGCGCAGGACGTGGTCCATCAGCACCAGCGCGAGCATCGCCTCGGCGATCGGCACGGCGCGGATGCCGACGCAGGGGTCGTGACGTCCGAGGGTCTCGACCACCGTCGCCTTGCCTTCGAGATCGATCGAGCGGCGCGGGCTGCGGATCGAGCTGGTCGGCTTGATCGCGAGCGAGACGGTGATGTCCTGGCCGGTCGAGATGCCGCCGAGGACGCCGCCGGCGTTGTTGGTGGCGAAGCCTTGCGGCGTCAGCTCGTCGCCGTGGGTCGTGCCGCGCTGCTCGACCGCGGCGAAGCCGGCGCCGATCTCGACGCCCTTGACGGCGTTGATCCCCATCATCGCGTGGGCGATGTCGGCGTCGAGCTTGTCGTAGAGCGGCTCGCCGAGGCCGACCGGAACGCCACGGGCGACGACGTCGACGCGCGCGCCACAGCTGTCGCCGTCCTTCCTGAGCGCGTCCATGTAGTCCTCGAGGCGGGCGATGTCGCTGGCGTTGGCGGCGAAGAAGGGATTGTTCGCAACGTGCTCCATGCCCTCGAACGGAATCGCGATCGTGCCGATCTGCGTCATGTGGCCCGCGAAGGTGGTGCCGCAATGCTCGCGCAACCACTTGCGAGCGATCGCCGCCGCACCGACCGCCGGCGCGGTGAGCCGCGCCGAGGCGCGGCCGCCGCCGCGCGGATCGCGCAGGCCGTACTTGTGGTGGTAGGCGTAGTCGGCGTGGCCGGGGCGGAAGGTGTTCAGGAGGTTCGCGTAGTCCTTGCTGCGCTGGTCGGTGTTCCTGATCAGGAGCGCGATCGGCGTGCCGGTGGTCCGGCCCTCGAACACGCCGGAGAGGATCTCGACGGCGTCGGCTTCGTTCCTCTGCGTGACGTGGCGCGAGGTGCCGGGGCGGCGCCGGTCGAGCTCGGGCTGGATGTCGGCCTCCGACAAGGCCATGCCCGGCGGGCAGCCGTCGACGACGCAGCCGATCGCCGGGCCGTGGCTCTCGCCGAAGGTCGTGACGCGAAACAGCGTGCCGAGCGTGCTTCCCGACATCAGTTGGGATTGGACGAGGGCAGCTCGTCGCGGCTCTCGACGGGCCAGTCGCGGATATAGGCCTTCAGCATGCGGTTCTCGAAGTCCTGGCTGTCGACGACCGCCTTGGCGACGTCGTAGAACGAGACCACGCCGTTGAGCGTCTTCTCGCTCAGCACCGGCATGTAGCGCGCGTGCCGGCCGAGCATCATGCGGCGCACCTCGTCGAGCTCGGTCTGCGGCGTGCAGGTGAGCGGCGCGTCGTCCATGACGCCGCGCACCAGCGTCGTCCCGAGCGCGCCGCCGTTGCTGACGACCGCCTGGATCACCTCCCGAAAGGTCAGCATGCCGACCAGCTCGCCGCCCTCCATGACGACGAGCGAGCCGATGTCGTGCTGGGACATGACGTTGAGCGCCGACGCCAGCGGCTCGTCGGGCGCGACGGTGAACAGCGTGCCGCCTTTCACGCGCAAGATGTCGCTGACTTTCATGGTCGTCTCCGGTGAGCTTTCGGTGGACGAGACGGTCCTGCGCCGGGCCGCCCGAGGGGCGTGTGCGGATCAATATAGCCCACAATCGTCCGTCACATTCGAAGGTTATCGACATGCCCGGCTACGCCAATCCCGGCTTCGACACGCTCGCCCTGCACGCGGGCGCGGCACCCGACCCGGCCACCGGTGCGCGCGCGGTGCCGATCCACCTGACGACCTCGTTCGTGTTCGAGTCGAGCGAGCACGCCGCCTCGCTCTTCAACATGGAGCGCTCGGGGCACGTCTACAGCCGCCTCTCGAACCCGACCAACGCCGTCCTCGAGGAGCGGATCGCGGCGCTCGAAGGCGGCAGCGGCGCGATCGCGACCGCGAGCGGCCAGGCCGCGCTGCACCTGGCGATCGCGACGATCGCCGGCGCCGGCTCGCACATCGTCGCCTCGAGCGCGCTCTACGGCGGCTCGCACAACCTGCTCCACTACACGCTCTCGCGCTTCGGCATCGCGACGACCTTCGTCAAGACCGGCGACCTCTCCGCCTGGCGAGCGGCGATCCGGCCCGAGACCAAGCTGCTCTTCGGCGAGACGCTCGGCAACCCCGGCCTCGACGTCCTCGACATCCCGGCGGTCGCCGCCCTCGCCCACGATCATCACCTGCCGCTGCTCGTCGATTCGACCTTCACCACCCCTTGGCTGATGCGGCCCTTCGAGCATGGCGCCGACCTGCTCTACCACTCGGCGACCAAGTTCCTGTCGGGGCACGGCACGGTGATCGGCGGCGTCCTCGTCGACAGCGGCAACTTCGACTGGGACCGGGCCACGGCGGCGAACGGCCATTTCACCGAGCTGACGCGCGCCTACGAGGGCTTCCACGGCATGGTGTTCAGCGAGGAGAGCACCGTCGGCGCGTTCCTGCTGCGCGCACGCCGCGAGGGCCTGCGCGATTTCGGCGCGAGCATGAGCCCGCACACGGCGTGGCTGATCCTGCAGGGCATCGAGACGCTGCCGCTGCGCATGGCGCGCCACGTCGAGAACACGCGCAAGGTCGTCGCCTTTCTGGCCGGCCACGCGCAGGTCGCGAGCGTCGGCTACCCCGAGCTCGAGACCCACCCGGACCACGCGCTCGCCAGGCGCCTGCTGCCGCGCGGCTGCGGCTCGGTGTTCAGCTTCGACGTCAAGGGCTCGCGCGCCGCCGGGGTCGCCTTCATCGAGGCGCTGCAGCTGTTCTCGCACCTCGCCAACGTCGGCGACTGCCGCTCGCTCGTCATCCATCCCGCCTCGACGACGCATTTCCGCATGGACGACGCGGCCCTCGCCAAGGCCGGCATCGGGCCGGGAACGATCCGCCTGTCGATCGGCCTGGAAGATGCAGACGACCTGATCGACGACCTCAAGCGGGCGCTGAAGGCGGCGTCGCGCGTCGGTGCCGCGGCGCGATGAACATCGCGCTGCCACCCGCGCCTCGCTCCGCCACGACCGCAGCGGCGGGCAACGCGCGCGTCGCCTACGCCTACACGGGCGGCAAGCCGTTCGACGCGCGCCTTCCGACCGTCGTCTTCATCCACGGCGCCCTGCACGACCACAGCGTCTGGACGCTTGCCGCGCGCTGGTTCGCGCACCACGGCCACGGCGTGTTGGCGATCGACCTCCCCGGCCACGGCCGCAGCAGCGGCCCGGCGCTCGCCAGCGTCGAGGCGATGGCCGACTGGTTGTGGGCCGTGCTCGACGGTGCGGGTGTCGGATCCGCGAGCCTGGTCGGCCACAGCATGGGCTCGCTGGTCGCGCTCGAGGCGGCGGCGCGGGCGCCGAAGCGCGCACGTCATCTCGTCATGGTCGGCACGGCGTACCCGATGGTCGTCTCGGCGGCGCTGCTGGAGGGTGCGGCCAACGACCCGCAGGCGGCGATCGCCAACGTCAACACGTGGTCGCATTCGACGCCGGCCGCCAAGCCCTCGTATCCCGGGCCCGGCGCGTGGCTGCACGGCGCCAACCTGGCGCTGATGCGCCGCATGCAGGCCGCCTACGACGGCGACAACCTGTTCCTGAACGACTTTCGCGCCTGCAACGCCTACCGCAACGGCGTCGAGGCGGCAGCGCGGGTCGAGTGCGCGGCGACGATCGTCGTCGGACGAAGCGATCAGATGACCGCCGCGAAGGACGCGAGGGCGATCGCCGACGCGCTCGGCACGACGCCGGTGACCGTCGAAGCGGGGCATTCGCTGATGACGGAGGCGCCGGACCCGGTGCTCCGCGCGCTCCGACAGGCCATCACCGACTGAGGTGACGGCCAGAATTTCTCGCTCCGCCTGTCGATCCGCGCTGGCGCCGATCGACTAGCCCCAGAGGGCCATCCTCTGTTCTTTGTTTCTGGATCCGACCATGTCGAACACCGTGCGATTCCACCGCGTGCTCAAGGCCACCCCGGAGCGCATCTACCGCGCATTCCTCGACGCCGACGCGATGGCCAAGTGGCTGCCTCCTTACGGCTTTACCTGCAAGGTCCACCACATGGACGCCAAGGTGGGCGGGACGTTCAGGATGTCGTTCACCAACTTCTCGAGTGGAAACGGCCACTCCTTCGGCGGCGAATATCGCGAGCTCGTGGCGAACGAGCGCATCCGCTATTCCGACAAGTTCGACGATCCGAACCTGCCGGGCGAGATGGAGACGACCGTCTCGCTGAAGCCGGTGTCGTGCGGGACCGAGCTGAACATCGTGCAAGCGGGCTTGCCGGACGCCATTCCCGTCGAGATGTGCTACCTCGGCTGGCAGGAGTCGCTCGCCCAGCTCGCGAAGCTGGTCGAGCCGGTGACTCCGGACTGACCCCCGATCGATTCGCACGCGCCATGACCACTCCGAGAATCTATTCCGGCCCGCTGAGCATGTTCGGCGCGAAGGTCGAGATCGCTGCCCATGAAAAGGGCCTTGCCTTCGACCTGGTGATGGTGCCGTTCGAATTCGGGCCGGGCTACGCGCCCAAGCATCCCGAAGTCCTGCGCATCAATCCCAAGGGCCAGGTCCCGGTGCTCGTCGATGGCGACGTCGAGCTCTTCGATTCGACCCAGATCTTCGAATATCTCGAAGACCGCTGGCCCGAGCCGCCGCTCTGGCCGGGATCGGTCGCGGCGCGGGCCGAGGCCCGGCGGCTGGAGCACGGCTCCGACGAGGTGTTCTTTCCTCACGTCATTCGTTTGATGAACCTGCGCGCCACGCCGGACCCCGTCGAAGCGCCGGAATGGAAGCAGGCGCGAGCGGGCATCGAGGCGTACTACGTGGCGATGGAAACGCTGCTGCAGGGTCGCGACTACCTGGCCGGCCCCTTCAGCTATGCCGACATCGCTTTCTACATGGCGCAGCTCTTCGCCGCGCGCCACACGGTGCCGATGACGCACGCCCATCCGCGTCTCCTGGTCTGGCGCAGGCGCATGTTCGATCGACCGGCCGTGCGGCGCGTGGTGACGGCGATGGCGGCCTATCTGCGCAGCCAGGGCCGGATGGTGCCGGAGCTCGGCTGAGGCCGGGTCAGCGCGCCGGCATCGCCGCCGCCAGGATCAGGCTCGCCTCCAAGGTGAACTGGCCGCAGCCGAGCCGCACCTCGAGCGTCGCGGCGTCGAGGCATTCGAAGCGCGCGACCTCGCCATCGCGATTGACCGGCTCGATCCCGTTCGGAACGCGCGCCGTGTACATGTCGATGTGCTCGACCAGGTAGCCCTCGGCGACCGGCCGGCGAAACGTGATCCGCTCGCCGCGGCGCAGGTCGAGCAGCGCCGCGACGTCGAGGCCCGCCTCCTCCCAGGTCTCGCGCGCGAGCGCGCTCTCGAGCGTTTCGCCGGCGGCCACCTGCCCGCCCATCAGCGTGTCCCACAGCCCCGGGTCGGTCGCCTTGTCGAAGGCGCGCTGCTGCACCCACATGTGCTGGCCGTCGGAGGTGAAGCCGACGAGGTGGACGGCGAAAGTCGTCAGGCCCAGCACGCGCACGACGCTGCGCTCGACCGCGGCGACCGCGCGCTCGCCATCGTCGACGACGGCCAGCAGCTCGTCGCGCCAGCGCCCCGCGAGGCCGGCGTCGCGCAGCCACGCGGCGATCGCCGCCAGCGACGGCTCGGCCGGCGCGTCGATTTGCCAGCCTCCGCTGGCACGACGGATCGGCAATCCCGCGACCTGCAGGCGCTCGGCCGTTTCCCGCTCGATCGAGCCGACGAGCAGCGAGCACGCGTCGACGTCGAGATGCAAACGCTCACGAGGCGTCCGCGGAGGCTGGGCCGCGGCGACGCGCGCGCGGGCGAGCCAGTCACGGCCCGGGTTGCTCACCGGCCCTTCCCGTCGAGAAGTAAGAGCAGCCCCGCCTCGTCGAGGATGGCGACGCCGAGCGCCTGCGCCTTGTCGAGCTTCGAGCCGGCCTCGGCGCCGGCGACGACCCAGTCGGTCTTCTTCGATACCGACCCGGCGACCTTGCCGCCGAGCGACTCGATCATCTCCTTGGCGTCCTCGCGCGACAGCGTCGGCAGGGTGCCGGTGAGGACGAACGTCTTGCCGGCGAAGGCCAGCGGCACCGCCTCGGCGACGCCGTCGCTTTCCGGCCAGTCGAACCCGGCCGCGAGCAGCGCGTCGATGACCGACTGGTTGTGCGGCTCGGCGAAAAAGGCGTGGAGGCTCTCGGCGACGATCGGCCCGACGTCGGGCACCTCGAGCAGTTGCGCCAGGTCGGCGCGGCGCAGCCGCTCGATGTTGCCGAAGTGGCGCGCCAGGTCCTTGGCCGTCGTCTCGCCGACGTGACGGATGCCGAGGCCGTAGAGAAAGCGCGCCAGCGTCGTCTTCCGGCTCGCCTCGATGTTGGCGATCAGGTTGGCGGCGCTCTTGTCGGCCATGCGCTCGAGCGCCTCGACCTTCTCCTTGGTGAGCGCGTAGACGTCGGGCAGCGATTCGACCAGGCCGGTGTCGACGAGCTGGTCGACGATCTTCTCGCCGAGGCCTTCGATGTCGAGGGCGCGCCGGCCTGCGAAATGGAGGATCGCGAACTTGCGCTGCGCCGCGCAGAAGAGGCCGCCTTCGCAACGATGGTCGACGCCGCCCTTCTCGCGCGCGACGGTACTGCCGCACACCGGGCACGCGGCCGGCATGCGGAAGTTCGGCACGTAGCGCGGCCGCTTCTTCGCCACCCGCGCGACGACCTCGGGGATGACGTCGCCGGCGCGGCGGACGATGACGTCGTCGCCGACGCGAACGCCCTTGCGGCGCACCTCGAACAGGTTGTGCAGGGTCGCGTTCGAGACCGTCGTGCCGCCGACGAACACCGGCTCGAGCTTGGCCACCGGCGTGAGCTTGCCGGTGCGACCGACCTGGATGTCGATGTCGTTGAGCCGGGTCGTCTTCTCCTGCGCCGGATACTTCTGCGCCACCGCCCAGCGCGGCTCGCGCGACTTGAAGCCGAGCTTGTCCTGCAGCGAGCGCTCGTCGACCTTGTAGACGACGCCGTCGATCTCGTAGGGCAGCTTGTCGCGTTGCGCCGCGACCGCGGCGTGAAAGGCGACGAGGCCCGCCGCGCCCTCGACGCGCGCGTGCATCGGGCTGGCCGGCAGCCCGATCGCTGCGAAGGCGTCGAGCAGCGCGGTCTGCGTCGGCGGCACCGTCCAGCCGCGCACTTCGCCGACGCCGTAGGCGAAGAAGCTGAGCGGCCGCCTGGCGGCGTTCCTGGCGTCGAGCTGGCGCACGACGCCGGCGGCAGCGTTGCGCGGATTGACGAAGACCTTCTCGTTCTTCGCGCCGCCCTCGATGAGTTTTCGTTGCCGCTCGTTGAGCGCCGCGAAATCGTCGAGCCGCATGAAGACCTCGCCGCGCACCTCGAGCACCGGCGCAGTCACGCCTTTCAGGCGCCTGGGAACGGCGGCGATCGTCCGCACCGTGTGCGTCACATCCTCGCCGGTCTCGCCGTCGCCGCGCGTCGCCGCCTGGACCAGCGCGCCGTTCTCGTAGCGCAGGTTGATCGCCAGGCCGTCGAACTTCATCTCGGCGGCGTAGGCGACCGGCGGCTCGTCGGCGCCGAGGCCGAGCGCCCTGCGCACGCGCGCATCGAACTTCTCGGCGCCGGCCGCCGTGGTGTCGGTCTCGGTGTTGATCGAGAGCATCGCCACGGCGTGGGCAACCGGCACCAGACCTTCGAGCACCGCGCCGATGACGCGCTGGGTCGGCGAATCCGCCGTCACCAGCTCGGGGTGATCGGCCTCGAGCGCCTGCAGCTCCTGGAACAGCGCGTCGTAGTCGGCGTCAGGGATCTTCGGCGCGTCGAGCACGTAGTAGGCGTGCGCATGGCGCTCGATCTGCTCGCGCAACGACGCGGCGCGCGCAGCCGGATCCTGGTTCCTGCCCTTGCCCTCAGGCGCCGGCGAGCGCACGAGTCAACTCCCCGGCCGGGCGCTCGCTGCACCCGCTCGCGTTCTGGCCCGCCCAGAGCGGCGAGAAGTCGCCGCTGCCGAGCGCCTCCGCCGCCGCGCGCAGCGGCGCGATCGCCGCCGTCGCGAGCGGAAACGCCGGCGCGCTGCGATCGTCGACCTCGCGCATCAGGCGGTTGACGATGCCGCGCGCGGGCCGGCCGGTGATGAGCCGCGTCAGCGCCGTGTGCTGCGCGGCACTGCTCATCAGCGCCGCGCGGTGAATGCGCGTCGTGGTCGCCTCGGGGCAGCAGAGGTAGGCGGTGCCGATCTGCACCATCGCCGCGCCCAGCGCGAACGCCGCCTCGACGCCGGCGCGGTCGGCGATGCCGCCGGCGGCGATCACCGGAACGCGGACGGC
>JBDTPG010000013.1:0-35638 GCA_039932815.1 Caldimonas sp.
CTTCGATGGCGGTGTTCCTGCGTGTGACTCGCCAAGCCGCGGGCGGGGGGCCGGCCCCATCTCGCGCGATGGCGCGCCGAACTGACGACGATCAGAACTCGTATTCGGCCTGCATGCGCAAGGTGTTGCGTGGCGAGCCGTTGCCCATGCCGAATAGCCAGGCAGCGTTGTACTTGATGGCCTGCCGCCCAGCCACACCGATGCGACCGAAGATGGCCGGGCCTGCGACGTGTGATTGCGCCGACGAGGGGCTCCAGTCATTCCAGGGGCCGAGGCTGCCGAAGCCCTGCACGCCGAATTCGAACTGGGGCCGCCAACGGTATTTGAGTTGCCATTGATAGCCGAGTTCTGCCTTTCCGCCGACCTCGGTGCGCACATGTTTTTCGAACAACAGGTTGAGGTTGCCTTGCAGGTCCCGGCCGAAGTCCGTTTGCAGTAGCGGGCCCCATTTCACTTCGTAGCCTTCGCTGCGGTCCTTCGGGCGTTCGATTTCGAGGACGAAGCCGACTTCGACCGGGTACTTGCCGGTCTCCGTCAACTGAAACTTGTTTTCCCATTCCCAGGCGTCGAAGCCGTGCCGTTCGCCCGGTTCCTTGTGCCAGATCGCATAGAACTCAGTGAACCACCAGCTTGTCGCGCCATAACCGAAACCGAGCGACTCCTTGTTGGCCCGAGTGCCGTCGCGAGACTTGCTGGTGCCCGCCTTGAAGTCGACCTCGCGTTCGCCCTCTTCGACGATCGGCGTGAACACGTAATCGGACGGGCCGGCATGGGTGGAGGTCATCAAAGTCGAGAGGCAGGAAAGCGCAAACAGCGCGCCGGCCCGGCGGGCGGTCGTCATCAAATATTCCTTTGAGTTGTGAAGCGGCCGAACGCCTCGGCAGCGCGTTCGACGGGGGATCTATCTGCCGGCGCGAGGTTGGCTCAGGATGCGCGTGCCGAGGTAGATCAGCGTCAGCACCGTCAAGTACGACACGAGCTGCGCCCCCGAGGGTTGCGCGTCGTAGCCCACCAATGCGTGCAGCATCGTGCCGAGGGCGGAGTCGGTTGCCAGTGCTTGCGAGCTGTCCCACATCGGCGATGTCCATGCGTTGATGAAGCCAGCCTGGCTTAGGGCCTTGGCAAGCTGACTGGCGATCGATCCGGCGAGCAGCGCGACGAGCACATTGGTGATCCAGAACAGCCGCTGCACAGGAATGCGCGACAAGCCGGCATACAACACCCAGCCGAGCGCAGCGCCGAGGGCGAGCCCGACGCTGCCGGAGAGCAGCACTGATCCTGCCGTGCTCGCCGTGCCGGTAAGGGACCCGCCGACGAAGAGCACGGTCTCCGCCCCTTCGCGCAACACGCACAGTGCCACGGCCGCCAAAAGGGCCCACGGTTTGCGTTGGCCTTGTTGAACGTCGCTGCCGAGCTGCCGCGCATCAGCCGCCAACTCACGCGAGTGCGTGGTGACCCAGACGCAGTGCCAGATCAACATCGCCAGCGCCAAGCTGAGGACGGCGATGTTGACCAGATCCTGCCCAATGCCGTCGGCCCAGGCACTGATGTGTTGTGCCATTAAAGCCAGCAGGAGCGCGCCGACGGCCCCCACACCGACGCCCGCGCTTAGCCAACGGGTGCGGCCGACCAGCTGGCGGGTGGCAGCAGCCACGATGCCGACGAACAGAGCCGCTTCGAGCGACTCGCGAAAGACGATGAGTGCGGCAGCGAGCATGGTGAGCTGGCCGTCTACTCAACGACAACCACGCCTTTGGCGGTGGCCTCGTTGTACTCGCCGACGAAGGGGTAGCGGCCGGGTTTGAGCGGGCCGATGAAGATCGTTGCCTTCGCGCCCCCGGGGATCACCTTCTCGCGATTCAAGCTGTGGCTCTCGAACTCTTCAGGCGTGCTGTCCTGGTTGTGCACAACCAGCTTGACCCGCTGGTTAGCGGGAACCTTCAGCTCGGCAGGCTCGAAACGGTGGTTCTTGATGGTTAGCGCAATTTCTGGCTCCGCCGTCGAAGCGACAGTGGCGGTGAAACCGAGCAGCGATGCGATCAGAACGGCGGCCAGTTTTTGTGTGTATCGCATGAGCGTGAGTCGACCGTTTGGGTGGCAATGACCAAAGTGTAATGAGAACCAGTCGCATTTGCAAGCGTCGCTGCTTGTGGGTCTTCCGGTCGCGAGCGGACATTGCCGAACGGGAGCGCAGGCTTCGGGGCCCGCGCGCGCAGCGCGCCACCACCTCTGACTACAGCCGGGGGTGTTTGAGCACAGTGAGCGAAGCGAACGGAGCGAGTTACCCGGCGGGCCCCGAGGCCGAGCACCGCAGGGGAGTCACCGCGCAGCGGTGACCGCCGCAATCGGAGCGGAGCCGGCCACCCGCCCGTGGCTTGGCGCGCTCGGTCATCGAGACGGCGGCCTCCAAAGAACGAAGCGCTGTCGACCCCGCGATTCAGTCGCGCGAAAAATCCGGCTTGCGTTTCTCGACGAAGGCGTTGATCGCCTCGACGTGGTGCGCCGTCTTGTGCGCGAGCGCTTGAAACCCCGCCGACATCTCGAGCAGGCTCTCGAGCCGCATGTGCTGGCCTTCGCGCAGGAGCCGCTTGGTCAGGCGCAGGCCCTCGCCCGGATTGGCGGCGATCCGTGCGGCGAGCGCGAGCGCTTCGGGCATCAGGCGCTCCCCCGGCACGACGCGCGAGACCAGGCCGCAGGCCAGCGCCTCGGCAGCGGTGAGCGAATCGCCGGTGAACGACATCTCCGCCGCCTTCGACATGCCGACGACGCGCGGCAGCAGCCAGGCGCCGCCGTCGCCGGGGATCAGGCCAACCTTGACGAAGCTTTCGGCGAACGACGCCGTCTCCGAGGCGATGCGGATGTCGCACATGCACGTGAGGTCGCAGCCGGCGCCGATCGCCGCGCCGTTGACGGCGGCGATGGTCGGCACCTCGAGGTTGTAGAGCGCGGTCGCCAGCCGCTGGATCCCCTGGCGGTACCAGTGGCGGATCGTGCTCGGCGGCGCATCGAACAGCGACTGCATGTGCTTCAGGTTGCCGCCCGACGAGAACACCGTGCCGGCGCCGGTCAAAACGACAGCGCGCACCGAAGCATCGGCGGCGATGCGCGCGCAGGCGTCGACGAACTCTTCCGGCGCGCTGTTGCCCGTGAGCGCATTGCGCGTCTCGGCCGCGTCCATCGTCAGCGTGACGATCGCGCCCGACTGTTCGTAGCGAAGGAAGGGTTTCATGAGCCGCGGATCTCGTCGTTGGAGGGAATGAGCGCACTGCGCATGAAGTCGAGCGCACCGCCCGCGTCGGCATCGAGCAGAGCGCGGCCGACGATGCGGTTCCAGTGCGTCTCGGCGCCGTAGTCGGCGCGCCCTTCGTGCAGGCGGCGCGTGTAAAGCTGAAGGTCGAGCTCGGCGGTGATGCCGATCGCGCCGTGCACCGCATGCGCCATCGGCGCGACGAGCGCCGCGGCTTCGCTGGTGCGCGCCTTGGCGAGCGCGGCGCGCAGCGGTGCGGGCCGCGGGCCGGCGCCGGCGCAGCCGATCTCGGCGGCCATGTGCGAAGCGACGACGTGCTCGGCCATCACCGCGAGCTGGTGCTGGATCGCCTGGAACTTGCCGATCGACTTGCCGAACTGGACCCGGTCGTTGGCGAAGGCGACGGTGAGCTGAAGCACGCGCGCCATCGCGCCGGCGAGGATCGCGGCGGTGACGGCCGCGCCGGCTTCGGACCACGCGACCGGTGACGGTGACGCGATCGCGTCGGCGGGCATTGCCTGCCAGCGCAGGTCGGCGCGCAGGCTGCCGTGGACGCCGCTCGCCGTGCGCTGCGCGGCGGCGGTGGAAAGAACGCGCCAGCCATCGGCCAGCGCGACGACGACCGCGTCGGCGACGAGGCCGTACGGCGTCGCCCGACACGACACGGCACCGTCGGCGCCGAGCTGCGTTCGCGCGGCGATCGCGATCGAACCGCGCGGCGCGTCGACGCCGTCGCGCGCGAGCAGCGCGCGCACCAGCATCGTCTGCGCCAGCGGCAGCGGCAGCGCGTGGCCACCCTCGACGACGAAGAGCGGGAACGCATCGGCCAGGCGCAAGCCCGCGCCGCGCGCCGACTCGGGCACGAGGATGTCGAGGAAGCCCGACGCTTCAAGCCGCGCCCAGAGCGGAGCAGGATCGCCGCCGCGCTCGATCTCGCGCACGACGGCGGGCGGGCACGCATCGGCGAGCAGGCGCTCGAACGGCTCGACCAGCTCGCTCTTCATCGCAGCCCCAGGCCGCGCGCGATCAGGCCGCGCAGCACCTCGCGCGTCCCGCCGCGCAGCGAGAACGTCGGCGCGAACTGGGTGACGTAGGCCAGCGTTCGCAGCAACGGCGCCGGCACCTCGACACCGCGCTCCTGCGCCAGCGCGATCTGGTCGGCGATCGCCAGCGGCGTGAGCTGCTCGAGCTCGGTGCCGAGATCCTTGACCAGCGATGCCTCGGTCATCGGGCTGGCGCCGGCGCCGACCCGGGCGGTCACGGCGACCGACAGCGAGCGCAACGTCGCCTTGTGGCCGACGATGCGGCCGGCGAGCGCGAGCGCGGCGGGATCGTCGCTCTTGCTGGCGCGAAGGAACGCCAGCCACGCGTCGAGCAGCACCATGCTCGAATAGATCCGCTCGGGGCCGCTGCGCTCGAAGGCGAGCTCCGCGGTCACCTGCGCCCAGCCCGAGCCCTCGGCGCCGACGAGCGCCTCGTGCGGTAGATCGACGTCGTCGAAGAAGACCTCGCTGAAGTGGCGGTCGCCGGTCAGGTCCTCGATCGGCCGGATCGTCACGCCGGGCGCCTTCAGGTCGATCAGCAGCTGCGACAGGCCGCGCTGGCGGTCTTCGGGCGCGCCCGACGTTCGCACCAGGGCGATCATGTAGTGCGAGTGGTCGGCGTTGGTGGTCCAGATCTTCTGGCCCTTCACGCGCCAGCCGCTCGCCGTGGGCGTCGCGCGCGTTCGCACGCTGGCGAGGTCGGAGCCGGCCTGCGGCTCGCTCATGCCGATCGCGAAGAACAGCTCGCCGCGGCAGATGGCCGGAACGAAGAACCTCTTCTGCGCCTCGCTGCCGTAGCGCAGGATCATCGGCGCGCTCTGCCGCTCGGCGATCCAGTGCGCCGAGACCGGCGCGCCGCGCGCGAGCAGCTCCTCGACGAGGACGAAGCGCGCGAAGGCATCGCCGCCGCCGCCGCCGTATTCGCGCGGCAAGGCCAGGCCGATCCAGCCGCGCGCGCCGAGGGCGCGGCTGAACTCGGCGTCGAAGCCGAGCCAGGAGCGAGCGCGCCGGTCCGGCGCCATGCCGGCGAGCGCGGCGTCGAGGAAGCGCCGGACGTCGGCGCGCAGCGCCTCGGCCGCCTCGGGCAGCGGCTGCAGCGAGAGCGCCTCGATCAATCGACTGCCCTCGCTGTCAACAGGTTCTCGCGGTCACTTGAGCGCGGCCTTGAACGCGTTCAGGACTTCGGTGCCCGCCTTGCCGCGCTTGTCGAGCGAATCGGCCCAGTCCTTGGCGACGTCCTGCATCACCGTCGCGACCGTCGCCTTGTCGGCGGCGGACAGCGGCGTCAGCTTGACGCCGGCCGACTTGACTTTCTCGATGTCGCCGGCCTCGTCCTTCTCGACCTGCGTGCAGGCGGCCCGGGTGAGCTGCTCGCCCATCGCCGTGAGATCCTGCTGCACGCCGGGCGGCAGGCTCTGGAAGCGCTTCTCGCTGATCACCCAGTTGGCGACGAAGGTGCCGAAGTTCTCGCCGATCGTCCCGGTCTTCGACAGCTTGTGGATCTCGTACGGCGCCAGGCTGTTGAACGGGAACAGCACGCCGTCGATCGTGCCGCGGGAGAGCGACTCGTAGACGTCCGGCGTCGGCATCAGGACCGGAGTCGCCTTCAGCTTCCTGATCACCAGCTCCTTCGCCGATCCCGAGGCGCGGATCTTCATGCCCTCGATGTCCTTCAGGTTCGAGAACGGCTTCCTGGTGATGATCTGGTACGGCGGCAGGACGATCGTGAAGAGCAGGCGCACGCCGTTGGTCGCGAACTCCTTCTTGTCGAGCAGGCCGCCCGGCTTGGCCAGGTTCCAGTACGCCATCGTCGCCTGGCACGAGCCGCTGAACTCGAGCGGCAGCTCGGCGACGACCGAGAGCGGCATCTTGTCGGAGACGAAGCCGGGCGCGACGTAGGCGATGTCGATCACGCCCGACTGCACCAGCGAGAGGAAGTCCTTGGCCTTGCCCAGCTGCTCGGCCGGGTAGTACTCGAACTCGATGCCCTTGGCGGCGGGGTTGGCCTTCAGCCGTTCCATCATCGGCGTGGTGATGTACTTCGGCAGGTAGTGGCCTACCGGGAACGAATCGGCGATCTTGATCTTGGTCACGGTCTGCGCGAGCGCGGTGCCGCCGAGGCTCAGGGCGGCGGCGAGCGCCAGCGTGGTGTGGGCGAACAGCTTGGGCATGGTGTCGGGACCTTTCTGCGGGAAGTGAAGCGGCTAGGGCGCCATCTGCGCGGGCAGCCACAGGATGATGGACGGAAACGCGACCAGCACCGCGAGCAGCAGCAGGTGGCTGAAGACGTGCGGCCAGACGCCGGCGAAGATCTCCTGGAGCGGCCGCTTCGCGTAGCGCGAGACGACGAAGACATTGAGGCCGACCGGCGGCGTGACCAGGCCGACCTCGGCGACGACGACGATGATGACGCCGAACCAGATCGGATCGAAGCCGAGCGCCTTGATCAGCGGCAGGACGATCGGCACCGTCAGGATCAGGATCGCGACCTGATCCATCAGGCAGCCGAGGACGATGTAGCCGAACAGGACGCAGGCGAGGATCACCCAGCGCGAGACCTGCAGCGAGCCGACCCAGTGGACGATGTTCTGGGTCGACTGCGTCAACGTGAAGAAGTAGCCGAAGATCTTGGCGCAGACGACGATCATGATGATCATGCAGCTCGCGTGGGCGGCGTGGGTGAGCGCCTTGGCGAGCGACGCGCGGTTGACCTTGCCCTCGCGGATCGCCAGCGCGAAGGCGCCGAACGCGCCCAGGCCGGAGGCCTCGGTCGGCGTGGCGATGCCGCTGTAGATGACGCCGGTGACCATCATGAAGAGGACGATCATCGGCCCGACGACCTTGAGCGAGCGAACCTTCTCGGCCATCGTGAAGGCGTTGCCGCGCGGCGCCGAGCTCGGATCGATCGTGACCAGCGTCCACACCGTCGCCATGATGGTGAGCGTCACCAGGATGCCGGGGATCACGCCGCCGATCAGCAGCTGACCGATGCTGACGTCGGCGATAATCCCGTAGAGGACCAGGGCGATGCTCGGTGGGATCAGCATCGCCAGGGTGCCCGAGATCGCGACCACGCCGCCGGCGAGCTTCGGGTCGTAGCCGGCCTTCAGCATCGCCGGCATCGTCGTCGACGACAGCGTCGCCGCCGACGCGGTGCTCGAGCCCGAGATCGCGCCGAAGCCGGCGCCGGCGAGCGCCGTCGCCATGGCGAGGCCGCCCGGCACGCGGCCGACCCACGTCGATGCCGCCTTGAACAGGTCGTCGGCGACGCCGCTCAGGATCACGAACTCGGCCATCAGGATGAACATCGGGATCGAGATCAGCTCGTACGAGCCCGCCGTCGAGAGCGGCGTCGTCGTGACGACGCCGGCGAGCACGTCGAGGCCGCCGATCAGGTACAGGCCGACGCTGCCGGCGACGACAAGCGCGAACGCGACCGGCATGCCGGAGGCGAGCAGCGTGAACAGCAGCAGCGTGATGCCGGCCGACATCATTCCGTCAGCTCCTCGGTGCCCGAGATCGGCGGCAGCGGCGTGATCTCCCGGCCCGACGTCAGCGTCGCGATGTAGCCGATCGCGTTGATCGCCAGGCGCAGGGTCAGCAGGCCGAAGCCGATCGGCAGCATCAGGCTGATCGTCCACGTCGGCAGCCCCAGGCCGCTGGTCGACGTCGCCGCGGTCTGCAGATCCTCGAAGGTCCGCCGCGCCGAGACCACGGTGCAGAGCAGGAACACCGGCGTGGCCAGGGTGCTGGCGAGCGCCTCGAGGGCATAGCGGGGGCGCCGGCCGACATAGTTGTGGACGATGTCGACGGCGACGTGGGCGTGCGCCTTCAGCGTGTGCGAGGCGGCGAAGAAGAACAGGCCCGGCATCAGGTAGCTCGAGATCACCTCGTACGACCACTGCAGGGGGGAGTTGAAGACGTAGCGCAGGGCGACGTCGGCGACGACGACGAACATCAGGCCGAGCAGCATCAGGCAGCCGATCGCCATCAGGACGTTGTCGATCGCGTCGACGACGCGGCGTAGCCGGTCGTAGAGACTGCGGCCCTGCGGCGCGCTCATCGACCCTTCCATTGCGGCTTTCGTTTCTCGCGGAACGCGCGCGGCCCCTCCTGTGCGTCCTCGCTGCGGTAGACCGGCTCGAACAGCTGTGCGCCGGCGCGCAAGGCCGCCGAGCGGCCCATCTCGGTCGACAGGTAGACCAGCTCGCGCGCGGCGCGCACGGTGAGCGGCGCGTTGGCGGCGATCTTCTCGGCCATCGAGAAACAGCGCGGCAGCAGCTCGGCCGCCGGAACGACGTGGTTGACGAAGCCGATCTCGCGCGCTCTCCGCGCATCGATCGGCTCGCCGGTCAGGAGCAGCTCCATCACGGCGCGCTGCTGGACCATGCCGACCAGCGGCGCCGCCCACGGCATGCCGCGGCCGACGCGCGCTTCGGTGATGGCGAAGGTCGCGTGCTCGGCGGCGATGCACAGGTCGCACATCTGCGCGAAGAGGAACCCGCCGGCATAGGCAACGCCGTTGACGGCGGCGATCGTCGGCTTGGTGACGTCGAGACCCTGGCCGATGATCGGCAGGAACCCCTTCGGCGGCACCGCGAGCGACATCTCGGCCGCCTCCTTCAGGTCCATGCCGGCGCAGAACGCCTTGCCGCCGGCGCCGGTGAGGATGGCGACGCGCGCCGAAACGTCGGCCTCGAAACGCGTGAACGCCGCGAACAGGCCGCTGCGCACTTCGCTGTTGATGGCGTTGAGCTGCGCCGGCCGGTCGATGGTGATCAGGACCACCGCGCCGGTCTGCTCGTAACGAACGGCCGCGGCAGCGGCGGAGCTCTGGTCGGTCATGAGTGCGGTGCCGTCGGTTTGCCGAGGTTCAATACGACCTCGGCAAGCCGAGCACCTTCTCGGCGATGTAGCACATCACCAGCTGCGGGCTGATCGGCGCGAGGCGCGGGATCAACACCTCGCGCAGGTAGCGCTCGACGTGGTACTCCTTGGCGTAGCCGAAGCCGCCGTGCGTCATCACCGCCTGCTGGCAGGCGTTGAAGCCGGCCTCGCCGGCGAGGTACTTGGCGGCGTTGGCGGCCGCGCCGCAGGGCAGGCCGTTGTCGTACTGCCAGGCCGCCTGCATGACGACCAGGTGGGCCGCCTCGAGCTCCATCCAGTTCTGCGCCAGCGGATGCTGGATGCCCTGGTTCTGGCCGATCGGCCGGTTGAAGACGACGCGTTCCTTGGCATAGGCGACGGCGCGCTCGAGGGCGAGCCGGCCGATGCCGACCGCCTCGGCGGCGATCAGCACGCGCTCGGGGTTCATGCCGTGCAGGATGTACTCGAAGCCGCGCCCTTCCTCGCCGATCAGGTCGTCGACGGGGATCTCGAAGCCGGCGAAGAAGAGCTCGTTCGAGTCGACGCACTTGCGGCCCATCTTCTCGATCTCGCGCACCGAGATGCGCTCGCGGTCGAAGGCGGTGTAGAACAGGCTCAGGCCCAGCGTCGGCTTCGTCACTTCCTCGAGCGGCGTCGTTCGCGCCAGCAGCAGGATGCGGTCGGCGACCTGCGCGGTCGAGATCCAGACCTTCTGGCCGTCGACGACGTAGCGGTCGCCCTGCTTCACGGCGCGCAGCTTGAGCTGGGTCGTGTTGAGGCCGGTGTTCGGCTCGGTGACGCCGAAGCAGCTCTTGACCTCGCCGCGCGCCACCGGCGGCAGCATGCGCAGTCGCTGCTCCTCGTTGCCGAACACCGCGACCGGGTTGAGGCCGAACAGGTTGATGTGCACCGACGATGCCGCCGACATGCCGCCGCCCGACTGGGCGATGGTCTGCATCATGATCGCCGCCTCGGTGATGCCGAGGCCGGAGCCGCCGTACTCCTCGCCGATGCACATGCCGAGCCAGCCGTCGGCGGCGAGCGCGCGGTAGAACTCCTCGGGGAAGCGGCCGTCGTGGTCGCGCTCGAACCAGTAGCCGTCGTCGAAGCGGGCGCAGACCTTGGCGATCGCGTCGCGGATGCCTTCCTGCTGCTCGGTGAGGGCGAAGTTCATGCGGGCCCCCCGTCATGCGGCGCCGGCGCGCTGCTCGCCTGCACCGCGCCCTGCGCGATCAGCGCATCGATCTCGTCGTCGCTGTAGCCGGCCTGCGCCAGCACCTCGACGCTGTGCTCGCCAAGGCGCGGCGCGTGGCGGGCCGGCTCGGGCGTGCTCTCGGACCACGTCATCGGCATGCGCATCGAGCGGATCGTCCCCTCGCTCGGATGCTCGCTGGTGGTGAAGAACTTCGTCGCAACGAGGTGCGGGTCGTCGAGCACGCTCTTCAGGTCGTGCATCGGCATCATCGGCACGTCGGCCTCCTCGAGCAGCGCCATCCATTCGGCCGTCGTGCGCTGCTCGAAGATGCGCGCCAGCTCGCCGTAGACGAAGTCGATGTGGCGCGAGCGGTTCGCGAAGGTGGCGAAACGGGCGTCCTCCTGCGGCAGCGACTCGCGGCCGATCGCGCGCAGGAAGCCCTGCCACTGCTTGTCGTTGTAGACCAGCGCGCAGAGGTAGCCGTCGCGCGTGCGGTACGGGCGCCGCTCGTGCGAGAGCTGGCGCGGGTAGCCGCCTTCGTCGAGCGGCGGCTCGAAGCTGAGTCCGCCGAGGTGGTCGCCGAGGACGAAGCCGACCATCGTCTCGAACATCGGCACGTCGAGACGCTGGCCGCGGCCGGTGTGCTGGCGCGCCAGCAACGCGGCGAGGATGCCGCCGACCGCCGTCAGGCCGACGATGCGGTCGGCCATCGCGCAAGGCACGTAGCGCGGCGGCCCCTTGCTCGCCACCGAGATCAGGTGCGGCAGCGTCGCGCCGCCCTGGATCAGGTCGTCGTACGCGGGCCGCGCCGCGTACGGCCCGTCCTGGCCGAAGCCGAACAGGCCGGCGTAGACCAGCCGCGGGTTGATCGCGGCGACCGTCTCGTAGTCGAGACCGAGCCGCGCCATCGCATTCGGGCGCACGTTGTAGATCAGCACGTCGGCGTCGACGAGCAGGCGGCGCACCACCTGCAGCCCGGCCGGCTTCTTGAGGTCGACGACGACGCTGCGCTTGTTGCGATTGGTGTTGAGGAAGATCGGGCCCATCTCGGGATGGCGCGCGGGCCCGATCTGGCGCACCAGGTCGCCGAGCGGCGCTTCGATCTTGACGACGTCGGCGCCCATGTCGCCCAGCGACTGCGACGCGAACGGGCCCATCAGCACCGACGTCATGTCGATGACCTTCATACCGTGGAGCGGTCCCATGGCCGGCGGTCGGTCCTTCCTGTCTGCGAGCACCCGGGGCGGACGGCGGTGCGGGAGACGGGAAGTATTCATGGGGGTGGACGGTTGGTACACCGGATGAAACCCTGTAGTTGAGCTCTGTCCATCAACAAGTACAGTCGGTACATGCTCAAGAACAGCGTGGCCGCCCCGGCGACGCCGGCGACCCCGGTCTCGATGGCGGTCGCCGTGCTGGTGCTGTGCTTTGCCTTCAACTTCATCGGTCGCGGCGTCGGCGACACCTACATGGTGTTCCTGCTGCCGCTGGAAAAAGAGTTCGGCTGGCACCGCTCGCAGATGACGAGCGTGTACTCGGCGCTGATGATCGTGAGCGGCCTCGCCGCGCCGCTCGGCGGCATGGTCTTCGAACGCTGGGGACCTCGCATCCTCTACGCGGGCGGCCTGGCCCTGCTAGGCGCCGGCTACTTCCTCGCCTCGAAGGTGACCGCGCTGTGGCAGTTCTACGTCTGCATCAGCCTGATCGGCGGCCTCGGCATCGCCGCGATCGGCATGGTGCCGGCGGCGGCGCTGATCAGCCGCTGGTTCGAACGGCGCCTCAGCACCGCGATCGGCCTGGCCTACGCCGGCTTCGGCTGCGGCGCGCTGGTGATCGTGCCGCTCGCGCAGACGCTGATCGACGGCGATGGCTGGCGCCACGCCTACCAGGTCATCGGCACGGCGCTGCTCGTCCTCTTGCCGATCTCGCTGGCGATGCCGTGGAGCACGATCCGCGCCGGCGTACCGGCGCTCGCGGTGAAGCGACAGCGTGTCCACGCCGGCGCCGGCCCGGTACGTGCGGCACTGCGCCATCGAACCTTCTGGCGCCTCGTGCAGGTGATGTTCTTCACCGCCGTCGGCATGTACCTGATCGTCGTCCAGTCGGTCGCCTACCTGGTCGACGTCGGCTTCACGCCGCTCCAGTCGGCGACCGCTTTCGGCGCTGCCGGCGCGCTTTCGGTGCTCGGCGTCTCGAGCGCCGGCTGGCTGGCCGACCGCTTCGGCCAGCGGCGCGCGGCAACGGCGAGCTTCACCGGCACCTTCCTCGGCATTTCGCTGCTGTTCGCGATGTCGTTCGGCGCCAACCTCTGGCTGCTCGGCGCCTACGTGCTGCTGTTCGGCATTTGCCAGGGCGCGCGCGGCCCGCTCATCGCCGGCCTCAGCGCGCGCCTGTTCTCCGGGCCCGGCCAGGCGACGATCTACGGCGTCATCTTCGCGTGCATGTCGGTCGGCTCGGGCATCGGCGCGCTGCTCGCCGGCGCGCTGCACGACGTGACCGGCGGCTACCGCGCGGGTTTCGCGCTGTCGATGGTCTGCGTGCTGCTGGCGGCGCTGCCGTTCTGGACCTCCGACGCGCTCATCGTCGCCCACCCTCGTCCGCTGGCGGCAGAATGACCGCCCTCGACATGCGCCGTTCCTTCCCTTCGCGAGGCCGCCCGTGAACGTCAAGCAAGCCGCCAACGTTCTCGACCTGATCGAGTTCTTCGCCGCGCACAAACGGCCGGCCGCGCTGGCCGAGATCGCCAAGCATTTCGAGTGGCCGCGCTCGTCGACCTTCAACCTGCTCGGCACGCTCGCCAGCCGCGGCTACCTCTACGAGCCGCGCGCGCGCGGCGGCTACTACCCGTCGCCGCTGTGGCTGTCGCTGCTGCAGCAGATCGAGCGCGCCGAGCCGATCCCCGATCAGTTCCGGGCCCTGTTGCGCGCTGTCGTCGAGCGCAGCGGCGAGACCGCGGTGCTGGCGGCGACCAGCGGCACCTGCGCGGTCTTCATCGACGCCGTCGAATCGCCGAACGCGATCCGCTACACGGCGCCGACCGGCAAACTGATCCCCCTGCACGTCACCGCCACCGGCCGCGCCTTGCTCTCGCTGCTCTCGCCGGCCGACCGCGCCGGCCTGCTGCGCCGCGCGACCTTCGAGCGCTACACGCCGACGACGCTGATGAGCGTGGCCGCGGTCGAGAAGGAGATCCAGCGCTCGCTCCAGCGCGGCTGGTTCGAAGGCGCCGCCGAGTACACCATCGATCTCGGCGGCGTCGCGCTGCCGCTGCAGGTGCCGCACCGCCAGTTCGCGGTGCTCGTCGCCGGCCCCATGTCGCGTGTGAAGACGCGCAGCAAGGAGCTCGCCAGGATCATCGCCAGCGAGGTCGACAGGCATCTCGCCGACCTGCTGCCGGCCGAGCCGAAGAAGCAGCGCGCCGCCGCCGGCGGCTGAGACCGGCGACGCCGAGGTGCACGAACGCGTGCCGGCGCGTCCGCGACGCGGTGGCAGTGAGGGTCGCGCCGGCGCAGCTCAGTTGCGCGACGCCGCGGCGTCACTCGGTCACAGCCCTGCTGCCCGCGCAGCGGCGACGCGGTCAGGTGCCGCAGAAGGTGCGGTAGCTCGCGGTGACGTCGGCTGCGGCCGGCTCGGCGAAAGGCGCGTTGTCGTCGTTTTCGTCGTACGGCCGGCGCAGCGCGGCGAGCAGGCGATCGAACGGCCCGAGGTCCTCGTCGTCGGAGGCGGCGGCGAGCGCTTCCTCGACGCGATGGTTGCGCGGGATCAGCCAGGGATTGACGCGGCGCATGCGCTCGGCACGTGCCGAGCCCACGCCACCGGCGACGATCGGCGAGCCCTCGTCGTCGCGCGCGCAGCGCGCGCGCCAGCGCTCGAGCCAGGCGTCCGGCCCAGCGACGTCGGCGCCCGCGGCGGAGAACAGGGCGCGCAACGGCGACTCGTCCCCGGTCGCGGCATCGGCGAGGCGCCGCCAGGCAAGCGTGAAGTCGACGTGGGCGGCGTGCAGCACGGCGAGCCAGTCATCGGCGAGGGTGGCGTCGTCGCCGTCGTCGCTGCCCGCGGTGCGCTGCAGGCCGAGCTTGGCGCGCTGGCCGGCGAGCAGGTGACGGCGATAGGCGGCGGGGAAGGCGTCGATGACGCGCATCGCCTCGGCCATCGCCTGCTCCTCGTCGTCGGCGAGCAGCGGCAGCAGCGACTCGGCGAGACGCGCCAGGTTCCAGCGCGCGATTCCCGGCTGGTTGCCGAACGCGTAGCGACCCTGGCTGTCGATCGAGCTGAACACCGCCGCCGGGTCGTACGCCTCGACGAAGGCGCACGGCCCGTAGTCGATCGTCTCGCCCGAGATCGTCATGTTGTCGGTGTTCATGACGCCGTGGATGAAGCCGACGTTCATCCACTGCGCGATCAGCGCCGCCTGGCGCTCGGCGACGCGCTCGAGCAGGCCGAGGAAGCGCCGCGGCGAGCCGACGAGATCGGCGTCGTGGCGCGCGATCGTGTAGTCGGCAAGGCGGCGCACGCGCTCGACTTCGCCGCGCGCGGCGAAGAACTGGAACGTGCCGACACGGATGTGGCTGGCGGCCACGCGCGTGAGCACCGCACCGGGCAGCACGGTCTCGCGAAGCACCGGCTGCCCGGTCGCGACGACCGCGAGCGCGCGCGTCGTCGGGATGCCCAGCGCATGCATGGCTTCGCCGATCACGACCTCGCGCAGCATCGGCCCGACCGCGGCCTTGCCGTCGCCGCCGCGCGAAAAAGGCGTGCGGCCGGAGCCTTTCAGGGCGATGTCGCGGCGAAGCCCGGCGCGGTCGATCACTTCACCGAGCAGGATCGCGCGGCCATCGCCGAGCTGCGGCGAGAAGCCGCCGAACTGGTGGCCGGCATAGGCCTGTGCGATCGGCTGCGCGCCTTCGGGCACGCTGTTGCCGGCGAACAAGTCGACGCCGGCCGCGCCGGACAGGGCGGCGACGTCGAGGCCGAGCTCCTCGGCGAGCGGCGCGTTGAAGAAGAGCGACTTCGGCGCCGGCGCAGCTTCCGGCCGCCAAGGCACCGAGAAGCCCTCCAGGTCGCGTGCGTAGGAGCTCTCGAGGGTGAAGGATGCGATGGCCATGGCGGAGCGACGAGCTGAAGCCGCGAGTGTGAGCGACCTTGAACGCCGATCGCCCGGCAGGGCCGAATCGACATCGCTGAGGGCGCGTCAACGAAATCGGCGCTTGGCGCGTTTCAGGTCAGGTTATCCATCCTGCACCACGAAAGACACCATGAAGAACGCAATCATCGCCATCGCCCTGCTGATCGGCGCCGTCGGCGCCCACGCCCAGGCGACCACCGCCGCCAAGGAAATGGGCAAGGCCACCGCCGAGTCGACCAAGGCTGCCGGCGAAAGCACCAAGGCCGCCATGAGCGGCGAGCCCGCCAAGACCATGCACAAGGCCAAGGCGAAGGTTCACCGCGCCAAGGCCCGTCACGCCCGCAACGAGGCCAAGGACGCGATGACGCCGGCCCCCAAGTAAGAAGGCTCCGGCGCTGCTGCGGCGGCGTTCGAGACGAGAGACGCGGCTTCGGCCGCGTTTCTCTTTGCGCCGGCCTCAGTACGTTTCGAGGTGAAGGCGTCCTTCGCGCTTCAGCGCCGGGCCGATCGCTGCGTCCCAGTCGAGCCCGGCGCCGACGGCGACGTCGCGCAGGGCCAGCACGACGCCTTCTTCCATCGCCTTCAGGCCGCAGACGTAGAAGTGCGAGTTCGCATCCGAGAGCATCGGCACGAGGTCGACGGCGCGCTCGTGGATCAGGTCCTGCACGTATTTCTTCGGCTGGCCGGGCGTGCGCGAGAACGCGAAGTTGATGTCGATGAAGTCCTTCGGCAGCGACTGCAGCGGGCCGAAGTAAGGCAGCTCCTCGCGCGTGCGGGCGCCGAAGAAGAGCATCAGCTTGCCGCTCTCGAACTTGCCGCTCTTTCTCAGGCGCCGGCGCCACTCCGTCATCGCCCGCATCGGCGCGCTGCCGGTGCCGGTGCAGATCATGACGATGTGCGACTTCGGGTGGTTCGGCATCAGGAAGCTCTGGCCGAACGGTCCGATCACCTGCACCGCGGCGCCGACCTGCAGGTCGCAGAGGTAGTTCGACGCCACGCCTTTCGTCGGCCGGCCGTGATGGTCTTCGGTGACGCGCTTGACCGTCAACGAGACGTTGTTGTAGCCCGGCCGCTCGCCGTTCCTCGGGCTCGCGACCGAATACTGGCGCGCGACGTGCGGCCGCCCGGCGGCGTCGACCCCGGGCGGGACGATGCCGATCGATTGCCCTTCGAGCACCGGGAACGGGATCGCGCCGAAGTCGAGGACGATGTGGTGCGTCTGGTTGTGGAAACCCGCCTCGGTGCAGTTGACGTTGCCGACGACGGTCGCCGTGGTCGGGGTCTTCGGCCCGAACAGGTTGGTGTAGGCGTGCGCGGCCGACCACGGCGGCACGCTCGCGCCGAACGCAGCGCTGTTGAACGGTGCCTCGCCATTGGCCGCCTCGGGCTTGACCGCGAGCACCGGCTCAGCCGATGCGCTCGCCGCCGCCTCGGGCGTGACGCCTTCGGCCGCGAGCTGCTCGGGCGTGAGCTCGGGCGGCAGCTCGTCCCAGCCGAGCTGCTCGGCGATGACGTAGGCGCGCGCCCTCGGCACGGTGCGCCAGTTGTCGATCGAGCCGGTCGGGCACGGCGAGATGCACGCCATGCAGTAGTTGCAGACGTCGGCGCGGACGACGTAGTTGCGCTCGTCGTGCGTGATCGCACCCACCGGGCAGGTCGCCTCGCAGGTGTTGCAGCGAATGCAGATCTCGGGGTCGATCAGGTGCTGCTTGATGACCTCCGCGCGTGTCTCGACGTCCATCAGCGAATCATCACCCGAAACGCACGTACTCGAAGTCGACCGGGTTCTTGTTGATGCCCATCGCCGGCGGCGCGATCCAGCCGGCGAACTTGCCGGGCTCGAGCACCGGGCCCATCAGCGAGGCGACGAAGGCGAAGTCGGCCGGGCTCGGCAGCCACTCGCTCTCCTTCGCCTTCCATTCCGCTTCGCCGACGACGCGGCCGTCGGGCGACATCCTGATGCCGGCGAGCGCGCCGATCTTGCGGTTGAACGCCTTGTGCGGCGCGGCCAGTCGCTGCGCCAGGCCGGCCTTCTCGAGCACCTTGTTCCAACGGCCGATGCCGGCGATGGAATCCTTGATGAAGTCGTCGCGCAGCACCTCGTTCAAGGCGTTGAGCATCGGCACTTCCTTCTCGGCGAGCTGGCCGTTCTGGACTTCGAGGACCTTGTAGGTCTGGCCCTTCAGCACGTGGTCGTCGGTCCGCTTGCCTTCCTCGAAGCGGCCCTTCAGGCCCGAGCTGTAGAAGGTGGCGGCGTTGCTCGACTGGTCGGCGCCGAAGAGATCGATCGTCACCGAGTAGTGGAAGTTGAGGTAGCGCTGGATCGTGCCGAGGTCGATCGCGCCGGCGGCGCGGACGAGCGCCGGGTCGTCGGTCTTCAGCTCGTTCATCACCTGGGCGGTGCGCTGCAGGACGCGCGAGACGCCGCTCTCGCCGACGAACATGTGGTGCGCTTCCTCGGTCAGCATGAACCTGGTCGTTCGCGCGAGCGGATCGAAGGCGCTCTCGGCGAGGGCGGCGAGCTGGAACTTGCCGTCGCGGTCGGTGAAGTAGGTGAACATGAAGAACGCCAGCCAGTCGGGCGTCTTCTCGTTGAAGGCGCCGAGGATGCGCGGGTTGTTGGCGTCGCCCGAAGTGCGCTGGAGCAAGGCGCCGGCCTCCTCGCGGCCGTCGCGGCCGAAGTACTTCTGCAGCAGGTAGACCATGGCCCAGAGGTGGCGGCCCTCCTCGACGTTGACCTGGAACAGATTCCTCAGGTCGTAGAGCGAGGGCGCCGTCAGGCCGAGATGGCGCTGCTGCTCGACCGACGCCGGCTCGGTATCGCCTTGCGTGACGATGATGCGGCGCAGGTTGGCGCGGTGCTCGCCGGGAACGTCTTGCCACGCCGGCTCGCCGAGGTGCTCGCCGAAATGGATCTTGCGCTCGGCGTCGGCCGGGTTCAGGAAGATGCCCCAGCGGTAGTCGCGCATCTTCACGTAGTCGAAGTGCGCCCAGCCCTGCGGATCGACGCTGGTCGCGGTGCGCAGGTAGACCTCGTTGTTGGTCGAGTTCTCCGGGCCGACGTCGTCCCACCAGTGGATGAAGTTCGGCTGCCACTGCTCGAGCGCGCGCTGCAGCGTGCGGTCGTCGGCGAGGTTGACGTTGTTGGGGATCTTCTGGGTGTAGTCGATGGGCATGTTCGTCTCGTTAAGGGGCGGCGCCGATGCTCAGACGCGGGTGAAATCGAAGCCGGCCTTCTCGCCGGTGCCGTAGACCTTCAGGGCGCCCTTCGGGCCGACCGCGTTCGGGCGCTGGAAGATCCAGTTCTGCCAGGCGGTGAGGCGGCCGAAGATCCGCGTCGCCATGTTTTCCGTCGTCCCGAAGCGAAGGTTGGCTTCGAGGCCGGTGAGCGCGTCGGGCGACATCGCCGCGCGCTCCTCGAGGGCGATGCGGATCTCGTCGTCCCAGTCGATGTCGTCGGGCGCGGCGGTGACGAGGCCGAGGCCGAGCGCGGCGTCGGCATCGAGGGCGCGCGCTGCCACGCCGTGCGCCGGATCGCCGATCGTGTCGAGCGCGGCGGCGAGCGGCGCGGCCTCGTCGTAGAAGCGGCGCGCCAGGCGCGACTGGCCGGTCACCATCGGCACGGGGCCGAAGTTGAACTCGTCGAGCTGCAGCTTCGGCGCCTTCTCGGGCTCGTCGGGCAGGGCGAGCATGTAGGCGCGGTCGGCGGCGAAGGCGAGCTCGGCGAGCAGGCCCGCGAAGCACGAGCCCGGCTCGATCAGCGCGAACAGCGTCCGCGACGAGACGTCGAGGCGGGCGAAGGTCCGGCGCAGGAAACCGATCGTCTCGCGCACGAGCCAGTGGTCGCGATTCGCGAGCATCGCCCGGTCCGCGGCGAGCACGGCGGTGGCATCGCCCTCGGTCTTCAGGATCCACGTGCCGAGCTCAAGCTCGTTGGTGCGCAGATGGAGGATCGCGTCGTCGAGCTGGCGCGCCATCGCCAGCGGCCACCAGGCGGCGCCGGCGGCTTCGATGGCGGCGACGTCGCCGGGCTGCGCGCCGGCAGGCGCCTTGACGACTATCGTCGCCGCGCGCCTTGCGCGATCGATCTCGACCGCGACGTGCTCGTAGCGGATCGCGCCGTCGCTCTCGCTGCGCTCGAGGCGCGCCAGGGCGACGCCCTTTGCCTCGGCGGGCCGCAGGCTCGCGGCGGCGAGCTTCTCGGCACGCTCGTGGACCGCGGCGGCGAACTGCGCCGGCTTGGCGATCGAATCGACCAGGCGCCACTCGACCGCGCGCTGCCCGCGCACGCCTTCGACGCTGGTGCAGAAGATGTCGGCCAGGTCGTGGCGGACCTTGCGCTTGTCGGTGACGCGCGTCAGCCCGCCCGTTCCCGGCAGCACGCCGAGCAGCGGCACCTCGGGCAGCGAGACCGACGACGAGCGGTCGTCGACGAGGACGATCTCGTCGCACGCCAGCGCGAGCTCGTAGCCGCCGCCGGCGCACGCCCCGTTGACGGCGGCAACGAACTTGATGCCGGAGTGCGCGGAGGTGTCCTCGATGCCGTTCCTCGTCTCGTTGGTGAACTTGCAGAAGTTCACCTTCCAGGCGTGGCTCGAGACGCCGAGCATGAAGATGTTCGCGCCCGAGCAGAAGACGCGGTCCTTGGCGCTGGTGACGATCACCGAGCGAACCTTCGGATGCTCGAAGCGGATGCGGTTGAGCGCATCGGCGAGCTCGACGTCGACGCCGAGGTCGTAGCTGTTGAGCTTGAGCTTGTAGCCGGGGCGGATGCCGGCGTCCTCGGCGATGTCGAGCGTCAGCCGGGCCAGCGCGCCCTCGGCGGAGAGCTTCCAGTGCCGGTATTGCGACGGCTCGGTGCGGTAGTCGACGCGCGGCGGCGCGGCAGTGCTTTCCATGGATCGGAACTCCGTTCAGAAGCGGCTGGAGGCACCGCGCGAACCTGCATCATTATGCATATTTGGTGCGGCGTCAGCCGGATAGTGCAGTTTTCTGCATGTTGCGAGAGGGTGCGCCGGGTCCCTCGGCGCGCTCGATCAACCCGCCAACCAGGGCGAGCAGACCCGCGAAGCTCTCGGCCTCGCTGCGGCCGGTGGTGTCGAAAGGCGCGTCGGCCTTGGCGTAGAAGGCGGCGCGGCCGGCCAGAATCCGGCGCAGGTCGGCCATCGCCTCGCGGCTCTGCGCCATCGGCCGGGTATCGCCCTGCGCGGCGACGCGCGCCATGTGCTCCTCCGGCGAGGCCTGCAGCCAGACGGTGGTGCAGTGGGCGAGCAGCGCGTTGAAGGTCGCCGGCTCGGCGACGATGCCTCCCGGCGTCGCGATCACGGCCTCGGCGTGCAGGCGAACGATCTCGTCGAGCGCACGCCGCTCGTAGCGGCGGTAGGCATTGGTGCCGTAGAGGTCGTGGATCTCGCGGATGCTGCAGCCGGCGATTCGCTCGACCTCGCGGCTCAGCTCGACGAACGGCAGGTCGAGCGCCTCCGCGATCAGGCCGCCCAGCGTCGACTTGCCGGCGCCGCGCAGGCCGACCAGGGCGATGCGCCGGCAGCGCGCCGGATCGGCGCCGTCGCCGCCGAACAGCTGGGCGATCGCGACGCGCGCGCGGCGCAGGTCGGCTTCGCTCCTGCCGCGGAGCGTCTCGCGCAGCATCAGCCACTCGGGCGAGCTGGTCGAGACATCGCCGACGAGCTCGGCCAGGTCGCAGTCGAGCGCGGCGGCGACCTGCTGCAGGACCAGGATCGAGGCATTGCCGACGCCGTACTCGAGGCTGGCCAGGTGACGCTCGGAAACCCCCGACGCCTTGGCGACCGACTTGCGCGTCAGGCCGCGCCGCGCCCGCAAGAGGCGAACGCGTTCGCCGAGGGCGAGCAGCACAGGATCCTTGGTCGACGTCGCCATGCATGCAGTATAGTGCTTGACATGACCGAGCCCCCCGAGCATCTGAACTTCGCCGCTCACCTGTTCGCCGCCAACCGCGGCCGCGCCGGCAAGGTCGCGTACGTCGACGACCGCGGCACCCTCAGCTACGGCGACCTCGAGGATCGGTCGCGCCGCTTCGCCTCCGCCCTGCTCGCGCTCGGCTTGCGCCGCGAGGAGCGCGTCCTGCTGCTGATGCTCGACTGCAACGAGTGGCCGGTCGCTTTCCTCGGTGCGCTCTACGCCGGCGTCGTCCCGGTCGCCGTCAATACCCTGCTCACCGTCGCCGACTACGCCTACATGCTCGCGCACAGCCGCGCCCAGGCGGCGATCGTCTCGGCATCGCTCGAGCCGTCGTTGAAGAAGGCGATGGCCGAGGCGCCGAACGAGGTTGGTCACGTGATCGTCGCGGCAGCGGATGCGCTCGCAGGCGACGTGGCCGGCGCGACCTCGCTCGATGTCGCGACGCTCGTCGCGCAGACCAAGCCGCTCGCGGCGCCCGCGGCGACCCGCGGCGACGACCCCGCGTTCTGGCTCTATTCGTCGGGTTCGACCGGAAAGCCCAAGGGAACGGTGCACACGCACGCCAACGCATGGTGGACGGCCGAGCTGTACGGCAAGGGCGTGCTCGCCTTGACCGAGCGCGACGTCTGCTTCTCGGCGGCCAAGCTCTACTTCGCCTACGGCCTCGGCAACGCGCTGTCCTTCCCGCTCTCGGTCGGCGCGACTGTCGTCCTGATGGCGGAACGGCCGACACCCGACGCGGTCTTCAAGCGCTGGACCGATAGACCGGGGGCGGCGGCGGGACAGGACCTGCGGCCGACCGTCTTCTTCGGCGCGCCGACCGGTTTTGCCGGCATGCTCGCGTCGCCTTCTCTGCCGGCGAGGGGTGCCGTCGCCTTGCGCATGTGCTCGTCCGCGGGCGAGGCGCTGCCGAGCGAGATCGGTCAGCGTTTCGAGCGCCATTTCGGCTGCGCCATCGTCGACGGCATCGGCTCGACCGAGATGCTGCACGTCTTCCTCTCCAATCGTCCCGACGACATCCGTTACGGCACGACCGGCAAGCCCGTCCCGGGCTACGAGATCGAGCTGCGCGGCGAGGACGGCCGGCCGGTCGGCGACGGCGAGGTCGGCGATCTCTTCATCAAGGGCCCGAGCGCGGCGCTGATGTACTGGGGCAACCGCGAGAAGACGCGCGAGACGTTCCAGGGCGGCTGGACCAAGAGCGGCGACAAGTACGTCCGCGACGCCGACGGCTACTACACCTACTCGGGCCGCAGCGACGACATGCTGAAGGTGAGCGGAATCTGGGTCTCGCCGTTCGAGGTCGAGGCGACGCTGATGCAGCACCCGGCGGTGCTCGAATGCGCGGTGATCGGCACCGAGGACCGCGAGGGCCTCACCAAGAGCAAGGCTTTCGTCGTCGTCAAGCCCGGCGCGTCGGTGAACGACGAGCAGCTGAAGGCGTTCGTCAAGGAGAAGCTCGCGCCCTACAAGTACCCTCGCGCGATCGAGTTCATCGACGAGCTGCCGAAGACGGCGACCGGCAAGATCCAGCGCTTTCGCCTGCGCGAGCGCGAGCACGACGAGCGGGCGTCGTGAGCGAACCGGCGCGCGAGCCGGTCGCCGCACCCGGCCGCCCGGAGCGAGCCGGGCCGGCCTTCGCCTGCATCGACTGGCGCGGCCGCGAGCTGCGCCTCGAATACGAATGGGTTGGCGCGCCGCGCCGCGCCGGCAACGTCGTCGTCTTCCTTCACGAAGGCCTCGGATCGGTTTCGATGTGGCGCGACTTTCCGCGCCGCTTCTGCGCCGAGCACGGCCTCGCCGGCTTCGTCTTCTCGCGCTACGGCTACGGCCGCTCGACGCCGAAGCCGCCGGGCGAGCACTGGCGCAGCGATTTCATGGCCGAGCAGGCGAACGACGTCCTGCCGAAGCTCTTTCGCGCCGTCGGCATCGAGCGGCCCTGGCTGTTCGGCCACAGCGACGGCGCGACGATCGCGCTGCTCCACGCGGCGGCGCATCCGGTCGCCGGCGTCGTCGCCGTCGCGCCGCATCTCTTCGTCGAGGACGTCTCGGTCGCCAGCATCGACAAGGCACGGATCGCCTACGAGACGGGTGCGCTGCGCGACGGCCTGGCGCGCCACCACGTCGACCCGGACTCGGCATTCCGCGGCTGGAACGACGCCTGGCTCGCGCCGGACTTCCGCGCCTGGAACGTCGAGCGCGAAATCGGGACGATCACCGCCCCCGTGCTCGCGGTGCAGGGCGAGGGCGACGAGTACGGCACGCTCGCGCAGATTCGCGCCGTCGCGCGTCGATTGCCGAAAACCCGCTTGCTCGTGCTCGCGGATTGCGGACACTCGCCGCATCGGGACCAGCCCGAGATCCTCTCGCGCGAGGCCGGCGCCTTCATCGCCGAACACCTTATCCACTGAAGCCCGGAGCTTTCATGTCAACGAACAGATTCGCACTCACCTCGCTCGCAGGCGTTCTCGTCTCCTGCGCGTCGCTCGCCGCGCAAGCGCAATCGACAGGCGGGCCGATCAAGATCGGTCTCATGCTGCCCTACAGCGGCACCTACGCCGGCCTCGGCAACGCGATCGAGAACGGCTTCAAGCTCTACGTCCAGGAGCAGGGCGGCAAGCTCGGCGGGCGCGAGGTTCAGTACTTCAAGGTCGACGACGAGTCCGAACCGCCGAAGGCGACCGACAACGTCAACAAGCTGATCAAGCGCGACAACGTCGACGTCCTCGTCGGCACCGTCCACTCCGGCGTCGCGCTGGCGATGGCGAAGGCGGCGAAGGACAACAACACCTTGCTCGTGATCCCGAACGCGGGCGCCGACGCGATCACCGGGCCGATGTGCGGCCCGAACATCGTGCGCAGCTCGTTCTCGAACTGGCAGCCGGGCTACGCGATGGGCGTCGTCGCCGGCCAGAAAGGCGTCAAGCGGGCGATGACGATCACCTGGGCTTACGCGGCGGGCGCCGAATCGACGAAGGGATTCGCCGAAGGCCTCGAGAAAGGCGGCGGCAAGGTCGTCAAGGACCTGACGGTGCCGTTCCCGAACGTCGAGTTCCAGGCGCTCCTGACCGAGATCGCGGCGCAGAAGCCCGATGCGGTGTATGCCTTCTTCGCCGGCGGCGGCGCCGTCAAGTTCGTCAAGGACTACGCCGCGGCCGGGCTCAACAAGACGATTCCGCTCTACGGCCCGGGCTTCCTCACCGACGGCACGCTCGAGGCGCAGGGGGCGTCGGCGCAGAACATGCTGACGACGCTGCACTACGCCGACAACCTCGACACGCCGAAGAACAACGCCTTCCGCAAGGCCTATGCGATCGCCTACAAGGCGCAGCCCGATGTCTACGCCGTGCAGGGCTACGACGCGGCGCAGATCCTTGCCAACGGATTGAAAGCGGTCGGCGGCGACCTGACCAAGCGCGACGCGCTGACCGCGGCGATGAGGAAAACCCCGGTCGACAGCCCGCGCGGCAAGTTCACGCTCTCGGCCGCCGGCAACCCGGTGCAGGACATCTACCTGCGCGAGGTCAAGGGCAACAACAACGAGTTCCGCTCGATCGCCGTGAAGGCGCTCGCCGATCCGGCGCGCGGCTGCAAGCTCTGAGCGCGACGCGAAGCTAGTCGTGCCGACGCCGACGGGCCGCGCACCGCGCCGCCCGTGCCGGGGTTCGGCACGCGTCATGATGGTGGGCAAACCGTGACCACCGCCACCTTCCTCGTCCAGTGCCTGAACGCGGTCCAGTACGGGCTGCTGCTCTTCCTCGTCGCCAGCGGGCTGACGCTGATCTTCGGGATCATGGGCGTCATCAACCTGGCGCACGGCAGCTTTTACATGCTCGGCGCCTACCTCGCCTTCGCGCTCGCGCCATGGTTCGGCGACTGGTTCATCACCCGGCTCGTCGTCGGCGTCGCGCTCGCGGCGCTGTTCGGCTATCTCCTCGAGTGGGTCTTCTTCAGCTTCCTGTACGAGCGCGACCACCTGCAGCAGGTGCTTCTCACCTACGCGCTGATCCTCGTCTTCGAGGAGATGCGCAGCATCCTCGTCGGCAACGACGTGCACGGCGTCACCGCGCCGTCGTGGCTGACCGGGGGCTTCTCGCTCGGCGGCCTGATGCAGTACCCGTGGTACCGCGTCTTCGCTTCGGCGGCGTGCCTGGTCGTCGCGATCGCGCTCTACGCCGTCGTCAACCGCACCCGGCTCGGCATGATGATCCGCGCCGGCGCGAGCAACCGCGACATGGTGCGCGGCCTCGGCGTCGACATCCGGCGCCTGTACCGCGTCGTCTTCGCCGGCGGCGTCGCCCTGGCCGCGCTCGCCGGCATGATCGCCGCGCCACTGTCGTCGGTGTACCCCGGCATGGGCTCGAGCGTGCTGATCATCTGCTTCGTCGTCGTCGTCATCGGCGGCATCGGCTCGATCACCGGCGCCCTCGTCGCCTCGCTCCTGGTCGGCTTCGTCGACACCTTCGGCAAGGTCTTCTTCGCCGAATGGAGCGGCGTCGGCGTCTACGTGCTGATGGCGATCGTCCTGGTCTGGCGCCCCGAGGGGCTGATGAAGCGTGGCTTCTGACACCGACAACGAAGCGGGCGGCGGCGGCGCTCGCGCCGACGTCGGCGCCCTGCCCGACATCGGCCGGCGCGAGGCCGGCGGCTGGGCGGTGCCGGTGGCCGCGGCCATCGCGATCGCGCTGCTGCCGCTCGCGCTGTCGCCGTACGGCCAGGACGTCGTCGTCCGCATCGCGATCTACGCGATCTTCGCGCTGAGCCTCGAGCTGCTGGTCGGTGCGACCGGCCTGGTGAGCCTCGGCCATGCCGCCTTCCTCGGCATCGGCGCCTACGTCACCGTGCTGGCGTCGGGGGACAGCGGCGCGTCGCTCGCGCTGCTCGTTCCGCTGGCGATGGGCGCGGCCGCGGCCTACGCCATCGTCGTCGGCGCGCTGAGCCTGCGCACGCGCGGCGTCTACTTCATCATGGTCACGCTGGCGTTCGCGCAGATGGCCTACTTCGTATTCCACGACACCAAGGTCGGCGGCGGCAGCGACGGCATCTTCCTGTACGCCAAGCCGATGCTCGCGATCGGCGCCGCGACGCTGCTCGATCTCGGCCAGCACATTCCCTTCTACTACACCGTGCTGGCGGCGCTGGTCGCGACCTACGCCTTCATCGCCCTCCTGCTCCGCTCGCGCTTCGGCCACGCCCTCGCCGGCATCCGCGTCAACGAGCAGCGCATGCGCGCCGCCGGCTTTTCGACGACGCCGTACAAGCTCGCCGCCTTCGTCCTCGCCGGTGCGCTCGCCGGCCTCGCCGGCCTCCTGCTCGCGGTCAAGGACGGCGCCGTCAATCCCGAACTGCTGTCGTGGCACGAATCGGGCGCGGTGCTGCTGATGCTGATCTTCGGCGGCATCGGCAGCCTGCGCGGCGCCGTGATCGGCGCGGTCGCTTTCACGCTGCTGAAGGAGCTGTTCCAGTCGGAGGCGTTGCTCGGCCCGCTCGCCTCGCACTGGCAGCTGACGCTCGGGCTGACGATCATCGCCTTCGTCGCCGCGCTGCCGCGCGGCTTGATCGGCCTCGGTGCGCGCCTGCGCGATCTCGCGCGCGGCCGGGCGCCGGGCCTCGCGCAGGGGCGATCGCCATGAGCGCCGTACTCGCCGAAGCCTCGGGGCCGCGCGCCGCGGCAGGATCGGCGCCGCTGCTCGAGGCCATCGGCGTCGGCAAGCGCTTCCGCGGCCTCGCCGCCGTCGACGCGGTGTCGATCGACATCCGCGTCGGCGAGATTCACGCCGTCATCGGCACCAACGGCGCCGGCAAGTCGACGCTCATCAACATGCTCTCGGGCGAGCTCGCGCCGAGCGCCGGCAGCGTCCGCTTCGCCGGCCACGACGTGACGCGCTGGCCGCAGCCGCGCCGCGCGCGCGCCGGCCTGGGCCGCAGCTACCAGCGGACGACGATCTTCGCGGAGTTCAGCGCGCTCGAGAACTGCCGCCTCGCCGCGCAGGCGAGCGCACAGCGGCCGTGGCGCGTCTGGGAGCGGGCCGCGGATGATCGGCGCGGCATCGCGATGGCGATGCGCGCGCTGGCGGCCGCCGGCCTCGAGGGCGACGGCGGTCGCGTCGCTTCGACGCTGAGCCACGGCGCCAAGCGCCAGCTCGAGATCGCGATGTGCCTGGCGACGGCGCCGCGCGCCCTCCTCCTCGACGAGCCGCTCGCCGGCATGGGCTCGGAAGAGACCGGGCGCATGCTGGCGCTGCTCTGCGACCTGAAGGCGAGCCACGCCATCCTCCTCGTCGAGCACGACATGGACGCCGTGTTCCGCGTCGCCGACCGCATCACGGTGATGGTCAACGGCCAGGTGATCGCGAGCGACGTGCCGGAGCGCATCCGCAGCGACCGCGCGGTCCAGATCGCCTATCTCGGCGACGGGCATTGAGATCGCGATGACCGCATTGCTCTCGATCGACGACCTGCACGCGCGCTATGGCGACAGCCATGTCCTGCGCGGCGTGACGATCGCGATCCGCCCGGGCCGCTCGCTCGGCCTCCTGGGCAGGAACGGCATGGGCAAGACGACGCTGATCCGCACCGCCCTCGGCTACGTGCGCGCGGCGGGCGGCAGCGTCGCCTGGCAGGGTCGGGCGCTCACGGGCGCAGCGCCGGAGAAGATGGCGCGCCTCGGCGTCGGCTACGTTCCCGAAGGTCGCGGCATCTTCCCCAACCTGTCGGTGCGCGAGAACCTGGTGATGACCGCGCGCACCGGTCCCGACGGTGCGCGCGCATGGACGCTCGAGCGCGTGCTCGCGACGTTTCCGCGCCTGGCCGAGCGCCTCGGCCACGGCGGCCAGCAGCTCTCGGGCGGCGAGCAGCAGATGCTCGCGATCGGCCGGGCGTTGCTCACCAACCCGATGCTGCTGATCCTCGACGAGGCGACCGAGGGCCTGGCGCCGCTCGTCGTCGCCGAGATCTGGCGCACCATCGCCGAGATCCGCGCCACCGGGATCGCGACCCTCATCGTCGACCGCAACGCGCGCGCCGTGCTGGCCCACACCGACGACGCCGTCGTCCTCGAGAAGGGCCGCGTCGTCCTCGCCGGAGAATCGGCGGCGATCGGCACCGACGGCGCGGCGCTGGCGCGATTTCTCGGCGTCTGAGCGCGCCGTAGACTGGTCGTCGCCCCCACGCCCTTCGATTCCCCATCACCATCGCGAGGCCCGCATGATTCTCGAAGTCGCCGACATCCGCATCCCGCCGGGCAAGAACGCGGAGTTCGAAGTGGCGATCGCCCAGGGCCTGGCCACCGTGATGCCGCGCGCCCAGGGCTTCGTCGCCCACAAGGTGCAGCGCGGCATCGAATCGCCGGAACGCTACGTCCTCCTGATCTGGTGGCAGACGCTCGAGAACCACACCGTCGACTTCCGCGGGGGCCCGCTCTTCGCCGAATGGCGCTCGTTCATCGGCCCGTTCCTGGCGCAGCCGCCGCATGTCGAGCACTTCGAGCTCGCGCTCGAGTCGGGCCCGCCGCGCTGACTCGCTTGGCGCCGTTATGAACGGCGCGCAGAAGCAAACGCCGAAACTGTTCTTCGCGGTCGACCGGCCCATCCCTACAGTCCGGCCTCCGGTACGCCTGTGCCGGCGGGGCGAGGCATGGACACGGCGACCGCAACTTCACTCTACGCAAGGAAGACCGAAGGCTTCGACGGCCGCGTCGATCACGCCCGGCGCCTGCTCGCGCAAGCCGCCGACGCGCACTCCGACGCCATCGTCCAGGCCTCGAGCCTCGGCGCCGAGGACCTCGTCCTCACCGACCTGATCGCCCGCGATCGGCTGCCGATCGCGATCGCGACGCTCGACACCGGCAAGCTCCACGCCGAGACGCTGGCGCTGGTCGACGCCATCCGCGAACGCTACGGCCTGTTCGTCGAGCGCTACCGCCCGGTGCACGAGGCGGTGATCGCTTTCGTCGGCCGGAACGGCGGGGACGCGATGAAGCAGAGCGTCGAGCTGAGGAAGGCGTGCTGCGCGCTGCGCAAGGTCGAGCCGCTCGGCCGCATGCTCGCGGGGCGCAGTGCCTGGGTCACGGGTCTGCGCCGCGAGCAGTCGAACGACCGCGGCGCCGTCGCCTTCGAGGCGCTCGACGAGCACGGCCGGACCAAGCTCAGCCCGCTCGCCGACTGGAGCTGGGCCGACGTCTGGCACTACCTGGACGTGAACGACGTTCCGTACAACGCGCTCCATGATCAATTCTTTCCGAGCATCGGCTGCGCGCCGTGCACGCGCGCCGTCGCCGCAGGCGAGGATTTCCGCGCCGGCCGCTGGTGGTGGGAGCAGGAAGGCGCCAAGGAATGCGGCCTGCACGTCGCTGCGCCCGCGAGCGCCATCGGAGCCGCGGCATGAACGCGCCGACCCCGCTCGATCGGCTGGCGTTGCCCGAGTTCGACGTCGCCCAGCTCGACGCGCTCGAGGAAGAAGCGATCTTCATCCTGCGCGAGACCGCCGCCGCGTTCGAGCGGCCGGCGCTGCTCTTTTCCGGCGGCAAGGACTCGTGCGTCGTCCTGCACCTCGCGCAGAAGGCGTTCAAGCTCGCCGGCGCCGCGAAGACGCGGCTGCCGTTTCCGCTCCTGCACGTCGACACCGGACACAACTTCCCGGAAGTGATCGCCTTTCGCGACGAGATCGTCGCCGAGCTCGGCGAGAAGCTCGTCGTCGCGCATCTCGAGGACTCGATCGCGCGCGGCAGCGTCCGCCTCGGCTCGCCCGGCGAATCGCGCAACGGCCACCAGAGCGTGACGCTGATGGAGGCGGTCGACGAGCACCGCTTCGACGCGCTCATCGGCGGCGCCCGGCGCGACGAGGAAAAGGCGCGCGCCAAGGAGCGCATCCTCTCGCACCGCGACAGCTTCGGCCAGTGGCAACCGAAGAACCAGCGCCCCGAGCTGTGGACGCTCTTCAACACGCGCCTGAAGCCGGGCGAGCACATGCGCTCCTTTCCGATCAGCAACTGGACCGAGCTCGACGTCTGGCTCTACATCCAGCGCGAACGGATCGCGCTGCCGAGCCTGTACTACACGCACACGCGCGAGGTGGTCAGGAAAAAGGGCCTGCTGGTGCCGGTGACGGCGGTCACGCCGCCCGCGCGGCACGACACCGTCGAGCGGGTCGCGGTGCGCTTTCGCACCGTCGGCGACATGACCTGCACCTGCCCCGTCGAAAGCTTCGCCGCCAACGCCGCCGACGTCGTCGGCGAGACGCTCGCCGTCACGGTGAGCGAGCGCGGCGCGACGCGCATGGACGACCGCACCTCCGATTCCGCGATGGAGCGGCGCAAGAAGGAAGGCTACTTCTGATGGGACTCGCCCTGCGCGACGACGACCCGGCGCCGGCCGCGCGCCGGCCGCTTCGCTTCCTCACCGCAGGATCGGTCGACGACGGCAAGAGCACGCTGATCGGGCGCCTGCTCCTCGACGGCCGCGCCATCCTCGCCGACCAGCTCGACGCGCTCGAGGCGAAGGCCGGCGGCGGCCAGCCGATCGACCTCGCCCTCCTCACCGACGGCCTCGAGGCCGAGCGCGAGCAGGGCATCACGATCGACGTCGCCTACCGCTACTTCGCGACGCGCGAGCGCAAGTTCATCATCGCCGACGCGCCCGGGCACGAGCAGTACACGCGGAACATGGTGACCGCGGCGGCGGGCAGCGATGCCGCCGTCGTCCTCGTCGATGCGACCAAGCTCGACCTCGCGGCCCGCCCCGTCGCGCTGCTGCCGCAGACGCGCCGCCACGCGCTCCTGGCGCGGCTGCTGCGCGTGCCGCACATCGTCTTCGCGGTCAACAAGCTCGACGCCGTCGCCGACGCGCCCACCGCGTTCGCTCGCATTCGCGCGGCGCTGGCCGCCTTCGCCGCCGACGCCGGCTTCGCGCCGGCCGGCATCGTGCCGATTTCGGCGCTGCACGGCGACAACGTCAGCCGGCCGAGCGCGCTCGGCCGCTACGACGGTCCGACCTTGCTCGCCTTGCTCGAGCAGCTGCCCGACGACGACGGCGCAGCGATCGGCAAGGTGTCGATGCCGGTGCAATACGTCGGTGCCGACTCTGGCCACGGCGCCGCCGGCCACCGCTCGCGGGTGCTCTGGGGCCGGGTCGCGCGCGGCGAGGTCGCCGTCGGCGATCTGCTCGCCGTCTTTCCGAGCGGCGAGACCGCGCGCGTCGCCGAGCTGCACGACGCGGGCCTCCGCGTCGAAACGGTCGGCGCCGGCCGCTCCGCCGGCGTCGTCCTCGATCGCCAGCTCGACGTCTCGCGCGGCGACTGGCTCGCCGCACCCGGCAGCGTCGCGCCTTCGCCGCGCTTTCGGGCGACGCTCGCCTGGCTCGACACCGAGCCGGCGGTGATCGGCCGCAAGTACTGGCTGCGCCACGGCAACCGCTGGCTGCAGGGCCGCATCGCCGCGATCGACAGCAGGCTAGACATCGCGACGCTCGCCGCGAACGAAGCGCACGAGCTCGGCGTCAACGAGATCGGCGAGGTGGTCGTCGAGACGCAACAGGCGCTGCCGATCGCGCGCTTCGCCGACGACCGCGTCGCCGGCGCGCTGCTCGTGGTCGATCCGGCGACGAACCGCAGCAGCGGCGTCCTGCTCATTCGCGACGCTGCCTGAGCGGGCGGCTGCGCCACGACCCAGCCGGCGCTACTTCGCGCAGGCGGCGAGATAGCCCCAGCGCGCGCCGCCCGAGGTCAGGCCGCGCGATGTCGACGCATCCTGGGCAGCGCGAGGCGCAGGGCCAACGAACCATTCGTCGCATGCCTATTCGACGCCCTCGTATCATCGACCGCATGATGCTCAACCGACTTGCGCATGCTGCCGGCGCCGTGCTGTTCCTGATCTCGATCGCGGTCGCGCCGGCGCGCTTTGCTGTCGCGGCGACGCCGACATCGGCGACGCCGAAGGCAGCGAAGGCGAAGGCTGCGCCCGCGATCCTGAAGGTCGCCCCCATCGCCTATCGCGAGCGTCGCCTCGCCAACGGCCTGCAGGTGATCACGGTCGAAAGCCACACCAGTCCGACGGTCAGCGTGCAGGTCTGGTACCACGTCGGCAGCCGCGACGACCCGGCCGGCCGCTCGGGCTTCGCCCATCTCTTCGAGCACATGATGTTCAAGAGCACGACCAACCTGCGCGCCGAACAGTTCGACCGCCTGACCGAGGACGTCGGCGGCGCCAACAACGCCTCGACGCGCGACGACGTCACCGAATACCACGAGGTCGTTCCGTCCAACCACCTGGAGACGCTGCTCTGGGCCGAAGCCGAGCGGATGATGAACCTCAAGGTCGACGAGCCGACCTTCGCCTCGGAGCGCGCCGTCGTCGAGGAGGAGTACCGCCAGCGCGTCCTCGCGTCGCCCTACGGCCGGCTCTTCAATGCGATCGAGCCGTCGTCGTACCTCGTCCATCCGTACAAGCGGCCCGGCATCGGCAGCATCGAAGACCTCGAGGCGGCGACGCTCTCGGACGTCGTCGCCTTTCACAGCCGCTACTACCGGCCCGACAACGCGACCCTCGTCGTCGCCGGCGACTTCGACCAGAAACAGCTCGACGCCTGGGTCGACAAGTACTTCAACCCGGTGCCCAGGCCGGCCTCGCCGCTGCCGCGCTTCGAAGCGAGCGAGCCGCCGTGGCAATCCGATCGCGTCGCCCGGGTCACCGGCCCGCAGGTGCCGCTGCCGGCGGTGGCGCTGACCTGGCTCGCGCCACCGGTGACGAGCCCCGACAACGCAGCGCTGCAGGTCGCCGCCGCAGTGCTGAGCGCCGGCGAGTCGTCTCGGCTGAACCAGTCTCTCATCTACCGCCAGCGCATCGCGACGCAGGCCGGCTTCAACGCAGACTTGCGCGCCGGCCCCGGCCTGTTGATCGCATTCGCCATCGGTGCCGGCGGCAAATCGCCTGCCGAACTGAGCGCGGCACTGCTCGCCGAGGTGACGCGTCTGGCGACGACGCCGCCGAGCGCGGTCGAGCTCGCCAAGGTCAAGACCCAGGTCGTCACGCAGGTCGTCATGTCGCGGCAGACGCCGCTCGGCCTGGCCTCGGCGATCGCCGACGCGGCGGTGATGGAAGGCGACGCGGCGCGTGTCAACACCGAGATCGACGAGCTGCAGCGGGTCAGCGCCGCCGACGTGCAGCGGGTCATGCGCAAGTACGTGGTCGACGCACGCAAGGTGACGATCGACTACCTGCAGGACGAGGTCGCGAAAAAATGAGATTGCTGACTGACCGCTCGCGCGCAACGATCGCGCCAAGGCTCGCCGCGCTGGCCATCGCGCTGCTGGGTACGGCTGCGATCGCCCAGCCCTACACGACGCCGCCGCCGCCGGCCGCGCCGCGCCCCCTCGCCATCGCCGCGCCGAGCGAGCTGAAGCTCGGCAACGGCTTGCGCGTCATCGTCGCGCGGCGCGAAGGCGTTCCGCTGGTCAGCGCCGAGCTGGTTGCGCTCGCCGGCGCGGAGGCCGATCCGCCGCGCCTCTCGGGGCTCGCTTCGTTGAGCGCGTCGCTGATGACGCAAGGCACGAAACGCCACAGCGCGCCCGAGCTCGCCGCCGCCGCCGAAGCGCTCGGCGGCTCGCTCGACAGCGGCGCCGGCTGGAACAGCGCGATCGTCTCGATCACGGTGACGACGCCCAAGCTCGACGCCGCGCTCGGCCTCGTCGCCGAGGTCGCGCGCGAGCCGGTGTTCGCGGCCGACGAGATCGAGCGCGTTCGCACGCAGACGCTCGACGCGCTCAAGGTCGCCTATGCCAGCCCGGGAACGCTCGCCGGCCTGGTCGCCGACAAGCTCGCCTACGGGACCGGGCCGTATGGACATCCTGCGAGCGGCACGCCCGAATCGCTGCCGCGCATCGCGCGCGACGATCTGGTGGCAGTGCATCGACGCACCTTCCGACCCGACAACGCGGTGCTCATCCTGGCCGGCGACATCACGCCCGACGGCGGCCTGGCGCTCGCGCGCCGCCACTTCGGCGGCTGGGCCGCGCCCGCCGAGCCGGCGCCGACCGCACCCGTCGCGGCGCCGAGCGGGGCCGGGCCGACGGTCGCGGTCGTCGACATGGCCAAGTCGGGCCAGGCCGGCGTCGTCTTCGCGCTGCCGCTGCCCGAGCGCAGCGGCAGCGAGCGGGCGACCGGCGCGGTGCTGAACTCGGTCCTCGGCAGCGGCTATTCGTCGCGCCTCAACCAGGAGGTGCGCATCAAGCGCGGCCTCAGCTACGGCGTCAGCAGCACACTCGAAGCGCGCCGCGAAGGGGCACTCTTTCGCGTCGCGGTGCAGACCAAGAACGAATCGGCCGCCGAGGTCGTGGGACTGGTCCAGGCCGAGATCGACCGGCTCATGACCGAGCCGGTCGGCGCCGAGGAGCTCGCCGCGCGCAAGCTCACGCTGATCGGCGGATTCAGCCGCAGCGTCGAGACGACCGCCGGCCTGGCGAGCGCGATCCGCGCGCTCGTCGTCGCGAACCGACCGCCGGCCGAGCTGAAGGAACGCATCGGCCAGCTCGAGGCCGTCACCGCCGCCGACATCCAGCGCTATGCCGCCGCCAACCTCGGCGCCGCCAAGCGGCGCCTGGCCATCGCCGGCGAAGCAAGCGCCTTCAGCGCCGCGCTGAAGGCCGCGCAGCCGGGCCTCGTCACCGTGGGCCAGGACGCGCTCGACCTCGAGCGCGGCGACGGGCTCAGCCGTCGCTGACTTGCGTCGCCGCGCAATCGCGGCGGCGCGGCCCGGGCGCCGCCTGGGGGCAAGGCAAACCCTTCGTGCCAGGGAGTGCGTTTGCTGGGACAATAGTGCCCCCTGGCGGACGACGCATGCAGCGCGCGTCCGGCGTCCGCCGACTCTCTTCAGGTACCTTGCCCATGGCCACCCGTCGCTCCGCTCCCCCGTCCAAAGGGCCCGCCGTTGCTGCGCCCGCCGCCACTCCGGCCGCCACCGCGACCAGCGCGTCCCTCAAGCTGCGTCAGACACAGGCCGAGTACGTCGCCGCCCGCCCTTCCGGCGAGCCTGGCGTCAAGCCGATGATGTCCAGCTCGAAGATGTACGTCTGCCGGCGCTGCCAGGCCAACTTCAAGACCGGCGACGGCAAGCCCGATTCGCGCTTGCCCGGCCTCGGCAAATGCAACAAGTGCCTGGCCACGCAAGCGGCGGCAGCGCTCGCCGCCTAAGACTTCAGGTCGCTCCGGCGCGACGCCGGTCGGACTGAGG